>JAYOVN010000193.1:0-1584 GCA_038151515.1 Gammaproteobacteria bacterium | reverse complement strand
CGCTGAGTAAACCCGTGACAAAGAGTCGAGTGGGCTTGGTGACCACCGCCGCCCCCTTTAAGCCAGAGGCGGGTGACCAAGGGCCCGGGGCGCCCTACAACGCCGCAGCTAAGTTTTATCGGGTGTACGCCGGTGATGCGGGCAAGGACGACTTTCTTGGCATATCCCACGTGAGCTATGACCGCGGTTATACGACGGCAGAAGACATTGGCAGCTACTTTCCGCTGGGCACCCTGGGACAGGCCAAAGCACAGGGCAGCATTGGTGAGGTGTCACCGCGCTATTACGGTCTGCCCACCAATCGCAGCCAAGACACCACCAAGCACCAAGACTGTCCTGACCTGCTGACCATGCTGCAGGACGATGAGGTGGATCTGGCCATATTGGTGGCCAACTGACCCGTTTGCCATCAGTCGGTCAGTTTGGCCGCGCGACATCTGGAGGCTCATGGCATCCCAACGGTGGTTATGGGTTCTGCCAAAGACATTGTGGAACACTGCGGTGTGCCCCGGTTCGTGTTCAGTGACTTCCCCTTGGGCAATTCTGCGGGCAAGCCCAACGACCGGAAATCTCAGCAGCACACATTAGCTCTGGCACTCACCCTGCTGGAAACCGCGCAGCAACCCGGAACCACAATCCAGTCCACCCAGCGCTGGTCTGATGAAGAACAGTGGAAGGCGGATTTTTACAGCATTGCGAACTTGTCGGCTGAGGAGCTGACGAAGCGCCGGGCCGAGTTCGACCAGATCAAAGCCATAGGCCAAGGCGTACGCGACCAAACAAAGCCGACTTAGCTCGTCGGCGATATCAGTGCACGGTCCACATCGGCTAGCCCAGCCATTGATATTTGATGTCTGCCAGATCAGCCTGAGTTTGGGCCCAGGGATTACCGTCAAAACTGGCAAAACCCCGCTCGATCTCCGTAAAACCTTGAGAGAGGTAAAATGCTTGAGCACCGCGATTCTTAGCTAAGGTATGCAGACTTAAGCCACTCGGGTTGCGAGTCTTTGCTTCGTTTAAAAGGTGCTTCCCTACCCCTTTATTTTGACAGTCCACGTCAACGAACAAAGTTATCAAATAGGATCCGGACAGGGTCATGAGGCCTATCACCCGGCTGTCTGCTGAATCCAGAACTATGGTGGATTGTTCCGGCTTCAGGCTGGCGAAGTAATTTAGGTGTTCTAACAGGTCGTCAAAACGATTGTGCTCCTCAATCAGCAATGCTCGCTGAAACGAGGCGCGCCACATCTTTACGGTTTCTAAAGCAAATTCAGGTCGGTAAGCGAGCATTCGCAACCCTGAGTTAAGCATCTTCCCAGTCCTCCGCGGTAACGACGGATTGCAGTGAGTCACCGTAGCGAGCCAAGTAGCCGGCGCCAGCGATTGCTTATCCACAAAAAACGCCACCGCTGTGATGACCAATCCATAGACGCTAGGCCATCGCCTTGTTCCTCACAACAAACCACTCACACGCATTCGCGGACATGCGAAGTCACCCACGTCTCGAGGTGTAGAGCCATATCCGAACTTCTTTGCCCTTTAATCCACCAAAAACTAACAATCGCCCCCACTCGGACACGGTTT
>JAYOVN010000192.1:0-1586 GCA_038151515.1 Gammaproteobacteria bacterium | reverse complement strand
TGATGATCGATGACGTTCAAAATCACCTGCATGGTGGTGGTGATAATCGTGCTGCCGCCCGGCGACCCGGTTACCAACATGGGAACACCATCTTTAAGAACAATGGTCGGGGTCATGGAACTGAGCATGCGCTTGCCCGGCTCAATGGCATTGGCCTGACGACCAATCACGCCATAGTAGTTGGCCACATTTTCCTTAACGGAGAAGTCATCCATCTCGTTGTTCAGCAAGAACCCTGCCCCGCTGACCACGATCTTGCTGCCGTAGGACAGGTTAAGCGTGGTGGTATATGACACCGCATTACCCTGCGCATCCATAACCGAGGCGTGAGTGGTCTCCATACTTTCTGGCGCCAGTTGACCCGATTCAATGTCTTCGCTTTTACCAGCCTTAGCCGGATCAAAATCGGCAAAACGGGCTTTAGCGTACTTCTTATCGGTTAACTGCTTGATGGGCACTGGGTAAAAATCCATATCGCCCAAGTGCTGAGCGCGGTCTGCGTAGGCACGACGCTCGGCCTCAATCATCGTGTGGATAGCTTGGGCACTGCCATAGCCCATGGCCGCCAGATCGTGGGCCTCAAGCATGTTGAGCATTTGCACCAGCAGCACACCACCCGAAGACGGCGGCGGCATAGAGACTATTTCATGTCCACGGTAAGTGCCCCGAATGGGTTCACGCCAAACTGACCGATAGTCGAGCAGGTCCTGATGACTAATCAGTCCTCCCCCGCGCTGCATTTCTGCTACCAGTAAGTCGGCGGTTTTACCCTGATAAAAACCTGCCCTGCCTTTGTCCTTAATGCGCCGAAGGCTAGCAGCCAGATCTTTTTGCACCCACCGGTCACCGATCTGATAGGGCCTGCCGTCATGGGTGAACACAGCCGCACTGGCAGGGTACTTGGCAAAGGCCTCAGCGCGCCGGGCAAAACCTTCGGCCATGTCACGGTCCAGTACAATTCCCTTGGCCGCCAGATCAATGGCCGGCTGGATTACCTGTGCCCGAGTCATGGTGCCGTGTTTTTCAAGCACATCCAGCAAACCGGCCACGCTGCCGGGAACCCCAGCAGCCAAGTGTGAATGCAAAGACAACTCTTTAATCACATCGCCGTTTTCATCCAAAAACATGTCGCGGGATGCGGCGCTGGGCGCTTTCTCACGATGATCGTTGGTAATGACGGTGCCGTCGGCTAGGTGAATGACCATAAAGCCGCCCCCGCCTAAGTTACCCGCAGATGGATAGGTCACTGCCATGGCGAAACCCACGGCCACAGCCGCATCCACCGCATTGCCACCCTGACTGAGAATGTCCGCCCCGACTTGGGACGCCCAGGAAGACCGCGTTGCCACCATGCCGCCATCGGCCAGCTCGGCAACTCGGGCCTTCGCCGCCACCGAGCCACTGAAGGTCAGGACGACGCAGACAAATGCGGTGATCCAAGAAACAAGACAGGTACGGGGCTGAGTCATGGTTGGAACCATCAAAAAGTAAGCCTTGATAATGACCAAAGCACCACCCCCGAGCAACCGTTCACAGATTTAGCGCATGCAATTCGTTTCCTCGTCGACGTTTTCGTGGCATTAAGA
>JAYOVN010000191.1:0-1622 GCA_038151515.1 Gammaproteobacteria bacterium | reverse complement strand
TGGCGCTCAATGAGGGCAAACGTCAAACCATCCGGCCCGCGCGTAATCCATTCGGTGACTTCGAACGGGCCAAAGGTGAAGCGGACAGGGTCGCCAGCTGCCTGCCAACCGCGACGTTGCAGCTCGCCGAATTTTGTCTCCATATCTGTTACGCGGATGTTGATATCCAGAATGCCACCGGCATCCCAGAGCTGACTATTGGATCGAATCTGGGGATGGCTGCCTGCCACCTCGACCAAGCGGATCATGCCAGTCTCCGTACCTTTATTAGCAATGACGATCTCTTTGGCAGCGACATCGGGCACACCCCAAAACGCCATCTGATCGGAAGCATCAGCCATAGGCGTCCTCGACTCCCAGGCACCCACCTCCTCAAAAAAGCGCTGGTGAGCCTCAATCGAGGCGACTGTCACCACCACCTCGCGCCAACCCGATAGACTAAATCCGCCATCGTCATCCGCCGCCGTGGAGACCGCGACTGAAAACGTAGAACACAGCCCGAGTAGCAGCCGGATCATGGCTGCGCCTCAAAGAGTTCGATCATAAATCCGTTGGGGGCGAGGACTGTTGCCACTTTCGCCTTGCCAAAGGCGGGCATGTCGACAGAAACAGGAGCCCCTTCAATCTTGATTCCTCTATCAGTCGCGCGCCGGAGCACTTCGTCAAGATCGGTCACTGGAAAGGTCCACATCCCGATCCCGCGATTAGGTAATCGCGGGGCGACACCATTGGACAGGGAAGCGACGTTTTCGTAGTCGACAAAAAGCAAGTGCCCCGAGGTCGCGCCCATGGCATAAACGATCGAAAATCTAAAGATTGTGCCGTCGGGTACATTCAATGCTCCCTCGGTGCCCGCGCTCTTCCAGGTGCGATCCGAGCGCAACTCCATACCCAACACCTCGGTCAAGAAAGCCAGCATGGCGTCGGAGTCATCGACCACCTGGGCGGAATAAGCAGGGCCACCTAAGCCGGTAGCAGCATCCACCGGCCCCAACTGCGCCATGCCATCACCGCGGTAAATACCAACAGCATGCACAAAGTCGGGGCCATTGAAGATCGTTTCATGAATTGGATACACGGTCCCATCCCGCCGCGGGACCGTGTATTTTTCAATAATATTGAGGCTTCCGAACCCCAGTCGTCGCATCTTGGCATCAAGCGCTTCCTGGTCTTCATTGGGAAATCCCATGGAAAACGGGCCACGCTGGAGCGCACTCCAACTCGAATGAATCGCAGGCGTCGGTGTATCAAGTACGAGCAAACGGATCGACGCGGCTCCCGGAGCATCCGGACGACGCAGCAAATAAAGATCCCAACCAATATCGTTCGGCATGCCCCAGAGGGTTCGCTGCCGCGCACGGGTCTGGGCATCAACCGAGACTGGGCCAGTCACAGATAGTCCCAGGCCATCCCTGTAGAACAGAAGGCTCTCGGCCAAAGAAGCCGTAGCGACCGTGACCGTATGCAAGGGCCCGGTCAGGGCATCGGCGGTTGAGGTCTGCGGCGCCAACATGTCATTGCTGGTATCTGCATGTACCGGGGACAGCAAATTGATCAACAACAAAGGTAGAAGCCAGCTACCCATGCGGGGGAGCTTTAATCGCCTTGGCTTGAACTCGCAT
>JAYOVN010000190.1:0-1642 GCA_038151515.1 Gammaproteobacteria bacterium | reverse complement strand
GAGCAAGACGATCGCATCGACTGGGGCAAAACCGCGGAAGATTACGCCAAACATCGGCCGGGACCGCCGCCGAGTTTCTATCAACGCTTGGGCACCTTTGGCATTGGTCTACCCGGACAACAAGTCCTCGATTTAGCCACCGGCACCGGCGTCATCGCCCGCCAGTTGGCCAAGCAAGGATGCCAGGTCATGGCCAGCGACATCGCATCGGAACAAGTGGCAATGGCCGAGGCGCTGGCGCAAAACCAAGGCCTGAACATTGAGTTTCAAACCGCGTCAGCAGAAAACACCCAGGCACCAATCCAAGCCTTGGACGTGGTCACCGCCAACCAGTGTTTTTTGTACTTTGACACCCCAGCGGTGGTTGAAAACCTGATCCGCTGGCTCAAACCCACAGGCAGTTTGGTGATATCACACTTTTCTTGGCTGCCCGATGTTGATTCCATCGCCAAGGCCAGCGAAGAACTGATTTTGCAGCACAACCCAAACTGGCAGGGGGCGGCTTATCACGGCGCCACCCGGCCCAGCTACCCGGGCTTGTCGCCAAGCATGCATTACTGCGGTTATTTCTACTATGACGAGGCCGTCCCCTTCACCCGGGCGTCTTGGATGGGTCGTATACGCGCCTCACGGGGCATTGGCGCCACCTTAAATCCAGAGCAAGTCGCGGCGTTCGACGCCGAGCACGAAGCATTGCTGGGGCAAATCGCCGAACCGGAATTCACCATTACCCATCGCATTGACGCCCACATTCTGCGTCCAGGAACGGTAACAACCGCTTAGCCGGTGACGTCTTCGCTGTCCGGTTGACGATCCCGGGAGCGTTGGTACAGGGCCGCACCACAGCGCCAGCAATAACTGGCCTCTCGAGAATGTCCCTCGGCCGCACAGTCTGAACACGTGCGGGTATTGGCCTGACGGCGGTTGGCCTCATTGAGCTCCAAGGTCACGATGCCGGTAGGCACCGCGATAATGCCGTAACCCATTATCATGATGAACGACGCCAAAGACTGACCCAGCGGCGTAGTGGGCGTGATGTCGCCATAGCCCACGGTGGTCATGGTCGTTACCGCCCAGTAAATGCTGTGGGGAATGCTGGCAAAGGCCGGGTTGCTGCCGCCCTCGATGACATACATGAGGGACCCAAAAATCACCATCAGCGCCAGTACCGATACTATGAAGACGATGATTTTCCGGCGGCTGGCCGCCAAGGCTTGGGTAATCAGCTCTGCCTCACCCACGTAGCGCACCATGCGCAGCACCCGAAACACCCGCAGCACTCGCAAAATACGTATGGCTAAGAAAAACTGCGCCCCGGGCAACCACAAACTGATGTAGGTGGGCAGTACGCTGAGCAAGTCGACGATGCCGTAAAAACTCTTGGCATAGCTCCAAGAGTGCTCGATGCACCACAGGCGAATCAGGTATTCCGCCGTAAAGAGCACGGTGAAAAACCATTCGGCGTAATACAACTGCTGACCGTATTGCGCATTGATCCTAGGTACCGAGTCCAGCATCACCGTTACCACGCTGAGCAGGATCAGCACGATCAGCGACACATCGAAACGACGGCCAGCCTTGGTGTCCGCCTCGAAAATGATGATGCGCAGCTTGTCCCGCAAAGTCATTTCATCGCTCACGC
>JAYOVN010000189.1:0-1697 GCA_038151515.1 Gammaproteobacteria bacterium | reverse complement strand
ATAAGCCCACTACCCCCTCAAGGTAGCGTGTCTACCAATTTCACCACTTCGGCTTGAACTTGTAATGCGCTGCTGTTTCCTCTTTTCCTTCGGTTTATCCGTTTGAAAAAACCTATATCTCTGGAATTTCCTCGCTGGCATCATCGGCAGACGGCGCCGTATCCAAGGACAAATCCTCTCCCTCGTCCATACCAGCAGAGACTTGGGGAATACCCAAACGATCAGCTTGGTCGGAACGCTCTTTCGCTGTATAGGCTAGCGCAAAAGAAATCACAAAAAACCCGATAGCAAGCCAGGTAGTGATTCGGGTCATGGCCGTGGCACCACCAGAGCTGCCAAATACTGTATTTGACGAACCGCTGCCAAAGGCGGCACCGACATCGGCGCCCTTGCCCTGTTGGATAAGCACCAAGGCGATTAGCGCGATGGCATCAATCACCAACAAGGACAATAAAACTGTTTCTAATGTGGACATCTAATCACTCATTTCGTTTTCGTCACGCTGGCCCCACTCGGACTCAGAGCGTTTCACTTACCACGTCGACGTCCCTAGGACGCTGCAACGTTCGCGGCGCGTATGATGGCAGCAAATTGCGCTTTGTCCAGCGATGCGCCACCCACTAACACCCCCTCGATCTCAGGATGCTCAAACAAACCTGCCGCATTGTCCGCGTTCACACTGCCGCCGTACAAAATACGAATTGCATCAGCTTGAACAGGAGCCACTTCGCTCACCGTCTGACGTATCACCTTGTGCATTGCCACGGCCTGTTCGGAACTGGCACTAATGCCGCTGCCAATGGCCCAAATAGGTTCGTAAGCGATGGCGACTGTGCCGGGCTGCCTCAAGCAAGCGGCCTGAGCCCTAACTTGATCGCTGACAAAAGACTCGGCGTTTCCCGCCTCTCGCTCCTCTCGGCTTTCACCCACACAAATCACCACAGACAACCCTGCACTCAACGCCTGTTCACCCTTGGCCGAGACAACGGCATCACTTTCGCCATGCTCCGCGCGACGCTCTGAATGACCGACTAGAACCCATGACGCGCCAACTTCTAGCGCCATAGACGCAGACACCTCACCGGTGTGTGCCCCAGCCGCAAACTGACTGACGTTTTGCAGCCCAGTTGAAAAGGCTACAGAAGAAGCATCCGACAGTGCCGCCACATAAATGGCTGGGGGCACCACCACGATGTCCACGTTTGGTTCCACGCGCAAAGACTCGATGGTCTGTTTCACCAAGGCCAGATCGCCGTTCATCTTCCAGTTCGCAATGACTAGACGTTTCGCCATTCCCGCTCCGCCATTTTTGGCCGATCTCCAAGGGCGCGCAATGTTATACGCTGACCGCCACATTTCCAAGACCGCGGTTCAGCAATGAACCCACGACAGCCCAACATTACCGATTAGGCACTTGATCCAAGGGTTGAGGGATCAAGGCCGCAGCAACGAAGAGCGCCACCAAGGCTACGATGCTCAGCATGGGACCCGCGGCAAATGTTCCGGTGATATCGAAAGCCAAACTAAACAGCAGAGGCCCAATGGCACTGGCAAACACCGTTAATGCTGCATTCAGGCCACTGATCTCACCCAAGTGCTTGGGACCGTAATGCCGAATGAAGGCAAGGTTGGAGAGCATCCCCCACAAACCACCGCCAACACCAAACCCTAGAACCAGCGCCCAATACCCTGTCGCC
>JAYOVN010000188.1:0-1701 GCA_038151515.1 Gammaproteobacteria bacterium | reverse complement strand
TCGGGACATCCAATGCTGGGTTTCGGTCAAAGAAATTTCGGGGCTTGAGCACGATCTCATCGACCTTCGCAGGCATAACAGGCCAGTCCTCTGCCATGGGTACATGGTGAAAGCCAATGGTTGGCCAGGCAACGATATCGGCGTTTTCAATGGATTCATCATCGGCTGCGTAGCGGGGCAGCCCCTGGCCTTCCGCTGATTGATTCACTGCAATACCTGCAGAGAAAATTTCGTCGGGTTGATAGCGAGTCACCCACAAATTGTTCTTCAAGAACCCTGCGCGCTGATAAATAGGGTCCTCGGGTGTAACCAACGTGCGAATATTGGGAAAGATGAGTTGGTACGCCGTTGGATAGCCCATCTGGTTAGTTGCATTGGCGCTCGCGAAGGTCAACAAAGCCGGCTTCTCTACGCGCATGACGGTTTGAGCTGCTTGCTCAGTCGAGATTTTCTCGGTCTCTACACGCCATATGCCCTGCCGTGCTGAGGCTTCAGGTTGAGCTTCCGCCACAAGTTTCTGGCGAAGAAAGTTATTTTTCCTGCCGTCGACATCCATATCCACTCGGTAGCTGAAGAAGTGGTCGTGATTGACGCCTAAACGGTGAGGCGCAATCAAGGTGCCGTAGGCGGTCTCATCCGCGGCATTAGTGTCCTCTAGGGAGGCCGCAAAAACACCTTTTGTAGCATCAATACCGGTTGAAATTAGACGGATTCGAAGCCGTCCGTCTTGTTGGAATACATAATCTTGGAAGTAATCGTAGTTACCGATGACCGCCACCATGCGCACAACGAGATTCGTTGCGCGCCGCGAGTTATGCGTGACGAGTCCAGGTAGGTCCTCAAGCAGTGATTCGTTGTGACGCCAGGACGGGTAACCGGGGTCGAACTCGAAGATACAAATACGGTTCGGTGCAACCACAGGCTCGCCGGCCCCGGTGTGGAGAACCACGTCCTGATAAACCGCGTTGGCAGGACAGTCATTTCTCTTGAGTTCAGTCGCCATATTGCCAAAGCCATACTCACCCATGTCGAAGTAGGCGCGGTAGAACCAATGCGTATCAGGATCTTGATAGGGGACGAACATTTCGGACATGGCAATTTCGTAGGCGATAGGTCGGAAATCATCGCCGCGCATGTAACCAATATTGTTAAGCACCGTGCCTTGTCGGGGATCGAAGCGAAGATGGAATTGCCATCCTTGCCAATCGATTTGACTTCCACTGACACTGAAATTGCGTCCTTCGCTTTGTGCGATGGTAATGGGGCGAAGCGGTGTACGGGTATCGAGCGCATCTTCACCGAGTTCGAGGACCTCAAAGTCAGCAGGGGGCGCTTCGCTGCCAGCGAAAGAGTCAGTGAGCTCGATGAGGCGGTTTTCTTCCACATCAAAAAGCACACTCAAACCTTCGATCGGCCGGGCGTAGGCGCTGGTTGTAGGAAGAATGCCCAAGCCGCTTTGTCCGCGGATGTTGAAGCAATCGAAACGGGCGAGACGATCGTTTTGCGGATCCGCGATGTCGGCGTAGAAACGTCCCACAGTACGAGGTAGGCAGAGTGCGTAGTCAGGGTCTACGCCGCGCTGGCTCACTGCTTCGATGACTTCCGGCAGAGCGATCACCTTTTCTACGGCACCAAACAGCTCTTCTCCAACCAACATGGGCTGACCACTAGTAACTTTGCGTGATTCGGACAGTGTGGCGC
>JAYOVN010000187.1:0-1793 GCA_038151515.1 Gammaproteobacteria bacterium | reverse complement strand
GAAGTAGAAGCCTTTGTCCAAACCTGTGTGGACCAGTACGGTCGCATTGACGGCATTTACGCCAACGCAGGCGTTTCTGGCGGCAGAAAGCCTATGACTGAGCTCACCGTCGAAGATTGGCAACGCACGCTCAGCGTCAACACGGTGGGCGTATTTCTGGCGGCCAAGCACAGCCTGAAGCATTTCCTGGCCCAAGGGCATGGCGCTATTTTATGCACGGCGTCGGTGGCTGGTTTGCGGGCAAATGCCGGTGGGGTCGATTACTCCGCCAGTAAAGCCGGCGTCATTAGCATCGTGCAGACCACGGCCTATCAGACTTACGGTACCGGTGTTCGCATAAACGCCATCTGCCCGGGACTAATAGAGACAGGTATGACCAAGCCGACCTTTGATCTCGCCCGGGAGCGTGGAAAAGAGGACAAGATCGGCCAAATCAATCCGATGAAACGCTTTGGGCAGCCTAGCGAGATCGGCGAAATGGCCTGCTTCTTACTCAGCGACCGCGCTTCCTACGTCAACGGCCAAGCGGTGCCTGTGGATGGTGGACTGTCATCGTCCCACCCTTGGGTCTATCCACGAAGCTAATCCGGTGACCACTATCAAGCGCCGGTTAGGCGCTTGGTTGAACCAATTCTAGGCGTTAAACAACGCCTCCGGCATGTCCATCAGCACGTCTGAGTTAGCCAAGATACTTTGTTCAAGGCCCAAGGTTCTTGGCAGCAGACGCGCAAAAAAGAATCGTGCCGTCTGTTTCTTCGCGAGACCGAAATCATCATTCCCTGCTTGATGCGCCATAACGCCCCATGCCCATGCGCACAGCGTCATGCCCATCAAATCCAAAAAGTCCGCGGACACTGCACCGGGCAAATTCGCGTCCTCGTTGCTTCTCGCAACCATGGACTGGCCGGCTCTCAGCAAACGAGCGAAGGCCTCTGTCACGCGGGTTTGATGCTCCGGATGGATCTCGAATTCTGCCAGCACGTCAAGCAACTCTGACAGCGTCTTGCCTCCGTCACGTACGACCTTGCGGCCGGCCAGATCCAAGGCCTGAATACCGTTAGCGCCTTCGTAAATCTGGGCGATGCGCGCATCCCGAACGATTTGCTCAACGCCCCACTCTTTAACGTAGCCGTGGCCGCCCAGTATCTGCTGAGCCATCACCGCTCCCTCCAACCCTTTGTCGGTCAAAAAGGCTTTCACCACTGGCGTCAGCAGTTGTCCAAAACGGTCCGCCTGCTCGTCGCCTTTGTGCTTAGCCGCATCCAGCTGCATACCGGCAAAAAAAGCGAACGCTCGGCAACCGTCCACATAGGCACGCTGGGTTAACAACATGCGACGCACATCAGGATGCACTAGGAGCGAATCCGCTTCGGCGCCTGGGTTTTGGGCTCCTGTGGCTGCTCTGCCCTGAATACGGTCTTGGGCGTAGCGCGCCGAATGCTGATAGGCCAAGTCACCAGCCCCCAAACCTTGCAGACCGACGCTTAAGCGTTCGTAGTTCATCATGGTGAACATGGCGCCCAAACCCTGATGCTCTTCGCCAAGCAAAAATCCTTTGGCGCCATCGTAGTTAATCACCGATGTCGCGCTGCCATTAATGCCCATCTTGTGTTCAAGGGAACCACTGGCCCAGCCGTTACGGGGACCCAGACTGCCGTCTTCGTTAGGCAAGAATTTGGGCACGATAAATAAGGAAATCCCCTTGGTGCCCTTCGGGCCGTCCACAATTCGCGCCAGGGTCAAATGCACAATGTTCTCAGCCATATCGTGCTCACCACTGGTGATAAATATCT
>JAYOVN010000186.1:0-1866 GCA_038151515.1 Gammaproteobacteria bacterium | reverse complement strand
CAGTTCACCGGCACAAAGGGGCCATCTCGGCGCGGTGAAAAGTCGTGGGTTAACCGGGCCAAGACCTCTTTGCCCGAACCGGTGGGCCCGTGCATCAGTGCGGTGACCTCGGCCGCACCAACTCGCTCTACCAAGGCCAACAAATGTTGGCTGGTCTCATCGACAAAGACGTAAGAATCATTTTTCAGCAGCCGCAGCTTTGCTAAGCCGGCAATCTTTTCCCACTTGGCCTGCTGGTCTGCGCCGTCGGCAATGACGTCGTCAACACCGCACTTAATGGCCTCTATGGTGCTCTCCAGGTCTGAGGGGTCTACTCGCAGAACCAGGTAAATTTTTGCGCCGTAATGCTGCTTCAGGGTGCGAATCATTTGGATATCGGGCAATTCGCGCCGGTGCATACACAGCACGCAAGATCCAAAGCCATCGCCCTCAACATATTTCGCGACCTCTGCTGCGCCCATAGAACGAGGACGAAACCCCGAGCGCGTCAAGATCCCCATGACGTTGGCGTCCATTGGCGAGGATTCATCCCATATCAGGTCAATTGGATGGTCTTGGTACATAGTCTTTACATCACATTCATTTTTCGATGCAGACTACTAAGCAAAACACGTGCCAGATATTTAATTCAGCAAATTCAATGGGTTACATTGTTGTGGCGGAATATTGCCACCCGGCCGGGGAAGTTTGCCGGTGGGCCGGCTAACGCTGTCGCTATTTCGACAGCCTGGCCCTGTGTGGGCAGAAACGGCGACCTGATTGGTTGCCAGGCAACGGTGCCCAGACCGCGGCGGATCAGGCTGCCGACATATTCAGATTGTATTTTTTGATGCGCTCTATCAGCGTCGTGCGCTGCATGCGCAACAGCTTGGCACAGCGCGAGACGTTACCATCGGTCTCCTGCAGTGCACGCTGAATCAGATCTTGTTCGATATCGCTCAAGACGCCCTTCAAGGATTGGCCGCGCTGACGGAAATCCTCAAAACCTTGGGCGTGCATGATAATCGACTCCACGTCACTGTCGTGATCCGGCTGGCCTGCCGGCTGATCGTCCCCCATCATCACGTCGAATAGCGATCCCTGCTCGTCCGCTGGATCTTGCTGTATGAGTTCGCACATGCCCGCTGGCAGCATCGATGAAGCAACGTGGTTCACATGCAAGGTTTGCCCCGGATAAAGCACCGATAGTCGATGCACCATATTCGACAGTTCCCGCACGTTGCCGGGCCAATCGTAGCGCTGCATCACCTGCAGAAAACCGTCGGTAAATTCGATCCCTGGCGTGTCTTGGTCGGTGAACTGCTTGGAAAAGTGGCGAATCAGCGCCGGCAGTTCCTCGCGCCGCTGGCGCAAGGGTTCCACCTGCAAGGGCACGACATTCAAGCGGTAATACAGATCTGCGCGGAAACGACCCGCCTTGATTTCATCCTCAAGCACTCGGTGGGTGGCAGCAACCACGCGAATGTCGACCTCCACCGGCTGGTTTGAGCCCACAGGCAAGACAACTTTTTCCTGCAGTACGCGCAGCAGTTTCACCTGCATGGACATGGGCATATCGCCAATTTCATCGAGAAACAGCGTGCCCCCGTTGGCCGCCGTAACTTTACCCAAGTGATCTGCAATGGCGCCGGTGAAAGCCCCTTTTTTGTGCCCAAACAGCTCGCTTTCCATCAGCTCGGCGGGAATGGCCCCGCAGTTCACCGGGATGAAGGGTTCGCTGGCTCGATTTGATTGGGTGTGGATGGCTTGAGCAACCAGCTCTTTACCCACACCGCTTTCGCCGTTGATCAGCACGCTCGCCGCGGTGGGCGCAATGGATCGGATCAACTGCATAAGCTGCCGAGTTTGCGCACTCTCTCCGACAAT
>JAYOVN010000185.1:0-1889 GCA_038151515.1 Gammaproteobacteria bacterium | reverse complement strand
CATTTCCGTTGGCGACCTGTTTGCCGGGGCCATCATTCCCGGCCTGTGTCTGGTAGGCCTGTATCTTGGGTACATTTTGCTGCGCGTGTTTATCTCCCCCCAGTCCATGCCACCGGCAGAGCGGACAGAAGACGTAAGGCTCGGGCCGGTGCTGGCTGCCCTTGCGCCACCGTTGCTGCTGATTGTGGCGGTACTGGGGTCCATTCTGGGTGGCGTTGCCACACCTACCGAGGCAGCCGGGGTGGGGGCGTTTGGCGCTTTGATGCTGGGCCTGGCCTACGGCCGCCTCAACGGACAGGTACTCTCAGAGGTAGGCAGCGCCACTCTATCCACCACCGGCATGGTGTTTTTCATTCTTGTAGGCGCATCCATCTTCTCATTGGTGTTTCGCGGTTATGGCGGCGAGGAAATGGTCCATGCACTGTTCCAGCAAATGCCCGGCGGCATGTGGGGCGCCTTGGGTATTGTCATGGTGGTGATCTTTTTGCTGGGGTTCATTCTCGACTTTATCGAGATCACCTTTGTCGTGGTGCCCATTGTGGGCCCCGTGCTCATGGCCATGGGCGTAGATCCCATTTGGCTGGGCATCTTGATTGCCGTGAACCTGCAGACTTCATTCTTAACTCCGCCTTTCGGCTTTGCTCTGTTTTACCTGCGCGGCGTGGCCCCGGATCATGTGGCCACTACCGAGATTTATCGGGGCGTGCTTCCCTTTATTGGGCTACAGCTACTTTTATTGGCGGCGCTGCTGATTTGGCCGGCCATGGCCACTTGGTTGCCGGGCCAGCTCTGACCGTTCCGCTTTTGTGATTGCCAAAGGCACCGAGCCTCAACTCGCCAAGCGCCTCAGTTTACAAAAGGCCTCAGTTCACTGAAGGCCAACGGGGCGGACGTTTTTCAACCAAGGCATCAATGCCTTCTTTAAAGTCCGCTTCTTTCGCCATGTCTTCGATTAGACGTTCGGATTCAATAACCGCACTTGCAACGTCTCGGTGCAAGTCCTTGTAGATTTGCCAGCGGGTTTGGCGCAGGGAGTTGGGCGACACACTGGTAATCAGCTGATGGGCGTACTCCCGGGTTTGTTCCATCAATGCCTCAGGCTCAAAAATTTGATTCACAAAGCCAAGGGTTAATGCCTCATCACTGGTGAAGACTCGACTCGTCAGCAGCAGGTCGTTGGCCCGGCCAAGGCCGACGATCTTTGGCAGCATCCAAGACAGACCGTATTCAGCTGGTAAGTTCAGCTTGCCGTGGGCGGTGGTAAATTTCACGCCGGGCACAGCAAAGCGAAGGTCAGCAAAGCAGGCTAGCGCCAATCCCACACCAGCGGCTGGTCCGTTCATCGCAGCGATTACGGGCTTGTTTAGACCAAAGTGGTAAGCAAAGGACGCATCAAAGTTTGGATCGGTGCCGTAACCCGGTTTCGCTATGTCCTCGCTGATACCCGGACTGTACGCACCACGATCCGCGTGACCACTCAGAGCCTGACTATCGCCGCCAACGCAGAATCCCTTACCTGCACCAGTGACGACAATGGCTCGCACCTTGGCATCATCATTGGCTCTTTTGAGCAGGTGACGATACTCGGTGTGCAGCCGTCCGGTCCAAGCATTCATGCGGTGCGGGCGATTGAGCCAAATAGTGGCCAGCCCCTGAGTGTCCACTTCATATTCTGTGTTCTTCAGTTCCATAACGGACTCCTAGACATTGGCGCGGCTTGCTCGCGGGATCCCTTCTTACTCGCGAACGTTCAAATAGGCTTGCTCGCTGATGCCATGATAGCGGCGCACATCCTTTAAATAGGCCATATACGATTCGTAAATCTCCTTGGCCAGCGGATCCGCATCGGCGATCTCTGCCACCACCTCTTCGGAAGCGTCGCGCAGGGC
>JAYOVN010000184.1:0-2001 GCA_038151515.1 Gammaproteobacteria bacterium | reverse complement strand
TTGTTCATGAAGCGCTCGCAGATAATCTCGTAGGGCTGATCAACGAAGGCGCGAGCAACAATAATCAAGCTAATATGATGAAGATCACCCACGACATCCCCGACTATCACGCAACACCAAGGGATGCTGCAGAGACGGCAGCAGAAGCAGGTGTAGGTCACTTACTCTACTACCACATTGTCCCAGCGCTTCTCGTTCCTGGTCAGGAGCGCCTCTTCCTGAATGGGGCAGAGGATGTCTTTGAAAATTTCACCATCGGCTACGATGGTGTTGCCTTTAGCCTTCCGGCCAATAGCGATGAGATCATTCAAATTAGCGAGGGGCTTTGAGCCGCGCGAGATTGCATTGAACGGAAGGCGACGGCGTTTAAAGGAAGCGTGCCTGCAGTGCGGAAACTCTGTCGAATACCGGCGATCGTTGGAACAAACTGACGCCTGCTAAAGTGACGACAATCAGGAACGGAAGTAAGAACACATGACGCATTCACACCCCGCGATCAAGGCTCATCTTACGTCGATTCATTGCGCTCAGAACGGCGAGAAAGAAAACTGGCTTGCGCTCTTTGCCGACGATGCGATCTTGCATGACCCTGTGGGGCCATCACCGCATGACCCTACCGGCGACGGTTTCCGTGGAAAGGATCGGCTCGAAGCTTTTTGGGACACGATGATTGGTCCAAGCAATACTCAGATCGTCTCGCACCAACAAATTGCGTCGGGGCCTCATGATTGCGCCTGTATTGCCACTGCCACCAATAAGCTGAGTGAAGATCTGAGCATCACCATCGAGATGGTTGTCGCTTACCGCGTTAACAATGCGGGACTGATCACATCCCTTCGGGCGTTCTGGGACCAAGAAGCAATTGCAAAACAACTTGGCTTGTAACCTTGGTTGTTAAAAACGTAAGCAAGACCATGTATCCATAACAAAAACCGCAGTGTTTCTCACAACCGGATTCGGTTAGCATCACTGCGCAAAAGAAAAAGTAAATCGAGGGCAGGAAAATGGAAAACCTTGAACAATTTCGAGCCGAGACACGCGAGTGGCTAGAGGCCAATTGTCCAGAAGATATGCGCCAACCTATGCGATCCGATGAGGACCAATGCTGGGGTGGCAGGAACTGGGTATTCAAAAGCGAAGGCCAGAAATTATGGCTCGAGCGCATGGCCGCAAAAGGCTGGACTGCACCGCGGTGGCCTGCTGAATATGGCGGCGGCGGTCTCTCCGGCTCCGAAGCGAAAATCTTAGGCGAGGAGATGGCGCGCATCGGGGCACGACGCCCGCTCAGCAGCTTTGGTCTAGATATGCTTGGCCCTGCACTTCTGCTTTACGCGACAGAAGAGCAAAAGCAGCAATACATCCCTGACATCATCAACGGCAAAATCCGCTGGTGCCAGGGCTACAGTGAGCCCAACGCTGGCTCTGACTTGGCCAGTCTACGCACTAAAGCCGAAGATATGGGTGATCACTACCTGATCAACGGCTCGAAAGTCTGGACGTCTTATGCGGACAAAGCAGATTGGATTTTCTGCTTGGTTCGTACCGATTTTGATTGCCCCAAGCACGAAGGGATCAGCTTCTTGTTGTTTGATATGACCACCGAAGGCGTCAGCACAAAGCCGATTAAACTGATCAGCGGCACCTCGCCCTTCTGTGAAACCTTCTTCGATAATGTGCAAGTACCGAAGACACAGTTGGTCGGCACGCTGAACAAGGGCTGGGAAATCGCTAAATATCTGCTTACGCACGAGCGCGCCATGATTGGCGGCTTTGGTTTGGCGGGTGGCGGCATGAAAGGCATGGGCCAAATGGCAGCAGCAAAGCGCGGCACCAAAGACGGCCGTCTTCGCGACGCATCGCTGCGGGCAGAAGCAAGCGCTTTTGAAATCGACGAAATGGCGTTTGGTCTCACCATCGAGCGCATCACCGATGAGACGAAGGCAGGCCAGGGAACAGGGGCATCATCATCAATTCTTAAGATGTACGGCACCGAGCTCAATA
>JAYOVN010000183.1:0-2073 GCA_038151515.1 Gammaproteobacteria bacterium | reverse complement strand
TCTTGGTGTGCGGTGCGTTGGTAATGTGGATGGCGGCAGGTTTCGCCATGCTAGAGGCTGGTCTGGTTCGAAGTAAGAACACGACCGAGATTTTGACAAAGAACGTCGTACTGTTTGCTATCGCTTGCACTATGTACATGGTTGTTGGCTACGACATCATGTATGGCGGAGGCATTTTCTTGGATGGTCTAGCGGCCGATGGAGTGACTGGTGCGGAAGAGCCAGCTGGCTATGCGCCGTCTGCCGACTTTTTCTTCCAGGTAGTGTTCGTCGCTACCGCAATGTCGATCGTATCGGGCGCCGTTGCCGAGCGCATGAAACTCTTCGCATTCCTCGCTTTCGCTGTAGTTATGACGGCATTTATCTACCCCTTGGAAGGAAGTTGGACATGGGGTGGCAATGACGTTTTTGGTCTTTACAACCTCGGCGACCTCGGGTTCTTGGATTTCGCGGGATCTGGCATCGTGCACATGGCAGGCGCAGCCGCAGGTGTCGCTGGTGTACTGACCATTGGTGCACGAAAGGGTAAGTACTCGGCCGATGGTAAAGTGAATGCGATCCCCGGTGCTAATATGCCTTTGGCCACTTTAGGCACGTTCATTCTTTGGATGGGTTGGTTCGGCTTCAATGGCGGATCTGTGCTTGCAACCGCGACCGTCGGTGATGCAAACGCCGTTGCGGTTGTATTCTTGAATACTAACGCAGCTGCCGCAGGCGGATGCATTATTGCTCTACTCGTAGCCAAGTTCGCTTTTGGCAAGGCCGATCTGACCATGGCACTCAACGGTTGTTTGGCGGGCCTGGTGGCAATCACCGCCGGTCCAGACACGCCATCTCCCTTGGGCGCTACCATTATTGGTGGTCTCGGCGGAGCTTTAGTGGTCGCCTCCATTGTCACGCTAGACAAGTTGAAGTTCGACGACCCCGTTGGTGCAATTTCGGTACACGGTGTCGTTGGTCTACTAGGTCTGTTAGCAGTGCCATTCACCAACTCTGATGCAACTATCTCAGGTCAGCTAATTGGCGCCGCTACCATCTTTGGCTGGGTTTTTGTCACTTCGTTTATCGCTTTCAAGGCTATTGGGGTTGTCATGCCAGTCCGAGTATCTGAGGAAGAGGAGTACGAAGGATCCGATATTGCTGAGTGTGGTCTTGAGGCCTACCCAGAGTTTACTACCGCCCGCTAGATGTTTGAGTGAGACGTTGGGGGAGCTTTGCTCCCCCTTTTTTTATCTGAAAAAGCATGGACAGCGTGACTTCCGCATCCAAAACTTACCTTGTAAACGGCGCGCATTACGATATCGCGTAGCAAACGACGCCTTTTAGGGTTAGCGTGATGTTTTTCTTAGATCGTAAGGGACGCCCCTATGTTCTCAAGCGTTTGCGCTGCCATTGCCTCTAAATTAGTTGCCAGTGGACACTCTGTCTCGGTCGCCGAGTCTTCAACCGGAGGGCTTATCGCGGCAAACCTTTTATCCGTTGCTGGCGCATCCAGCTACTTTCGCGGCGGTAGCGTTATTTACACCCGCGAATCGCGACATGCTTTTCTTGACCTTGATGTGATCAAACTGAAAGGACTCAAACCCCTCACGGAGCCCATGGTGGCTGAATTCGCTCATGCTGCAAGACTGAAACTTGATGCCACCTGGGGCATCGCGGAGCTCGGCGCCGCTGGGCCAGCAGGGACGCCATATGGACATGCGCCCGGCACCAGCGTCATTGGCATCAGTGGCCCCATCAACGCTTCCATCACAGTAGAGACATTCTCGGAGAACCGTGAAGAAAACATGGCCCGATTCACCGAGGCTGCGCTGACACTTTTTAACACCACGTTGATGCGATCTCTTGAGAGCACGTCCAAGGCATGAATAGCCACGGTTGCCCGTTCGTTTCAAAAGCTCACTTGGTTACCTCGATCACTGATTAGAAATATCGATCGAGTTCGACAGATATTCCGATTGGAACACCACCGACAAGAGGAATAGATTAGTTGTTATGGGAGGACTGGTTTTAGTCTGTTCCCAAAAAAACAATAAGTCTCTTTTGGAGGTGGTATTTATGAAAGCTCTCAAG
>JAYOVN010000182.1:0-2140 GCA_038151515.1 Gammaproteobacteria bacterium | reverse complement strand
ATTCGGTATCGTAGGCTACGATCCAGAACAAAGACCCAATGAAGAGCAGTCCGGCTTCGCGCGGCACGCCCAGTCCTTGGGCAGACCAAGCCATCAATATCCCCCAGCTGAACGCGGCGCCGAGTACGACCTGAGGCAGATGAGTATGACGTTTCATAAAGGGGTATATGACCGCCAACCCCAATCCTGCGACGGCGAGTAGCTGGGTTGTCGTGTTCAAAAATAAAATTAAGAACCCTGATCCTGCCACTAAGCCGACGAATAAGCTCAGGGCTTGCCTTTCGTTAATCGCCCCGGTCACCAACGGACGATCCTTGGTGCGTTTGACAGCGCCGTCTACCTTTCTGTCGGCGTAGTCGTTAATCACACAGCCTGCGCTGCGCATGGTGAACGTCCCCACGGTGAATATGACGATCAGATACAGCGGTGGTATGCCCTCCGCGGCCATCACCAGTGCCGCCAACGTTGGCCAGAGTAACAACAAGGTCCCCACCGGCCGATCGAGCCGCATAAGGCGCAAATAGTCTTGCAGTGTCGCGGCAGAAGGCGATTGGGCGGTCAAAACGGCTGTGAATCCAACGGCGGAAGACAGTCCAGTGTATTGATTTCCTGAGAACACCTCCACTAGCCGAAGCTGCTTTTGGTGCAGCGAAGATGGTCCTTAACGTTGCATTTTTTTGGTGCTGTCTATAGCGTACGCCGCTTTTGCGACCCTACAGAGCGAGCACCTGTGATATGAAAAAGTGGCAATGCATTGTCTGCGGCTGGATTTACGATGAAGCCGAAGGCTATGAAGACGAGGGCATAGCCCCCGGGACGGCTTGGGACGATGTCGATGAGGACTTTATTTGCCCAGAATGCGGCGTAGGTAAAGCAGATTTCGAGATGATCGAAATCGGTTGAGCTATAGTTGGGCACCTGCTTTGAGCTATTGGGGATAGCATGAGCCTGACACAACGAATTCTAATTGCCATGGGCGTCGGCATAAGCCTCGGCGCTCTTCTTCAGTGGCTGGCACTGCCGCAGGAGCATCTGGTTAACGCTGTCGTTCTCGATGGGTTCATTGATGCCGGTGGGCGTATCTTCATTGCCCTTCTGAAAATGTTGGTCGTGCCCTTGGTGTTCGTCTCTCTTGTCTGCGGTGCTGCCAGTCTCGGTGATACCGGTAGCGTGGGTCGCTTAGGCGGCAAAACGATCGGTTTGTACTTGCTGACCACAGCAGTGGCAGTGTCCTTGGCCATGATGATTGCGCTGGCCACCGACCCAGGGCTCCGCGGCGAAAGCGCCGGTGATCTGGCTTCGGCATCGACTTTTGAGCCTAAACCCGCTCCTAGCGTGAAAGATACATTTATCAATGTTGTTCCGAGCAATCCCATCGCCGCCATGGCTGAAGGCATGATGCTGCAGGTGATTTTATTTGCCCTGCTTTTCGGCTTGGCTCTGAGTAAATCAGGCGCAAGCGGCGAAAGACTGCGGGTGTTTTTTTCGGATCTCAATGACGTCATTGTGCGTCTTATTTCCATGATCGTTTCACTCACGCCCGTCGGTGTGTTTTGTTTGATGACCCAGCTCGGGGCGACCTTAGGCTTGGCTGAAATCGCAAAAGTCGCCATGTACTTTGCCACCGTCGTCATCGCTCTGCTGGTGCATGCGTCCGTGGCCTACCCCCTGCTGTTGAAAACTCTCACGGGTCTCAGTCCGTTGATGTTCCTGCGCAAAATGCGTGAGGTCCAACTCGTTGCTTTTTCCACATCGTCCAGCGGCGCGACCCTGCCAGTAACCCTGCGCACGGTGGAGCACAAGCTGGGTGTGCAAAATAACGTATCGTCCTTTGCCGTTCCCCTAGGCGCGACCATCAATATGGACGGCACCGCCATCATGCAGGGGGTTGCCACGGTGTTTATCGCACAGTTTTACGGCATCGACCTGACCTTAAGTGCGCTGCTGACCGTAGTGCTTACTGCGACGCTGGCCTCGATTGGCACCGCTGCGGTGCCCGGCGTGGGCTTGATCATGCTGACCTTGGTGCTCGATCAGGTGGGTTTACCCGTCGAGGGTATTGCGCTGATCATTGGCGTTGATCGCTTGCTCGACATGTTGCGTACTGCGGTCAATGTGACCGGTGATGCCACGGTGGCCA
>JAYOVN010000181.1:0-2187 GCA_038151515.1 Gammaproteobacteria bacterium | reverse complement strand
CTTCGCAACCGGCTATGTCCATCAGGATGCAGCCCATCAGGTTCGCGTCTTCAACGACCCGCTGATGGACCCGTTCAAAAAGAAGGTGGAGGACGAGCTTGGTGTGAAGTTGTTGTCGGTCATGTACCTAGGCCGTCGCCATGTCAATCTGCGTTTCTCCCGTGACGAGAAGAATGTCATGACCCCGGCAGATCTCGCAGGTGTAAACCTACGGATGCCCGGCACCGACGCCTGGCAGTTCCTTGGCAAAGCTCTTGGCGCAGCACCGACTCCAATGGCATTCACCGAAGTCTACACCGCCCTGTCTTCGGGTGCCGTTGACGGCCAAGACAACCCGCTACCAACCGTTGTAGATGCTAAGTTCTACGAGGTGACCAAGCAGATTGCATTAACATCGCACCTTGTCGACCTGAACTACATTGCCTTCTCGAAAAAGACCTGGGACAGCCTATCAGCAGACCAGAAGATGACAGTTCAGCGCGCAGCGGATGCTGCGGCTGCCTACGGCCGCCTAAAGCAACTTGATAAAGAAAACAATTTAGCTGACTTTATTCGCAGCAACGGCGTTGAAATCTACACTCCTGATTTAGATGCTTTTCGCACCCACGTTCAGGGCCAGTATGTTGGTAGCGAGTTCGCCGCCAGCTGGCCTGAAGGTGTACTGGAGAAGATCAACGCTCTGGGCAACTAAACTGACCTAAAGCAACGCGGGAGGCACAAATGTTTGAGAGAATTCTTAAACGGATCTCCCGCGTTGTAGAGTTCATCGCGGCCATGATACTGGCGGCGATTTTTATCATTTTCCTGCTACAAATTTTTACCCGTTACGCGCCAAAAATCGCTTGGCTGATGCCAATACAGCCTATACATGATTGGATGATGACGCTTGAACCAATTGGCTGGACGGTCAATCTGATTTCACTTCTGTGGGTCTGGCTAATCTCCTTCGGCTGTGCGTTCTTAGTCCGTGAAAGTGACCATGTTGCGTTTGACGTCTTTTTTCAGGCGCTTTCGCGTTCTTGGCAACGCTACCTCGCTATTGTGACCGCGCTGATCATGGTTGTTGCCATGCTATATTCCTTTGGCCCAACCTGGGATGCAATTTTCGGCAGCCGGCTTATGGAGTTGAAAAAGATCCAGACGCTCCGTGTTCCTATCACCGGTGACAAGATCCCAATAAAATGGCTGTTTGCGTCCTATATCATGCTGATGATTGTGGTCACGTTTCGCTATATTTGGCGTGGCTTCATGCTTGCCAGGACTGCGCTGCCACCCATGGACGCCAACGGTGCACCGGCGGCAGATGGCAAGGATGGGGAGGACGCATCATGAGCCTTGAACTGATCCTCGGTCTTCTCGCACTATTTGGTACTGCCGCTATCGGCACGCCGGTCGCCTATTCCATCATCGTCGGGGTGGTCGTCTATCTTGGTGTTAGCGGCCAGGACATCGCTATCGCTGGCGAAACCATGGTCCAGAGGCTGTTCGACGGGTTTCTGCTTCTGGCGCCGCCATCACAGCCGCGACAGCAACCATCGGCCCGATCATTCCGCCCTCCATCCCGATGGTGCTGTATGCGCTTGTCTCGAACGCCTCGATCGGCAGCCTGTTTTTGGCAGGAATTATACCAGGACTAGTGATGGGGGTTGTCCTAATGGGGATGAATGCCTGGATATCGCGCCGCCGTGATTATGGCCAGGAGGAAGCTGTGCCGATCCGAGAGCTGCCGTATGTTACAGCCAAAGCAACCCCTGCCCTGCTGATGCCAGTGATCCTGCTAACCGGTATCTATTCTGGCGTCACCACACCAACCGAAGCTGCTGCCGTGGCCGCTCTCTATGCGCTGATTGTCGCGGCCGGCTTGTACCGGGCATTGAAGTTGAGAATGCTGTACGAGGTATTTGTCGAAAGCGCGCGATCTGCTGCTTCAGTCGGCCTCGTGATCGGTGCCTCAATGATCCTAACCTATGTAGTGATTCAGGAGAATATTCCTCAGATGATTTCGACCCTGCTTGCAGGGGCTGAGATCAGCCCGATGATGTTTCTTGTCCTTGTGAATATTCTGGTCTTGCTCCTGGGCTGCGTTCTGGATGCCACCGTGATCATTCTGGTGATCGTACCACTCTTCATTCCAACTTGTAACGCCTTGGGGATCGATCTTGTTCATTTTGGGGTGCTGATTGTAGT
>JAYOVN010000180.1:0-2201 GCA_038151515.1 Gammaproteobacteria bacterium | reverse complement strand
CCTCGTATCCCTCTGCCTCATCATAAATCCAACCGCAGACAATGCACTGCCACTTCTTCATATTTTTGTTCCACTCTTCGATGTCTGTCACGAAAGCGCGGTACGCTAAAGCCAGCGCAGGCAAATTGCAACGAGACGATGCCTGTGGAGGTGTTCAGGCGAAATCAATACACTTCGACGTTCAATTCGCTGAGATCATGCTTTGGACACCAACGCCCGCCCCTCCGCTTCCTTGCAGGACTATTTGCAGCTGATGCGCCTGGACCGGCCCGTTGGCACCCTGCTGCTGCTATGGCCGACCTTGGCTGCCTTGACCATGGCCGCCGATGCCATACCGCCACTGACCCTGATCGTGATTTTCACCCTCGGTACGTTTTTGATGCGAAGTGCTGGTTGCGTCATTAACGACTACGCGGACCGCAATGTTGACGGTGCCGTTAAACGGACTAAGGATCGGCCCTTGGTGACTGGCGCGATCACCACAAAACAGGCCCTAGGCCTATTCGCTTTACTGGTCGGCAGCGCCGGCTTGCTGATTTTGTTTTTGAATCGCCAAACCCAGCTTCTGGCAGTTGCCGGCTTAGTCTTAGCCATGGCCTACCCATTCATGAAGCGCTATACCCATCTGCCCCAAGTCGTTCTGGGCGCGGCGTTTAGCTGGGGTATTTTTATGGCGTGGTCTGCTCAGGGCCTAGGGGTTCCCGGCGTGGCCCTACTGCTTTTCATCGGTTCGCTATTTTGGATCGTCGCCTACGATACCCAGTACGCCATGGTGGATCGAGATGACGACTTGGTTGTCGGCATCAAAAGTACTGCTATTTTGTTCGGCACATTAGACCGGTTCATGATCGCCGTCTTACAAACCCTCACCTTGGCCGCTTGGTTCTTGGTGGGCGTTAGCCTGAACTACCAGCACGGCTTTTTTCTGGGACTTATCGCCATCACCGGACTCTTTGCCTACCAGCAGATGCTGATCAAGGACCGCTCACGGGAAGGCTGCTTCGCCGCGTTCAAAAACAACATCTGGGTTGGGGTCGCGCTGTTAAGCGCTACCTTGATCGAAGTTCTGTAACCGCCACCATGGCCTTCTTGAAGCTGTTCATCGCCCTCGGACAAGGCATTGACGCCTGCATACGTCCCCTGCGCTGGCTGGCCCTAATGATGGTTCTGGTGACCTTCGCCATCGTGGTACTGCGCTACGCCTTCAACAGCGGTGGGGCGTTGCTACAAGAGTCGGTGATGTACATGCACGGCACCTTTTTTATGTTGGCCATCGCCTTGGGCATTTGTGACAACTCCCATGTACGCGTAGACATTGTGTACAGCCGCCGATCCGCGGCTCAGCAAGGGTGGATTGATCTCGTGGGGCACCTGTTCTTTCTGCTGCCCGCAGCCAGCTTTATGGTTTGGGTTAGCCTTCCCTACGCGCTGAACAGCTGGCGGATTTTAGAAGGCTCCAGCGAAGTCGGCGGCATTCCCGGTGTCTTTTTACTCAAGACCCTGATCCCCCTAACCGGCACTCTGCTGTTTTTACAGGGACTGGCGGCCATCGCCCGCATCCTGCAGGAAAAGACCCAATCATGAACCTGACTCCTCTTGCCCTCTTCGCGGTGACCTTTGCCGCCTTACTGGCGGGCTATCCCGTAGCCCTGACCTTGGCCGGCGTGGCGCTGATTTTCGCCTTTGTGGGTACGCTAACCGGGGCTTTCAATCCAGCGGATTTGGGCTTTGCCGCGGGTCGGCTATTCGGAATCATCACCAATCAAACCCTCATCGCAGTGCCGCTCTTTGTCTTCATGGGCGTGTTGCTGGAAAAAACTCGAATCGCCGAAGATCTGCTGGCGAACTTATCTAACCTATTGGGCCGTTATCGTGGCGGCTTGGCCATCACCGTTATCATTGTCGGCATGCTCATGGCGGCTAGCACCGGCATTGTCGGCGCGACCGTGGTGACCATGGGCCTGATGTCCTTGCCCATCATGCTGCAACGGGGTTATCCGGCCAGCCTTGCCACCGGCACCATTTGTGCTACCGGCACCCTAGGACAGATCATTCCCCCATCCATCGCCTTGGTTCTACTGGGCGACGTGCTGTCCAATGGCTATCAACAGGCCCAGCTCAACATGGGCATCTTCGCACCCAAGTCCATTTCCGTTGGCGACCTGTTTGCCGGGGCCATCATTCCCGGCCTGTGTCTGGTA
>JAYOVN010000179.1:0-2222 GCA_038151515.1 Gammaproteobacteria bacterium | reverse complement strand
CCATGGCATTGCCAAAGGCACCGAACAAAAAATACAGGCCGTAAAATTGCAGAATCGACTCCTGCTGGCTCAACGCGAAAAGACTGCCCGACATGGCGAAAGCGGCGATCAGACCAAACCAACGCGTGCCAAATCTGTCCGCTATGTATCCCCACAAAACGCCAAACACGGCTGACGAGAAGGAGATGACCGTATAACCAAAGGATGTTTGGCCGCGACTCCAGCCAAATTCCGTTACCAGCGGTTTCAAAAAGACGGAGATTGAGCCCAAGGCGCCAAAGGCCAGTGCGCTGAGGAGAAAGACGGCAAAGACCATTACCCAGCCATAGGCTGGATCGCGCGGCTGTGTCTTGGAAGGCGCTTCACTCATGCGTCATTTTAGCACCGGGGACGACGTGCCGTAGCGTTGAACAATCCGCTGTGAACTGCTACCAATCTAGGTCGTCTGGCACCTCGAACTTCGCGTAAAACTCGTCATCCGATCCGGGCTCCGGTGGCTTGGCTTTGTCACCGTGAGCCACAATGATGCGCTTGGGGTCGCGCTGTTCGATCTGCTTGGCCACCTTTTCATCTACAAAGTGATATAGCCCGTTGTTGTTCACAACAACCAAGCTACCGCTGCTGAGCGCGTCCAGCTGCGTTTTGGTGACAAAGATCTTCTTAATCTTTTTGCCGTGCACAAAGTTGTAGGGCAACGCCTCGTCGTCCGTTACCTTGGTGCGTTGATCGTTCTGTAGGATCAACTGCTTCACTTGGGCCTGCAGCGCCTTGGCCTGACTTTTTTCGTTGCGCTGTCGCGCAATTGCTTTGTCGCGGGCAACTTTTTCCGCCCGCTGTTGAGCGGCTTTTGCTTTCACTTTATCGGTTTCGGATTGCACGCCGGGATTTGCGCCCTTGCCTGATTTCTTGCTCTGGGCTTTGCCTTGATGTCGCGCGGCCGTCGCCTCGGCACGCTTTGACCGTTCTGCCTTTTTCGCCTGAGCGTTGGTGGCGAGCCCTGCTTGGACCAGTTGATCTCTGAGACTTTGAGACACGGTTTTCGCTACTCCTGTATGCCTACGATCATTTTACCCAATCTGCGGTTCAACTATCGCCCCTGATAGACAGGTGGGCGCTTTTCAATAAAGGCACGCATACCCTCCCGCGCGTCTTCGGTGCGAGAGCAAAGTACTTGATTGCGGTTTTCCACCGCGATCGCTGCCTCAAGGCCCGGCGCGTCTATGGCAACATTCAGGCCCTCCTTGGTCAGGCGCAAGCCCATCGGAGACGCTAACAACATCTCATCAGCATAACGCCGGGCTGTTGCAAGCAGGTCGGATTCGGCAACCACCTCTGAGACGAGGTTTGTGCTTAGACACCGCTCGGCGTGTATGAATTTCCCCGTGAGCATCAGTTCCGAAGCGATAGAAGTGCCCACCAAGCGGGGCAGAAAATAACTGGTTCCCATGTCACAGGCTGAAAGACCCAGCTTGATGAACGCAGCATTCATTTTTGCCGTCGTCGCTGCAATACGCACGTCACTGGCCAAGGCAAAGGCGAAGCCTCCACCACAGGCTGGTCCTTGAATCATGCTGATGATTGGCTGAGGACAGCGACGCATCTTGATATAGACCTCGGCCAAATAACCTTGAAAGCCCATGCCCGCGCCAAAGGGTCGGGGCACCGATGAATCACTCGCGGCCTTAATATCCAAGCCCGCACAAAATGCCTTACCTCGGCCGCCCATCAGGACCACTCGAGTCCGATCGTTTTCCAGCAAATGATCAAAATAGTGTCGCAGCTCTGTGACCATTGGCGTGGTAATCGCGTTCATTGCATCCGGTCTGTTGAGCCATAACGTATCCACCGCACCATTGCGCTCAACACTTATGGTCTCGTACTTATCCACCTGCATTTTATTCCCCCCAGTTGAAAACCAAACGATCCGCAATTGCTCAAAGCTTAGGCAGTGGCGCAAGCGAATACCAGTATCTAAGACACGTGCGTACTGGTACCCAAGCGAGCGCATCTTTTGATAGCGTTAGTATGGAAGGGCAACGCATCGAGGGGGTTCTCATGGCTGAGACATCATCGCAGATAAAACTTAACGGGCTGCATCATCTGGCACTGGTTTGCAAAGACATGGAGCGCACGGTGGCGTTTTATACTCAAGTGCTTGGACTGACGTTGAAAAAAGGATTCGATTTACCCGGCTACGGGCAGCACTTCTTTTTCGACATGGG
>JAYOVN010000178.1:0-2241 GCA_038151515.1 Gammaproteobacteria bacterium | reverse complement strand
CCGTCAGCACGCTCAGCAAAATCAAACCGATCAGCGTGACGTCGAAGCGCCGCCCTGCCTTTGTATCGGCCTCAAAAATGATGATTCTAACTTTGTCCCGCAGCGTCATTGATTCGCTCAAGGAGTCACCCTCACCGCTTCACCCGGCCACATTCATTCACCGGAAGGCTTCGCTACACCAACGGCAGAGCCGGCATTGCGCGGGTCTGCCATACCCTCGTAGCCTCGCTCAGTGCGCATGACTGAATTGGCATCGCCTAAAGAAAAGCGCGTTCCAAGATCCAGCAACTGCCCGTGCCCCATGCCTTCTAGCACCGCCCGAGTATCCGGCGACAATGCGAAGGGCTCCACCAACACTCTATCCGGCAGCCACTGATGATGGAAACGCGGGCTGGAAACTGCGTCAGAGAGGCTCATTTGGTGATCAATTACGTTCAAAATCACCTGCATTGTCGTAGTGATAATCGTGCTGCCACCGGGCGAACCTGTGACCAATATCGGCGCTCCCTCTTTGAGTACGATGGTCGGCGTCATGGAACTGAGCATACGTTTCCCCGCCTCAATTCTGTTTGCCTCACGCCCGATCACGCCATAGTAGTTGGCAACATTTTCTTTCACAGAAAAGTCGTCCATTTCGTTATTCAACAAAAAGCCTGCTCCAGCGACGACGATTTTACTGCCATAGGACAGGTTCAACGTCGTGGTGTACGCAACCGCATTACCCTTTGCATCTATCACTGAGGCGTGCGTGGTTTCCATACTCTCCACCGGTACACGGCCCGCCTCAATGTCTTCACTGCGCCCGGCCTTGGTGGGATCGAAATTAGCAAAGCGCGCCTTGGCGTACTCCTTGTCCGTCAATTGCGTAATCGGTACGGGATAAAAATCCACATCGCCAAGGTGCTGGGCTCGGTCTGCATAGGCGCGACGTTCTGCTTCAATGATGGTGTGGATGGCTTGTGCACTGCCATAACCCATCGCGGCCAGATCGTGGGCTTCCAGCATGTTGAGCATTTGCACCAGCAGCACACCCCCAGACGATGGTGGCGGCATCGAGACAATTTCGTGACCGCGATAGGTGCCGCGAATAGGCTCTCGCCATACCGATTCGTAGCTTCGCAAGTCCTCATGAGAAATCAGACCACCGCCCCGCTGCATTTCTGCGACCAGCAAATCCGCGGTCTCACCTTGGTAAAACCCCGCTTTTCCTCGTTCTTTGATGCGCTCAAGGCTGGCGGCTAAGTCCGGCTGCCGCCAAAGGTCGCCGATTTGATAGGACTCGCTGCCCTTGGTGAAAACTGCAGCACTGGCCGGATACTTTGCGAACTCTCGCTTTCGCCGCGCAAAACTTTCCGCTAGATCGCGATCCAAGACGATGCCATTGGAAGCTAGCTCTATTGCCGGCTGCATTACTTGAGCTCGCGTCATGGTGCCGTATTTTTCCAGCACGTCGAGCAGGCCAGCCACGCTACCGGGCACGCCGGCGGCCAGATGAGAACGGGTGGACAAACCCTTAACCACATCACCGTTCTCATCTAAGAACATGTCTTTAGTGGCATTGCCTGGCGCTTTTTCACGATGATCGTTGGTGATCACCGTGCCGTCAGCTAAACGAATCACCATGAAACCGCCACCGCCAAGATTGCCGGCCGATGGGTAAGAGACCGCTAACCCAAAGCCAACCGCCACCGCAGCGTCCACGGCATTCCCACCTTGACTCAAAATATCGGCACCGATCTGCGAAGCCCAAGACGAGCGCGTGGCAACCATACCACCGTCAGCAAGCTCGGCTTCCCGAGCTTTTGCCCATGCGGTACTGCTAATCACAACAGTCAGGTTCAAAAGTGCGGCGGTTGCGAGGCGAATGCAGAAGATAGCGCGGTAATACATAACAACAGCCGGTGAGAATTGAGCGGCAAATTGTGACCAATGCACCGAGTCTGAGCAACCGGAGAGGCGCACTGGTTATGGCCATTGATTCGGGATCGACTTTTCACGACCATTGCAGCCGTCTGAACCTTTCTTCATTACCCGCTATCAATGCAGGCAAACAAAGCTGTGCAGATCAAAAAAACTACAGACCTGAATCGACTCAAACGCTTGGCTCTGGCAAGTCAGGGGTTAATTGGGCGCAGTCCCTTTGGCTCAGGCACTCGCGGGGCGATCAAAGCAATCGAGCACCTGACCTACATACAGCTGGACAGCATTTCGGTTATCGAACGTGCCCACAACCACATTTGG
>JAYOVN010000177.1:0-2242 GCA_038151515.1 Gammaproteobacteria bacterium | reverse complement strand
TGTCGCGAGTTGGGTTTTGATATGAACCGTCCGCTCACCGTTACCGGCGGACTGACTTTCGCCGGCGGGCCACTGAACAACTATGTGATGCATTCCATTGCGCGCATGGCTCAGCTGCTGCGTGAAAACCCCGGCAAGCGCGGCATGATTACCGCCAACGGCGGCTACATCACTAAGCACGCCTTTGGTATCTACTCCAGCGAACCACCGGCTCAGCCATTCCAACACGCTGACCTGCAAGATCAAGTGGACGCCGAATTGAAGCGGGACGTGGTCATCGAACATCAGGGTACGGGAACCGTGGAAGGTTATAGCGTGATGTACGGGCCCGAAGGCGTGACTAAGGCCTTTGTCGCAGCTCGACTGGCGGATGGCCGACGAGCCTGGGGCACCTCCGAAGATGCCGACCTGCTGCAAAGTATGACCGACGAAGAATTCTGTGGTCGCAGCGTGAACCTAGCCAACCACGAGGCCACTTTTTAAATCGTGGGGGACCCGGAAGGCTCAACAGCCCCCCCAGTTAAGGCTTATCCCGCAGGACTCGGCCGGCGCTTGGGGGCCATGCTTTACGACACGTTGCTAATCATCGCCCTGTTCTTTGCCACGGGTTTTATCTGGGTCGCACTGAGCGGCGATGTGGTCACTGGGGCCGCTTTCCAGCTCACCCTGCTCGCCGAGGTCGTCGGTTTCTTCACCTACTGCTGGCGCAAACAGGGCGAAACCTTGGGTATGCGGGCTTGGAAACTGCGCATCTTGGATGATGCCGGGGACTTACCCAGCTACAAGCAAATCGGCCTGCGTCTACTCATCGCGCCGCTGTCGCTGGCCTGCTTCGGTGCGGGTTACGCTTGGCTCTATCTGGGCGGCAACAAACAGACCTGGCAGGACAGAATCAGTGGCACCCTCGTCGTGCACATGCCCGACCGAGACTAGGGACAATTGGGCATCACCTATTCGGTACAATGCCCCGCCACAATAGATCCAAAACCTAGTTCAAGGTAACCTTGCGTCCCGGCAATGTAGGCCTGCACTGCCGGGATGCAACCTCATTCAAAGCGCGACGACTTGGGCAAGGCGAGACAGGGTCATTTGCTGGCATGGAACCAAGCGACGGCGCTTCAATAGAGCCAATAAAACACCATAACTGGGGATCAAAGACTATGAATTACGCCGCCGCTAACAGTGATCTTGCTGCCTTACGAACCCCATGTTTAGCCACCAGTCTGACCTTGGCCAAACGACTGGCCAAGGCGACGGGTAATACCGCCACCTTGAATCGGGCCATCACGGACTTTAAAGACACCACCGGTGAAAGCCTGAGTGTCCATTTAGACGGCCCGGTAGCCCGGGTCCTGATTGTTGGCGGTGCCGACGAATGCACCCCGGCCCAATATCGAAAAATGGCCACACTGGTTGCACAAAAACTGTCGGCGCTTAACGTAACCCAAGCAGCCCTTCACCTCACGGGAACCAAGATCAAGGGCCACAATGTCGCCTGGAAGGCACAGGCTCTGATGCAGGCGATCAGCCACGCCAGCTATCGATTCAACGCCTACAAAAGCAAGCCCAAGGCGCCGGTGACCTTAAAACGGGTTCGGCTGCTAGCAAGTCAGGGTGATCAAAAAGCCCTTCGAGGGGCCATTAAGCTTGGGCTTGCCTTAGACGAGGGCCTAACCTTAGCCAAGGATTTGGGCAACGAGCCGCCCAACGTTTGCACGCCCACCTACCTCCTTGGACAGGCGCGCAAAATGGCCCGAGCCAAGGATGTGTCCTTAACCGCCTTGGACGAAAAGAAGATGCTCAGCCTCGGCATGGGCGCCTTTATGTCCGTGTCACAGGGCAGCGACCAGCCGGGTAAAATGATCATCCTGCGCTATAGCGGCGGCAAGAAAAATGATGCCCCCATCGCCCTAGTCGGCAAGGGTATTACCTTTGATACCGGCGGTATTTCTATGAAGCCACCGCCAGCGATGGACGAGATGAAGTTCGACATGTGCGGGGCTGCTGCCGTACTGGGCGCCACCAAGGCCGCTATCGACGCCCGGTTACCCATCAACCTCGTCACTGTGGTCGCTGCGGCAGAGAACATGCCAAGCGGTAGAGCCAGCCGTCCGGGCGACATTGTCACCTCCGCCTCTGGCCAGACCATTGAAATCTTGAACACCGATGCCGAAGGCCGTCTGGTGCTCTGCGATGCGCTGACCCATGTGCAAAGCTACAAGCCCAAGGCCATCATCGACGT
>JAYOVN010000176.1:0-2309 GCA_038151515.1 Gammaproteobacteria bacterium | reverse complement strand
CGCCGAGTCTTTGGAATATTGGCTTCTTTGACACCTTGCTTTGGGATGGCAGTAAGACAACGCTCGAAACTCAACTCCTGGGTCCGCTATACTCATCCAATGAAATGGGCACCACACCCGAACAATTATTGGCCGACCTCTCAGGCAACGACGCCTACCAAAAACTTTTCACCGACGCATTTGGAACGCCCGACATACGCTTAGATCAGGTCTATACAGCGCTCAGCGCGTTTGAAGCATCCCTAGTATCGCTCAACAGCCGGTACGATTTTTACGCTCACGGCATTCACGACAGCCTTTCGCCCAGTGAACTCGAAGGACTCAATGTCTTCCGCTCCTTTGTATCTCGATGCGGTGAATGTCATACCCCACCCCTTTTTAGTAATCAGGAGATCGCGATCATTGGCGTACCGGAACCGGAGGGTAGACCCTTCGATCCCGGCGCTGGGGCAACATCAGGCATACCAAGTCAGAGAGGCGGCTTTCGCGTGCCAAGCCTACGCAACATTGCAAAAACTGCGCCCTATATGCACCAGGGAAACTTCGAAACGTTGCGCGATACGGTGGCCTTCTACAACGGTGGTCGAGGTCATGCTGTGCCCGAAAACGAAAACCTTCTTATTCATTGGCATATCTGGGAGCCCAATCTTCGAGACGAAGAACTCGACAGATTGGTCGATTTCCTCCACGCTCTGACCGATGAGGGGTTTATGCCAAACATCCCCGAGCGGGTTCCGTCTGGTTTGGTACCGGGGGGAGCAATTCAATTAGAACAAAAGTATGGTGACGCAGAGCACTTTCTAAAAAAGCAAAAAAAGATTCAGCAACACAAGCACTCTCAAAAAAAGCGACAAGCTCGCCATCGAGAACAGCAACGTGAACGTCTGACGTCGAGGTCACAATAATGAAAATAAAACTCAGTACAGCACTGTCAATAACATTGTTAGCACTGTGGGCAACCGCCACGCAAGCGGCCACCTTGGAAGTCAAGGAGGGCGAATCGATTCAGGCTGCGGTCACCAAAGCCAAGGCAGGTGACACGATCAAGGTCTACCCCGGCACTTATCACGAGACTGTGTTTGTCGACAAAGACGATATTTCACTCATTGGCGTCGTTGAAGACGGCGAGTGGCCCCACCTCGACGGCGAGAAGATTCTCAACGATGCGATCCTTTATTCAGGAAACGGCTTCAGTGTCGAGTGGTTCAAGATCACGAAGTACAAAGGCAATGCCATTATGGGGCAGTCGGGAAACAACTTCTCGATTAGAAATAACTGGGTGATCGACACCGGTCTCTACGGCATCTTCCCTGAGTTTGGCCACAACGGTCTCATTGAAAACAACATCCTCAGTGAAATTGAAGACGCAGCGATCTATGTCGGAATGTCTGACTATATCGACGTGCGCAATAACCAAGTTTTCGACAATGTCGCAGGCATCGAAGTTGAGAACAGCCGCCACGTTCTGGTCGAGGGTAACGTTGCTAGAAATAACACCGGTGGCATTCTGGTCTTCATCACCCCCGGACTGCCCATCAAATCCTCCTACGATGCCATTATCCGCCGTAACTTCGTAACCAATAACAACACACCTAACTTTGCGATCCCCGGTTCGCTGGTTGCAGGCATTCCCTCGGGCACAGGCGTGCTTGTGATGTCAGGAGACCAGGTGGTTATCGAAGACAACATCATCACAGGCAACAATACGGGCGGCATCATCGTCACAAGTGGTGATTTTGTGACCGAAGTTGCGAGCGATAAAGGCTCAGACCCGCACTCCGATAACGTGGAAATTCGCAACAATGTCATGTTTGACAATGGCAACGACCCCGACGGAGAGATGAAGCTTTTAATGCTGAGCAAGTTCAGCACTAAAGGCCCGGATATTCTGGCTTATCAATCTGCCGCCGATAAAGAGCGTGGTAGTTGTATTTCCCGCCGTGACGCCTACCGATCCTACGGACTTGAAGAGTGGACAGACTGTGACGCTCCCACCGTGCGTGCTGCTGATGCTGTTGCGACTGCGACCGATATCGGCACCTCACGTCAGCTCACCACCAAAATGTTGGAAGCACCTGCTGACCCACGCATTATCACTGCGGATGCGGGTGGTGCTGAAGTCGTTTACAACGGTATCTGTGCTGGCTGTCACGCGTACAACGTGCGGCTGATTGGCCCACCAGCTTTGGTTATTCAAGCGCAATATGGCAACGACGTGCAGGCGCTTGCTGATTACGTTGCCAACCCCGTGAAGCGCCGACCCGACTTCCCAGCGATGCCACCTCAAGGCCATGTGTCTGAAGACATGC
>JAYOVN010000175.1:0-2334 GCA_038151515.1 Gammaproteobacteria bacterium | reverse complement strand
CGTCGCGAATGACATCGCCGTTAGGAAACTCGATGGTCGGAATACCACGACGCCCGCCCGCCTTTGGTAAAACCATGTCAAAAAAATGTTGCGAGGCATGAGGTTCTTCCCGATAGGGGATGCCTGCCTTGATCAGGTAGCTGCGTGCCCTACCAGTCCAGAGAGAAAATGGGGCACCATACAATGTGATAGGTTGCATCAAATGTCCTTTGCTATTTCTTATGATGAACATTCCTTGTCAGACATGCCTAGTATCTCGGATACAAGGTCGGTATCTACTTCCGTGCGGATATAGCTGCATACCGGTTGCCCGGGCCACCCCGGGTTAGGCACGACCGTTGCCGATGGCGTCTGTCGCCACTACGAGTATGTTTTCAGACTCATTGAACGCCTGGCATTTACTTTCCGGATCATCTTTAAACGCATCACCAAATTCACCCTCCTCACCAACGGTCGATCTGCCTCAACGCCCCTAGGCTGCGATGGCCAGCTTGTATTTCGCCGGGTCATAGTGAATTGCCCCGGTAGACGTCGACACTCTTAGGTCCACAAATCCAATCATGCAGACCTTCTGACTCAACTCCGTGCTAATTTTTTCGTAAAACCAACGATAGAACCGACCGTGTCATCAACCAGCTCAGGCATCAGGTCAGGCATCGCTATCTCAGCCACATGGGGCGCGCCAGTAACAGTCCGCGAAATCGCAGCAACCCCAGCCGCCTGCAAATTCCTCGCGAAAGCCGCACCATCATCGCGGATTAGATCCATTTCGTAATTGATAATGATGTGTGGCGGCAGTCCCTGCAGCACGTCTAGACTGGCGTGAAACGGCCAGGCCATTGGATTGTTTTCGTGCTCATTCTCGGGATCGTAAACCCGTGTCATGGCACGCATTACCTCACGCGTGCCCTGGTAACCCTCGTTTTCTCGCCAGGATAAAAGTTCAGAAGGGACGGATTGATAAAAGCCAAGGATCATGGGTGCCATCGCGTAAACACCATCGATGGCATTAACCCAGCCCTCGATATTCGCCTTTACGGCTGTTGCGACGGCCAGGTTACCGCCCCCAGACTCCCCGGCCAAAACAAGTGACGAAATTTTTAGAACCGACCTGTTCTTGTTCACCCATTGAACGGCCGCAGCGCAGTCGTTTAGGCCAGCGGGAAACGGATGATTGCCAAGCTCACCACCGGAATTTCTGAATTCAACCGCAACAACCATGAGCCCCTGCCGAGCCAGAGTTTTACGCCACCGGGTTGCAGCTGCAGCCTGTGTCGTTGTAAAGGCCATCCCACCACCGTGTATATGAACAACGCAGGGTAAAATTCCATCGGCACCTTTTGGTTTTTCTATATAAAGATCAATCTCGTTACCATCGCCGCCGATGATGGTCTTCTTTTCCGTTGCGACATCCCTGAAATCCGGCATGACAGCGAGCATTGCTGAGTTCTGCATGTTCAGTAGCTCTTCCATTGCCGCCACCCATTGCAAGCAGTCTTCGTAAGACGATGACAGGGTCACTTGCGGCAACATGGCCGCGGGACCTCCAGCCGGCATTCCGGACATGGCCTTTCGAACCCGAGGATCAAGCCTCTTGTCGTCAAGCATGGTCATTCCGGGATTGCCAAGCCTACCCGGACGGGGCACATTGAGATGAGGGTCAGACTTTGAGTCCGCTGCAGCCTGCCCAAAGACAGGCGCCAAATGTAACGCCGCTAACGCACCTAATAAGGTTTGGCCGGAACGTTTAAAAAACTTACGGCGGCCCGGCATCTCCCTATCGATTTCCGAAGAAACGAGTGACTTCAAACCCTGCCTGCCTTGGCATATTCCAGGATCCTTGGCGACCATAGGTCGTGTTAGACCCTTGAAGATTCGTAATGTAATCCTCGTCAGTCAGATTGCGCACGAAGAGCCGAACACCCCACATATCATCAGCGCTATTCCAGTTCACATTCAGATTCATGATCGTATACGGATCAGTAGAGTCGTCCTTGTTGCCAAACTCTCGGTAATAGACCCGAGAGCGATAGCTGGCGTCGAGGCTTGCGGATAGACTACTGCCGCCACCCAACAAGGTGCTGTAGGCAATGCCCAGATTGGTACTAGTGTCCGGCGCATAACTGAGTGGATTACCTTTGTTATCTTGCACACCAAGACCGGCGTTCAATGTATCGGTATTTAGGAAGGTGCCGTACTGGTGATCAAGTAGTGTCACTGCAGCGTTTAGACTCCAGTTCTCATTCAACGAGCTAGTGTACTCAAGCTCGAGGCCATCGATCTCGGCATCACCGGCATTGGTAATAACCCCCTGAATGCCGATGACCTGTGCAA
>JAYOVN010000174.1:0-2341 GCA_038151515.1 Gammaproteobacteria bacterium | reverse complement strand
AGGCTGCCTCTATCGCATGGCCGGACCAAGCCATTGCAAACAGCACCAGCAGGTACACCGCGCGAACCGCCAGAGCCTCGAGCACCAGATGTTCCTTACCAATGCGTTTTAGCGCAGCGGGATACGCCTGCTGGCCTTCCGCATCACCGGGCTGCATTCTCGACAAGGCCTGACGAAAAAACTGCCGGCGATTGTCAGCATGAACATCGTAGTCCGGGTCTAATGCCGGATTATTGGCGTGAGCATGGTGCTCGAAATGGGTGTGTCGCAGATAGCGAAATGGGGCCGCAAAGGGAATTAACGAGACATGACCCAGTAACTCATTAAGCCAGCGCAGTTTGTGGCCTTCCCGGGCAACAATGCTGTGCTGGGCGTCATGGGAAGGCAGGTACGCGGCGGTGACATTGAACAAGGCAATGGGAAAGGCAAGCCAAAGGGGCATAATGCCGGTGAGCACCAAAGGCCACAGGGCAAGCCATACCGCTGTATTGGTAAACCCCCAAAGCACAATACCCAGGGGAAACCGTCCCATGTATTTCGCTGCGATTTTACGCTCCATAGCAGCCAGTTGTTCCTTGGAGAGCGCATCCCAATCAGTTTCCTGAGCTACTTCAGCCATACCCAGCTCCCCCGAAGTTGTGCAACTAAGCCCCAAATGCCAGCTACGACAAAGGCCAAGGTGAGGTTAGAGGCGATGGGCAAAGACACGGCCAAGGCATCGAGAATTTGAGCGAACAACGGTGTTAGAAAGGCCAGAGCAAAGGTCAGCGGTGCAAAAAGCACTTTGATTAGTGTTTCGATCATTGTGTCTCCTGAACTGTCTCTTAGCCTGCGTTTTTCTAGAACTCGATTTCCTAAACCGCTGTTTCTTAAAACACCGGCTCTTAACCTGCTTACTGCCAGGACGCCCGTTGCTTAGGACCCAGCCCCACCCGCTACCAGTCTAAATCGTCTGGCACCTCAAATTTTGCATAGAATTCCTCGTCGGAACCCGGTTCTGGAGGCTTCGCATTGGCGTCGTGAGCAACAATGATACGTTTGGGGTCCCGCTGCTCAATTTGTTTGGCGACCTTTTCATCGACAAAGTGATAGATCCCATTGTTGTTTACCACCACCAGTCGGCCACTGCTTAGTGCTTCCAACTGCTGTTTGGTAACAAAAATCTTTTTGATTTTTTTACCGTGCACGAAGTTGTATGGCACTGCGTCGTCATCGGCAACCTTGGTACGCTGATCGTTTTGTAGAATTATCTGGCGTACTTGGGCCTGCAGCGCCTTAGCCTGAGCCTTTTCATTGCGCTGTTGAGCAAGTGCCTTATCTTTTGCTGCCCGTTCCGCTCGCTGCTGGGCCGCTTTCGCCTTCACCTTAGCGGTGTCGGATTGGCTGGCTGTTGCCCCCTTGCCCTTTTTACCCTTGGTTTGGTGCCGCTCGGCAGTGACCTCTGCTCGCTTCGAGCGTTCGGCTTTTTTTGCTTGGGCGCTTGTCGCTAGGCCGGCCTTAACTAGTTGATCTCTGAGACTTTGAGACACCGCTGTGGATACTCCTATTGTGTAAACCCCAGTTTACTTTTTCGTTAGCGACCCTGATACACCGGTGGCCGTTTTTCGATGAAGGCGCGCATGCCCTCCTGGGCGTCCTTGGTGCGAGAGCAAAGCACCTGATTGCGATTTTCTATAGCAATCGCCGCCTCCAGCCCCGGCGCATCAATGGCCACATTCAGACCTTCCTTGGTCAAACGCAGGCCCATGGGAGACGCCAGCAGCATCTCATGGGCATAGCGTTTACCGGTTTCAAGTAGGTCGGCTTCGGGCACCACTTCCGACACCAGGTTCGTGCTCAGACACCGGTCAGCGTGAATGAACTTACCCGTGAGCATCAGCTCTGAGGCGATGGATGTACCCACCAAGCGCGGTAAAAAGTAGCTCGTTCCCATGTCGCAAGCCGATAGCCCAAGCTTGATAAAGGCCGCATTCATCTTCGCGGTATCCGCGGCGATTCGAACGTCGCTGGCTAGAGCAAAGGCAAAGCCGCCCCCACAGGCCGGCCCTTGAATAATACTGATGATGGGCTGGGGACAGCGGCGCATCTTGATATAAACCTCGGCCAGATATCCCTGAAAACCCATACCTGCCCCAAAGGGCTTGGGCACAGAAGCATCCGTAGCTGACTTAATGTCCAGACCGGCGCAATAAGCCTTACCCCGACCACCCATCAGAACTACTCGGGTTTGATCGTTTTCGGATAGATGATCAAAATAGTGCCGCAGTTCCGTAACCATCTGGGTGGTGATGGCATTTAGGTTTTCCGGCCGATTCAGCCACAAAATGTCCAGCGCGCCGTC
>JAYOVN010000173.1:0-2349 GCA_038151515.1 Gammaproteobacteria bacterium | reverse complement strand
CGTTTCAGCTGGTATCGGCCCATAACCGACGCGGAAGCCATGAAGCGTGCCATCGACTTTGTTTTGGGCCGGGAGAACTTGTTTATTAACACCAGCAGCGACGCCACATTGCTAGAGCCAGCATTAAAATGCATCGCGCAACCCAGAGCCGAAATCGATCTGGCGCTGCTGGCCCAAGATGCAGAGCGTCTGGGCATTGAGCCGTTGTTTGTGCGCGATGTATCCGATGACGTGATTGTTAGCGCGGGTTAGGCACGTTGCACGGCTGGTATATTTCTGAGGATAGTTTGGGAGGGAGACATCATGACGACACATGATCAATGGCAGGTTCGTCGACTGGCGGGCTCACTGGGAGCGGAAATTGTTGGGCCGGACCTGAATCAAATCGCCGCAGGCGATCAGGATGGTATCGACGCGGTGATGGCGCAGTTGCTGGAGCACAAGGTGATCTTTTTCCCCGGCCAGCAAATGGATATTGATAGTCACGTTGCTCTAGGAAAACGCTTCGGGAAAATTGAGAACCACCCCAATTTAAAAAATCCTTTTACTCAGCACGATGAGGTGTTTGAACTGGCCGCAACTCGTGGCGGTGTGGCCGATGAATGGCACACAGACATCACTTTTGAAGACCAGCCTTCCATCATGTCGATTTTGCATATGGTGACCTGCCCGGAATTTGGCGGCGACACCATGTGGACCAATCTACATCAAGCCTATCAAGAGCTTTCGCCGCCAATGCAGGCCCTTTGCGACGGTCTGACGGCCCTGCACGATGCCCACCCGCATAATCGAGAGGACATCATGGCCATTCACCCGGTGGTGCGCGCGCATCCTGAAACCGGTGAGAAAGCTCTATATGTGAATGAACACTTCACCCGCCGCTTGGTGGAGATGAATGCCACCGAAAGTAAGGTATTGCTGGATTACCTGACGGGCTGGGTAAAAAACCCACGCTTTACGGTCCGCTATCACTGGACCCCGGGCACCATCGCTATTTGGGACAATCGATGCACCCAGCACTTTGTGCTTAACGACTTTGAGGGCGAGCGCATTATCCAGCGTGTAACGGTGATGGGTGACGAGGTGGCTGCAGCGACGCCCAGTCCTTGGGAGCCTTGGGTGCGTCCGGGGCGGTTATCAGCTACCACGCGCCTAGACCGACAGTTGAACCGGTACATGCGAAACAAGGCGGCTGAAGCCGGGGAATAATGGTGTGCATGGCGGTTTGCGCTGGCAGGACAGGTTGGCCCTAGCCGACGCGCCTAACATGCAATCGCTAGTTGGCGGGAAACAGGTTCACGACTGGAATCTGACTTCCTGCCGCTTTTGGCTCTAGGCCTTCGTTTAAGGAACCTGAGCGGAAACCGCCTAGATCTAAGGCGACGAACCGATAACCCAGCGCCTGAATGTCTCGCTGTAAAACCTCATGAAGTGTCATCGCAAGTTCAAACTCCGCCGGCAGGATTTCCAACCGAGCTACTTCGCCGTGATGGCGCACCCGAAACTGGCTAAAACCCGCGTTAGCCAGCACGTTTTCAGCCGCCTCCACCTGGGCCAGCAGTTCCTGATTGATAGCAGTGCCGTAAGGGAAACGGCTGGACAGGCAGGCGGCCTGGGGTTTGTCCGCATTTTCCAGTCCCAAGTGTGATGCCAGCCCACGAATATCCGCCTTATGAAAACCAGCCTCGACCAAGGGCGACTTCACCTCATGATTGTCTGCGGCGATAAGACCGGGTCGGTGATCGCCTAAGTCATCCAGGTTGGTGCCATTGAGGATGTGGGTAAAACCTTGAGCCTCGGCAATTTGTGCAAGCTCAGTGTAGAGGGACGTTTTGCAGTGAAAGCAGCGGTTGGTGGGGTTCGCTCGATAGTCGGCCTTGGTCAGTTCATCGGTCACAATAATTTGGTGCTGAATACCCCAGTCCTCACTGAGTTTTTTGGATAGCTCCAAATCTGTGCGCTTCAGGCTTGCAGAGCCAGAGGTAACTGCAAGCGCACGTTTACCCAGAACCTGACCGGCTACGAAGGCGACCAAGGAGCTGTCGATGCCCCCTGAAAACGCCACAATGACGCTGTCGTAGCCACCGACAATTTGCTGCAAACGCTGATATTTTTCGGTTAGTTCCGGTGTCATAGTCAAAGCCTGTTGATCCTATTAGCCAGAAACCCGGCGCCAAAGCCGTTATCGATATTGACCACGCTCACCCCGGATGCACAACTGGTCATCATGCCAAGCAGGGCCGCTACCCCATCAAACGCTGCGCCATAGCCCACGCTGGTGGGTACTGCGATAATGGGTTTGTCCACCAGACCGCCGACCACACTGGGCAGCGCGCCTTCCATACCCGC
>JAYOVN010000172.1:0-2398 GCA_038151515.1 Gammaproteobacteria bacterium | reverse complement strand
CCAAAACCGCAGGTTGGGGGTTCGATTCCCTCCTGGCCTGCCATCTAACCGGCTTGCGAGAGCCTGTTAGAGGCAAAGAACCGAATGGTTAGAAGCACTAGTCGCGAAAAGGAAAGAGCTTGAACGCCAACGTTGAAAAAAATACAGGTGCTCTAGATTGGCTGAAATGGCTGGTCGTGGTCGCGCTTTTGGCCGGCGGAGTGTTCGCAAATTGGTACTACCAAGACGAAGGCTTGTTGATCCGCGTGATCGGCTTGCTGATGACCGCAGCGGTAGCAGTTTTGATTGCTCTTCAGACTCAGCGTGGTCGAAGTATCTGGTCGCTGCTGAAAGAGTCCAGGGCTGAGGTTCGGCGCGTTGTTTGGCCGACAAATCAGGAAACGACCCAGACGACCATGGTGGTGCTGCTGCTGGTATTCGTGTTTGCACTTATTTTATGGGGACTAGACTCCCTGCTGGGCTGGATTGTCAGCTCAATTATCGGGTAGTCCAAGATGTCGAAGAACTGGTATGTCGTGCACGCTTATTCCGGGTTCGAGAAGAACGTGGCTCGGGCACTGCAGGAGCGCGTCAATCTGTCTAATCACCAAGACAGCTTTGGTGAGATTTTGGTGCCTACGGAAGAAGTTGTTGAGATGCGTGGTGGCCAGAAGCGTCGTAGCGAGCGCAAGTTCTTCCCCGGCTACGTCTTAGTTGAGATGGAGTTGAACGACGATACTTGGCACTTGGTGAAAGAAACTCCCAGAGTAATGGGGTTCATTGGTGGCAAGGCGGATCAGCCGGCACCGCTGTCGCCGCGCGAAGCCGCCGCGATTCTGGATCGAGTAGCCGCCGGTAGCGAGAAGGCGACACCGAAGACGGTATTCGAACCCGGCGAGATCGTGAGAGTGATCGACGGCCCGTTCAACGACTTTAATGGGGTTGTTGAGGAAGTGAACTACGAGAAAAGCCGCCTGCGAGTGGCAGTAACGATTTTTGGACGCTCAACCCCGGTTGAGCTGGATTTTGGTCAGGTCGAAAAGGGCTGATCAAAAAGCGTGGTGCTGCCATTGGCTGCAGCGCAATAGAAAGGAAACGTCCGCCCGGTTTGCTGCCGCGAGGACGAATACATAACCCCGGGGAGTGAGGGAAGGGCAACCGGCCTCTCGCGTTTGGACCCGCAAGGAGTAAGACATGGCTAAGAAGGTAGATGCTTATATCAAGCTGCAGGTTGCAGCGGGTCAAGCGAATCCCAGTCCCCCAGTCGGCCCAGCCTTGGGCCAACATGGTGTAAATATCATGGATTTTTGTAAGGCGTTTAACGCTCAAACCCAATCGGTTGAGCAAGGACTGCCTATTCCCGTGGTAATCACTGTCTATGCGGATCGATCTTTTACGTTCGTAACCAAAACACCGCCAGCGGCCGTGTTGCTACGCAAGGCGGCAGGTATCGCCAAAGGCTCGGCTACTCCGAATACAGTGAAGGTTGCAAAGGTTAACCGGGAGCAGCTTGAAGAGATTGCGAAGATGAAAATGCCCGATTTGACGGCAGCTGACATGGACGCCGCAGTTCGCACCATAGCGGGTACGGCGCGGGCATCCGGTATCGACGTGGAGGGTGTGTAAATGGCTAAGCTAAGTAAGCGCATGCGCGCAATTGCTGAAAAAATAGACGTGGATAAGGCCTACGACATCGATGAGGCGGTTGCTTTGCTGAATGAACTAGCCGGCACCAAGTTCAAAGAGTCATTTGATATTTCCGTCAACTTGGGCGTGGATCCAAGAAAATCTGATCAAGTGGTTCGAGGCGCAACAACTCTGCCTCACGGCACCGGTAAGACGGTCAGAGTAGCCGTGTTTGCCCAAGGTGAAAACGCCGAGAAAGCACTGGCTGCGGGTGCAGACCTTGTAGGCTTCGACGATCTTGGTGACAAGGTCAAGGCCGGCGAGATGGACTTTGATGTAGTCATCGCGACGCCGGACGCTATGCGAATCGTCGGGCAGTTGGGCAAGGTGCTCGGTCCTAGAGGCCTAATGCCAAACCCGAAAACGGGTACGGTAACACCAGACGTAGAGACCGCGGTTAAGAATGCGAAAGCGGGTCAGGTGCAGTTCCGTACGGACAAAGCTGGAATTATTCACGGCAGTGTCGGGCAAGTAGGATTCGATCCGCTTCAGATTCGTGAAAACGTAGAGGCATTGATGGCGGACCTGAAAAAGGCCAAGCCAGCCTCGGCAAAAGGCATTTATTTGAAGAAAGTGACACTGTCCACGACCATGGGTCCTGGGGTGTCTATTGATCAAGCATCTTTGCAGGCTATTTAAGGCCTGTAGAGACAAAGAGATTTGGAGGTTGGGACTGGGTCTTCCACGTCCCGTGCCGTCAAAAACCGTAGGAGCCTAGCTGCAGAGCGAAGCT
>JAYOVN010000171.1:0-2403 GCA_038151515.1 Gammaproteobacteria bacterium | reverse complement strand
GACGAATATATTGACTTGTCATCAAAGCGCGTCCTGACAAGCGCAGCCATGCCGGCCACAACCGGAGCCGCCATAGAGGTTCCGTCCCAAGCAGCATAGCCACCGCCGGGAATTGTCGACAAAATATCCACGCCTGGGGCCATTACCTCGTATTCAAGACTATTTTTGGCTGTACAGTCCCAATTGGAAAATCCCGCCAACCAGTCGCCATTGGTTTTTGCGGACGGTGCTTCAGCCATTACTCCGAGTACGTAGGTATAAGCACCGGGGTATGAGGGTTTGGGTCGGTCACCGCAATTTGCATCGTTGTACGCGCCATCGTTACCGGCGGCAGCGATCAAAACTGCATTGCTGAAGGCTACAGCAAGCGCTTCTTCCTCTAAAACGGATCTGCCAGAGCCGCCAAAGGACATATTGATAATGTCGGCACCCTGCTGATACGCATAAAGAATCGCCTCTGATATATCCGTAGAAGTTAAGGCGCCCGAGTACTGTGCGGCCTTGATCGCCATTATTTGGACATTTGGCGCCACGCCAATCATGCCAATAGCATTATTACCTTGGGCCGCAATGATTCCCGCGACATGAGTGCCGTGGCCGTTATCGTCCTGCGGATCGCCGTCGTGATCATAAGCGCCGCCGACCACATCTGCACCATAGACGTCATCGATAAAACCATTACCGTCATCATCGATGCCATTAGATGGAATCTCGCCAGCGTTGACCCACATATTGCCCGCTAGGTCTTCGTGCTCGTAATCGACACCCGAATCAATTACCGCCACAACAATATTCCGATCACCCCATGCGGGGTAACCGTTTTGATCCAGCCACTGCCATGCCTCCTCGACTTTGGCTCTCTCTAGCGCCCACTGCTCGGGTCTTCTCGGGTCATTCGACGTGACAGACTGGGTAGAGAATTCCTCGTCACCCTTATTTTTACTTTCAGCGCCCTTGAGCGAGCGTTGAAAGGAAGACTCAACCACTTCTACACGCGGGTCGCGTTTCAGATCGGCGATCGCGTCATCAAGGTTCGTTCCCGCTGGAAGTTGCAGGCTTCGCCAGCGCGTTAGATCAGCGGGTTTGCCCAGGGAGTTGATGGGCATCCTTGCACTTGAGGCTGCATATTTCGCACTCGCTTTCGTCACTAGTTCCTGAGGAAAAATTGGCGTCAATTCGCCTTCAATATAAAAAGCACTTTGCTTGAAGCCCGGATTGGAGCTTTTGGCAAGTGCTTGCGCGCTTGCTGGGGTAGCTAGCTTCAAGATCAAGCGAGCTTCCTCCCGGGAACAGTGTGGTGGACGGCAAGACAACTCGCGGGGCGACACTCCTGTCCGCTCAGCCTCCTTTTTTTGCTTCGCAAGCAGGTGTGGATCGTCTTGATCAGTGTAAGGGCCTCGGAACGTTTTCATGCGCCTAAGAACCTCAAAATTCGGCTCTGAAACTACCATTTCAGATTTTGAATAGAGCTCTTCTTCGCCTGGCAAATCCACTGGCTCTTGGGCAAAGGCAAACGCTGCGATCAGGAGCCAAAACGAAAAAATCTTTACAAAACGCATACGTGACCTCGAAACAGACCAACTACGGGAAGGATAAATAGGTTAACGCTCAATTGATTGATGTCACAGTCGAGCTCCGATGATTTTCTCCAAATGTGACAAAAGCCTTCTCATCGAGCTTTAATTGCTAACTGACTTAAGGCACCCACGCGGCATGAAAGCCAGCGGGTACCCTACCCGGCAGTCTGACTTTAGCGATAGGGCCTTGCACGATGTCTTTGGCATCGTAGACACAGAACCAGGAAGTCCAGTCCTTGGTGTCGTGCACGAAATTGATCACGTAGCCATCGTCCTCTTCGTCATGGCAGGTGGCCCCCACTTTTGGCGCATAGACCGCCTCGCTGCCTAGAACGCCCGGGCCATAGTCAAATCGCCAGCTTTTGCCGGTCTCGTTGTCGTATTTTACCAGGCCCGTAAAGCGAAGGGTGTAACCGCCTTCTTCATGTGTGGGAATGTATTGGTGGTAGGCGTAGCGACTCTTTTGGCCGCCATAAAGCGGGTTGGTTTTATTGAACTCGGTGTTGAGATCGTCAATATCCCCCTCTCGCACCTCACCTGTGACGAGGTTGAAACGCCAGCGGTAGTTATTCGCCTCAAGGCGCATGTAGGCTAGCATGTGCGACAGCTCACCCTCATCGCCATAGGCCTTGGGCATGGGGTTGACTGACCGACAACCGTCCATCACCACCCAATCACCCTCTTCCCAGCAGTTAGACACATGAAGGATGTAACAAGGCTCACAGTCGAACCATCGAATCGTTTGGCTCTCGCCAAATCGGGGAATGAGACCAAACCGCGTCGGGATGTCCCGATGGAATGTCACCACCCGCATCTTGTGATTCTT
>JAYOVN010000170.1:0-2407 GCA_038151515.1 Gammaproteobacteria bacterium | reverse complement strand
CTTAGGCGGTTCAGGCAGGTTCCAGCTCGTATCACCCGCTCCACAGCAGTTTCCTCTGCGCCGGCCGCCTGCATGTCCGCGACAGCGGCCCAAAGGTCTGTCTCTGCTCGCCGGCAAATAGTTCGGCACATGTGGGCGTGGGCCGCGGGCAGGTTTCCCCCGGGAATCACGAATTCCTGCAGCGGGGGAAGTTCGGCGTTGAGGCGTTCGCTGTGGGCGGTAATTGCCATCAAGCCTGCATTTACGGCCGGTGTTTCGTATTCTCCTGCCATGGCGAGCACGGCGCCAATGTCGAACAGCAATTGCTGCTGTTCCGCCAAAGCGTCGTCTTGCTCTGGTGTGGATAAATGACAGCGCAGCAGGCCAACCGCACTATTCAACTCGTCGGCGCTACCCAAGGCGCGAATGAGGGCGCTGGCTTTGCTAACTTTGGCATTGTTGCCTAGGCGCGTTTGGCCGCTGTCACCATTGCGTGTGGTGACCTTCGTGATGCGTGAACTTTCTTCAGTCATAGTGTTCCGTTCAACTTGTTTCGGACGTTACCGTGTCGTGGTTTGTGCCAGTGAAGCGAAGTGCTAACCTGCACCCACAGCCAAGCCCTAGGGGCTTGTAACCGTTAAGTGGCCAGCAAGCTGGCCAATATCAGGGGGACAGTATGCCGTCATTTGATGTGGTTTCCGAAATGGACATGCACGAGGTCCGTAACGCGGTCGATCAGGCCGCCCGAGAGTTAGGCACCCGATTCGATTTTCGCGGCGTCGACGCCAAGATTGAACTTGAAGAGGAGAGCATCCTGCTCACCGCTCCAGAAGAATTTCAGATCGGACAACTCAAGGACATTTTGCGCGGCAAGATGGCCAGCCGGAATGTGGACAGCAGAGCCTTGGTACCTGGCGATATTGAGGGCGCCGGCAAAGTGAAGCGCCAACGCTTCACCATGGCTCAGGGTCTGGACAAGGATAATGCGCGCTTAGTCACCAAGGTACTGAAAGACTCTAAACTTAAAATTCAAAGTCAGATCAACGGTGACAAAGTCCGAGTCACGGGCAAAAAACGTGATGATCTGCAAAACGCCATTGCGGCCTTGAAAGACAGTGATTTGAACATACCCCTGCAGTACAACAACTTTCGTGACTGATCGCGCGAATGAGCGATAGCCACGATGCCGAGACCAAGGGCTCCGCGCCTAGGCCCTGGTTAGATGTCCTACTGGATCGGCGCATGTTGGTCTGTGCGGCGACGGGTTTTGCGTCTGGTCTGCCGCTGTATGTGGTGATGCAGTTGGTCCCGGCTTGGCTGCGCTTGGAAGGCGTCTCGCTGACGGCCATTGGATTTTTTACCGCGGTTCAATATCCCTATGTTTTGAAATTCCTATGGGCACCGGTTCTGGAGCGATACCCTCTGACGCGTCTAGGTCGTCGTCGCAGTTGGATGTTTGCGACCCAGATTGGTTTGATCGTGTTAATCGGTTCATTAGGTTTTTGGCCGCCTGCCGACGCCCTGACGATGATCGTTTTGATCTCAACTGCCTTGGCGCTCTTCAGTGCTACCCAAGACATCGCGTTGGATGCATTTCGGCGCGAGATTTTGCACAGCGATGGCGAGCTGGCCCTAGGGAACAGTATCCACGTTCAGGCATATCGGATCTCGGGTTTGGTGCCCGGCACCCTCGGTCTAATTCTGGCAGGCAGTATTAGTTGGGAACTCAACTTCATGATCATGGCGGCTTTCATGAGTGTTGGCGTGGTTCTTACATGCGTGGTATCCGAGCCGGAAACCAAGGTTTTGGCGCCAACAAGCCTGTGGCAGGCGACAGTTGTGCCTTTTCAAGAGTTCTTTCAGCGCCGGGCCCTTGGCCCAGCCATGGCCGTGTTGGCTTTTATGGTGTTTTACAAACTCGGGGACAACATGGCCACAGCCTTGGCGACGCCCTTTTACTTGGACATGGGGTTCAGCACCGAGACCATAGGCTTGGTGGCCAAGGGGGTGTCCCTTTGGGCGGTGATCCTTGGCAGCGTGATTGGCGCCTTTGTGGTGGCCAGCATTGGTATCAACCGATCGCTTTGGATTTTTGGCTTGGTACAAATGGTCACCATCTTGGGCTTCGTCTGGCTAACCTACACGGGAGCAGACCCCTGGGTGCTCGGTATCGTGATTGCCGGTGAATACGTTGGCGTGGGCCTAGGAACCACCGCGTCCGTGGCCTTCATAGCCCGAGAAACGTCGAAGCTCGCTGTAGCGACTCAATTTGCCATGTTTACGGCCTTGGCCTCATTGCCACGGGTTGTGGCTTCCAGTTTCAGCGGCGTCATCGTTGATGCCGTCGGCTGGACGGACTTTTTCTACTTGAGCACGGCCTTGGCCATACCGGGCATGCTGCTCTTATTTTGGGTTGCGCCGTTCAACC
>JAYOVN010000169.1:0-2456 GCA_038151515.1 Gammaproteobacteria bacterium | reverse complement strand
ACGTGATTTGCATGCCGGCTCGAGCCACCATCATGACCGGCCAACATGTGGCCAGTCACGGGGTCTGGATGAACGGGGTGAGCCTGCCGGAGGATACGCCGACCATCGCTCACTGGCTGCAACAGCACGACTACCGAACCGCAATTTTAGGCAAGGCGCACTTTGAGCCTTGGCTGGGCTCCGGGGAGGATTTTTACGAAAATCGCATGGCGGCCTTGGGCGAGTCGGGCCCCCACCGGGGCTTCGAGCACATGGAACTGGCCAATCACTTTGGTATGAATCACTCCCACTACGATCTGTGGCTGGCTCAGAACCACCCTGAATTAGATGCGAGGCGCTATCAAGCGGTCACGGACAAGGGTCAGCAAAACATGGCTGCCTGCGGCGATACAGGCGCGGTACAGGTTTGGCCAACCGACATGCCAACCGAGCTGTATCACACCAACTGGGTCGCCGAGCGCACCATGAATTGGCTGAACACCCTGTCCGATGATGAAGACTGGTTCGTGTGGATGAGCTTTCCGGACCCCCACCACCCCTGGGATCCGCCAGCAGCAGAAAAGCAGCGATTGGATTGGCGGGACGTGCCGCTACCCGAACTCTATCCCGGCAGCCCCGAACAGGCAGCAGAAATGCTCAAGGACAAGCCCAAGCACTGGATGGGCTATTTCGACGGCAGTCTGTGGGCCAATCTCGAATCGCCCCGAGGCTTCAAACCTTGCGACATGACCCCTGACCAGATCCGGGAGATCAATGCCTACACCCACATTGAAAACGAACTCATCGACGACGCCTGCGCGAGGGTCTTTGACTATTTGAGAGATCGCGGCTGGGAGGCGGATACCGACATCATTTTCACCACTGACCATGGCGAACTGCAGGGCGACTATGGCCTGCTGTTTAAGGGCGCCTACCACGTTGACTCGTTGATGCGGCTGCCCTTGATCTGGCGACCAGCACCCAACGCCAATATCCCGGCGGCAGAGGTGACCGCGCCGGTCGGTCATCTGGACCTAGCACAAACCTTTTGCCAAATCGCAGGCATCGGCGAACCGGATTGGGTAGAAGGCAAGCCCCTGCCCCTCAGTGAACAAGACGCGCAAGATCAGCAACGCCAGCGCGTGTTAACCGAATGGGAAAGCGAACACGGGCCTGTGAGCCTCAATTTACAGACCATCTATCAGGACGATTGGGTCTGTTCGCGCTACGGCAAAAGCTCGCTGTACGAAGGCACCGAGGGAGAACTCTACAATTTGTCTGACGACCCGGGCTCCCTCGTCAATCTGTGGGACGACCCTGCCTATGCGTCACTCAAAGGCGATTTGATCGCAGTCTTAGACGACAGCCTGCCTGCGCCGCGAGAGCCAAAACTGGCGCGTCTGGCGCCGGTATAGGTAAGTCCGAAAACATGGACACCAATCTTGCTCCGAGGGACCTGAATTACATGCAGCGCATGCGGGACTATTACCTAGCGCTGGGTTACGACAATCCCTATCGCTGGGCCAACTTTACCGACGTCCCCTTCCAACGGTTGAGTAAGCCCGTGGCTGAGAGCCGAGTAGGTCTGGTCACCACCGCCGCGCCGTTCAAACCCGATGCCGGCGATCAAGGCCCGGGGGCACCCTACAACGCTGCTGCCAAGTTTTATCAGGTGTACGCCGGAGATTCCCAAGACGATGACGTCCTTGGCATTTCCCACGTCAGCTACGACCGCGCCTACACCACCGCCGAAGACATCAACAGCTACTTCCCGCTGCAGGCGCTCCGCGCGGCCAACGAGAGCGGTCGCATCGGCAGCCTGTCTGCGCGCTACTACGGATTGCCGACCAATCGCAGCCAGCCGACAACGATGAACCAAGACTGCCCGGATTTACTCGCCTTACTTTGTGAAGACGAAGTCGACCTCGCCATCTTGGTGGCCAACTGACCCGTGTGTCACCAGTCGGTCAGTTTGGCCGCACGTCACCTCGAGACTAACGGTATTGCCACCGTGATTATGGGTTCGGCCAAGGACATTGTTGAGCATTGCGGGGTGCCCCGCTTTGTTTTCAGCGACTTCCCGTTGGGCAATTCAGCGGGCAGGCCCAATGACCCGAAATCCCAGCGCGAGACGCTTTCATTGGCGCTGCAGACCCTTGAGACAGCATCGGAACCAAGAACCACAGTGAAATCAGCCCAACAGTGGTCGGCAGATTCGACGTGGAAAGACGAGTTCTTCAGCATTGAGAATGTGTCGCCACAAGAGCTGGCACGACGACGCGCAGAATTCGATCAGATCAAGGCTGTGGGCAAGGAGATCAGGGAACAGACCCCCTAATTGCAAAGAGGAGCATTTACTGCCGCCCCTAAGTGGCAATTGACCCACAAACCCTACCCATTTCAGGTTAACGTAGGGTCCTTGGGGAGAGATGTACTATGAGTCTGATTACTTGGTCCTGGATATTTTTGTTCGGCTA
>JAYOVN010000168.1:0-2514 GCA_038151515.1 Gammaproteobacteria bacterium | reverse complement strand
GGCATTACCCTTGGATTTCCGGTGGGAGCCGAGTTGCCCGAAGGAATGCTGAATATTACGACGTTTATTGCTATGGATCCCCCGGTTCATGATGCTCAACGCAAGGCCGTTGCGGGGTCTGTTGCGCCTACCAACTTAGGTAAAATGGAAGCTCTGATACGACAACGTACCTGTGATGTGCTGGACTCGCTGCCTGATGGCGAGACCTTCGACTGGGTAGAAACCGTTTCTATCGAGCTAACCACTATGATGTTGGCGACGCTATTTGATTTTCCCTTTGAAGACCGTCGTAAGCTCACCCGTTGGTCTGATGTGACTTTCGCAGTGCCCCAGCCCGGCGGCATCATTGAAACCGTTGATCAGCGTAGAGATGAGTTGCTGGAATGTTTGCAGTATTTCCAGCGCCTTAAAGAAGAGCGTTTGCAGAACCCCGGCCACGATTTGGTGTCCATGATGGCTCATGGTGAAGACACCAAGGATTTGTCGCCCATGGAATATCTTGGGAATCTGCTGCTGTTGATCGTCGGCGGCAACGACACAACCCGCAACACCATGTCCGGCAGCATTTACGCGCTGAACAAATTTCCGGATCAATTTACCAAGCTTGCGGCTAATCCAGCATTGATCCCATCCATGGTGGCAGAGGTAATTCGTTGGCAGACGCCGCTGGCTTACATGCGTCGCACGGCGAACCATGATGTGGAGCTTGGCGGCAAACAGATCAAGAAAGACGATCAAATACTCATGTGGTACGCCTCAGGCAACCGTGACGAGCGGGTGTTTGAAAACCCGGACGACCTAGACATTGAACGGCCCAATGCGCGTCAACATCTGTCCTTCGGATTCGGTGTACACCGGTGTATGGGTAATCGTCTGGCGGAGCTGCAACTACGAATTCTCTGGGAGGAACTGCTTCAGCGTTTCGACAAGATTGAAATTCAGGCGGAGCCAGAGCGCACGTTCTCCTCGTTCGTGAATGGTTATACCCATTTGCCTGTGAAGGTTAGCCGCAAAGTCTAACGCCGCCTTCGCCTTCAACCCCTGTTGCTATGCCCGAGTTGCTCGGGCATTAAAGCGCTCGAGCTCTTGTTTTACGAAAAGGAGCTTTGGGATACGCCATTCTCTTTGGCGCAGACCATAAACTACCGTTAATCCGGTTATTGATGCCGATTATCGGCGGCAATTGTATCCCGCTCGCCTGTGACCGCTAAATGCGTTGGCTCTAGGTCACAGGTCGAGGTTTATTCGTGTTCACTCACTCTTCTTTTGTTCGCTTCGCCATCGGCGCATTGGTTCTTGCTCTTCTGCCACTCAGTACCCAGGCCGAAGCAAGGCCGGAGCTGAGCCATGCTGGCGCCAGCGAAGCCCAATCACTGAGCCTAGATTTTCTTCTGCGCAGAGCCATACAGACCCATCCGCTGGTGGATGCCGGGCGAGCTGACGTACGCTCTGCTACCCAAGGGGTCAAGACGGCGCGATGGCAGTTTTTTCCGACCCCGGCAGTGTCATATCAGCGCGCGTTTGCAGACGATAACGATCCCTCTTTCCAGGGCGATGACTACGCGACGGTTGTAAGTTTGGAGCAACCGTTGTGGACTGGCGGGCGATTGCGTAGCGGTATCCACGGTGCTAAGGCCACCTTAGAAGTGTCCAAGGCGACGCTTGAAGAACGTCAGCGTGAGTTGGCTTTTAGGGTGGTACAAACCTACGGTGACTGGCTTTCTGCCAGTTTGCAAAGACAAAGCTTAGCGATAAGTGAAAAACGCCATCAAACCCTGTTCGAGCAGGTGGAAAGGCGAGCTGCTGGCGGCGTCTCTACCGGTAGTGATTTGGAATTGGCGCGGGGGCGGCTTCAGTCGGTAAAGGCTGATCGAGTGGCGACTGCCGCACGAGAATACCGCTCCCTAGCAGTGCTTTCGGAATTGGTTGGACTGCCGCTAAACAGCGAGGCCCTAGAACTGGGGCGTGAGGGCTATCCAAGTTTGCCATCCGGTTCAGACAGCGAACTGATCCACATTGGTCTGCAACGAGCGCCAGCGATTCGCCGGGCGGAAGCCGATATCAAGGCTGCGCGGGCCGAGATCAAAAGCCGCAGATCTCAAACCCGTCCTGATCTCTTTGTTCGCTTTGAACGTCAATTCAATAACTTACAGTTTGCTAACCGGGGACCTGACAGCCGAGTTTTAGTAGGCGTGCGCAGCCAGTTAGGTGCTGGATTCTCCAGTTTTTCCGGTGTTTCCGAAGCCAGAGAATCCCTCGGCGCAGCCATCGCCTCCCGGGAGGGCGCTGAGCTAATGACTCGTGAACAAATCCGATCGGACCTAGCGTTGGTTGAGTCTTTTGATTTGCGGTTAAAGGCATTGGATGTGGCGACAAAAACCGCCCAAGACGTTTATGAGTCCTATGAGCGTCAGTTTTTAACTGGGCGGAAGAGTTGGTTAGACGTGATGAATTCAGCACGGGATTTACAGCAGGCTCGACTCCAACTGGCGGATGTGACAGCGGGACATTTGA
>JAYOVN010000167.1:0-2549 GCA_038151515.1 Gammaproteobacteria bacterium | reverse complement strand
GGTTTAAACAGTTTTCGCCCAACACTGCTCACGATGGTTTGCACGTTTGGGTTACCGAGGCCTAAGGCCGGCTGAAATGAGGACAAAGACGGCATGAATCAGTGCTCGCGATGGTTGATGGGGTGGTGAGTAGGGTGGTCAATGGATTGGTTGGCACTGATGCGCTGGCCGTGAATGCCGGCTCTGCCAAGTTCGGCAATGATACTGCTTGGCCCCACCAAGTGCCCAGCGCCGACTAAGACAAGGTAGCTATGGGGTGTTTCAAGATAGTCGGCAATCGACTTCGCCATGCCGCGATTTCGCTGATCGATCAGTTGGTCGTTAAACGCCTTGGCCAGTGGGTGGTCACCGGTTTGGGCCGTCAGAGTGTCCAGCAGCGCGTCGTCGTCGCCCCGAAAGTAGGCGGTCATTAATTGGCTGATACTGTCCTCCAGCTCTGGGAGGTCGCTAAGAGCCTGATCCAGCACCGCCAGTTGGGTATCCATGGGTTGGTCGAACAACAGCTTGAGCTGAAAGTCCAAAGACTCCAGCTGCAAGATGTCTTCGCGACGACGCTGGCCTAATTGTCCTATCACGTGCTCCACGCCAAAGTCGCCTTCGTAGCCTAGGGCGGTCATGCCCAGTAACGTGAGCTGCTGAAAGGCCAGCATGGGCTGGTAGGCCTGCAACTGTCCTACGGGCAAGCCATAGGTCATACCGGCTTCGACGAGTTGGCTGTAAAGGTCCGCTGGCATGACTTGGCGCAAGGACTGATCGCCCAGTCTAGCGTAAGCAAGGGTTTTGGCCTGTACGTCGGCAGCAGGGTAACGGCTTAAATCTACTTCTAGCACCAGTTTCTCGGTCTGGTGGTAGGCCTCCTCAATTTGCCGTGGCAAAGGATGCAGGGCCTCCTTGAGTACGTGCACGGTACCGGCCACAAACACCGTGGCGCTGGCAGAGTCAAAGCGCCATAAATACAGCGGCGCGTCATCGGTGTTTGCGCGAATTTGCTGAGCGGACGTGATGGGTTGTTCGTCCATGAAGGCAAGTTCGCAAACACTGTTATCGGGGTTGGCGATGACCAATGCCTGACGGCAGCTGTTCAAAGCCACCTGAGCAGCCACAGCGCGATTGGGTTGTTCGCCACTGCTGAACTGGCTTTGGGGTTGGTTGGTTTTAACGGCGGTGGCCGTATATGCCGCCAATGCCGCTGGGTGAAAAAACACCGAGCAGGCCACTAGAAGCAGCCTTACAGCATTGCCCAGACCGAACCAGTGGGGGACGGTCTTTGGCTGCATGGGGCGCGGTCTTGTGGCTAGCATTAGGGTCGGGTTGGCTTAGGCGCTGGCGTCGGCGTCCAAACCCAAATCCTCGGGCGTTTCGCCGATGTCTCGGACGGCTTCCATCACCGCGTCGGCGATACGCCGCAGCAAATCCACGTCTGAGCTGCGTATGACCAAGTGTGTGCCGTACCGATCTTCCCGCAAGAAGGGATAGCTGCCGATGTCCGCATCCGGATGGCCTTGTTGGATCAGCGCTAAGGCATCGGCTATGGAGCTTTCGCCGGTGTAGGCCCGAACGGTGTGGCTGCGAATGACCGGGCCAGTGGTAAGTTTGCCCTCCAGAGTTGAAAGCATGGCCTGCATGACTCGGGGAATGCCGGCCATTACATGCACATTTTCCATGGCAAAACCCTGAGGCCCGCCGCTGGGATTGTCGATAAGTTCGGCCCCTTCCGGCACCCGGGCCATGAGCAGACGGGATGCCATGACGTCGTCTGGCGCGGGCCGTCGCCGAATGCGCTCCTCAATGTCTGGGTGTTGGATGATGGGAACACCAAAAGCCTTGGCGATGCAGACCGCGGTGATGTCGTCGTGGGTGGGGCCAATGCCACCGGTGGTGAACACATAGTCGTAGGTGCCCCGTACCTCGTTAATCGTGTTCACGATAATGTCTTCGTCATCGGGAATGACCCGAGCGTGGTGCACCTGAATACCCCAGCCACCCAAGGTGGTGGCGATGTGATTTAGGTTTATGTCTTGGGTGCGGCCAGACAAAATCTCGTTGCCGATAACGATGACACAGGCAGTGACGGCTTGGCTCATGGGGTCGCCTTAATTGCGGAAAGCCGCGATTTTAACAGAAGGTCTCGTCAAGGCAGCGTAAACGCCTTAGCAGTTTTTGAAATTGGGTTTGCGTTTAGCGGCAAAGGCTTTGCGCCCTTCTTTGTAATCTTCGCTGTTGAAGCAGTCGTCGATCATGGTGCGAACCGCTTCGACCTCGTCTTCACGACCGCCGCGCTCCCAGGCATTCAGCGCGGCCTTGGCCGCTTGCACCGTGAGGGGGGCGTTGCCGGCGATAGTGGTCGCGTACTCGATACAGGCCTCTTCGATGTCATCACGCTCGTAAATGAAGTTAACTAGACCCATGTCCTTGGCCTCGCTGGCGGGCATAAACCGGGCTGAGAACATGATATCTCGAGCGCGACTGGGGCCGACCAGTCTGGCCAGCTTGGACAAACCTTCGTATTCGTAACCAAGCCCAAGTTTGGCGGCTGGAATGCCAAAGCG
>JAYOVN010000166.1:0-2636 GCA_038151515.1 Gammaproteobacteria bacterium | reverse complement strand
CAGCAACCGAGTCTTCGCAATCTTGGATAGTGGTCAAGGCTGACTCAGCAATCACATCTTTAACGCCGGCAGGATTTACTGCCCCTACTGGGTCGTTGCGATCAATTAAAATATCTAAGTGCAGGCCGTTATGAGCTAGCAAAATGCTGCTGGGATCCTCTTCACCCACATAGCCCGCAAACTGAGACTCATCAGCCAATGCGGTGTTGCCGCCGTCTGCCAAAATGCAGCGCAAATGAGCCATGCCCTCGAGATCGATGCCGATACCGTAACTCACGACATCACTGTGACTGCCGTGAGCCAGAGGCGCTACATCATCCAGCACCTGAGCCACACGAGCCACGACCAACTCGCCCCGAGCCGGGTTGTAACTGCTGCCTTTTTCCTTGCCCGGTTCCTCGGGAATGATGTCAGTGCCGTAGAATGCATCGTACAAACTTCCCCATCGGGCGTTGGCCGCATTAAGGGCATAACGCGCATTCATAACCGGCACTACCAGCTGGGGGCCAGCGATTTTCGCAATTTCCGAATCCACGTTACTGACTTGGATCGAAAAATCCTCAGGCTCCGGTAACAGATAACCAATGGACTCCAGGAAGGCCTTATATTCGGCCTCGTCAATGACTTGGCCTTTACGCGCCAAGTGCCAATCGTCGATCTGGCCTTGCAGGTCCGCACGAACATTCAACAGATCGCGATTCACCGGACCCAGCTCGTTTACACAGGCTTCAAATCCAGCCCAAAAAGCATCGACGTCCACGCCAGTACCTGGGGCTACTTGATCAGCAACGAATTCATCCAATTGGGCGGATATTTGCAACTCGCCGCGCTTCACTCTGCTTTGTGACATTTTTTGTCCTGTCTGCTGGTAAAAATCGCGCGCAGTATATCTCCACTGGAATACAAATTGCGTGGAATACCACCCTTGCTTGTTTTTCAAGCCTCAGCTCAACCATAAGGGCTGCATTATCAGAGTCGACACATTGCAGGCTTACGTTTCATGCTAGTGTTTGCGCTCGTAGCAACATTGGACGGGCGTTATGACGGGAAGACTGGCAGGTAAGCGCGTGTTGGTGACTCAGGCCGACGACTACATGGGACCGGCAACAATCGAGCTTTTTACCGAAGAAGGCGCCGAGGTCATTGCCGACAACTCAGACCTAACCGAAGACGGCCGGTGCCAGGCGCTCATTGCCCAAACCGGAGAAATCGATGTGCTGGTGGCCAATCTGGCGTCTCCGAATTTCACGGGTATTGCTGTTACCGACCTAGCGGACGAAGACTGGCACTGCACCTTTGACATGATGGTGCATCCGCTGCACCGCCTGTGTCAGGCCGTGGTGCCGCAAATGATCGCTCGCCGCGCAGGGAAAATAGTCGTGTACGGCAGCGCTACCGCGCTGAAAGGCATGCCAACGGTGACTGCCTACAGTGCTGCCAGAGCCGCCCAAGCAGGGTACGTACGATCCCTAGGAGTTGAGGTGGCCAAACACAACGTGCAGGCAAACTTGATCGCTCAGAATTACGTTGAGAATCCCGTTTATTACCCTCAACAGCTTAGGGAAAAAGAGTCATTTCAAAAGTCATTGGCGCGACAAGTACCCCTTGGCCGACTGGCCACGGCTAGGGAAGATGCCCTGTTCGCCCTCTTTTTAGCCTCCAATGAAAGCGACTTTTTTGTGGGGCAATCCATCCCCTTCAGCGGCGGCTGGACCCAGTAATATGCATCTCAATCATCTGGAGGGGCAGGTTGAGCATTGCGTGGCTGGTCTCGCTCTTTTATGCTGTATTTTTATACAGTATTTGGTGTAACGTGCAGCGTTTAAGCCGACGCGCCAAACGGCGCTCCCGAAACCCCAGCCGGGTCATTTTGCAACGAGCCGAACTGTGCGCGCATTTTCAGATTGATGCAGAAACATTAGAGGAATATCTGGTTGCCCATCACATACCTTTTCATGTGGATTCCAACGGCGAACTGTGGACGTCGCTTGCGATCTCGGAAACCATTCAGTCAACATCCTAGTAGCTGGCTGATATACACTACTGACTTACTGTTGGGAGGGAGCAGAGCATTCCGATGAAATATCTACACACCATGGTGCGAGTCACAGACATTCAAGCGTCGCTGGCTTTTTATTGCGACGCTCTGGGATTGGAAGAGCTCAGACGCTACGACAGCGAAGAAGGAAGGTTCACATTGGTCTTTCTGGCAGCCAAAGGGAACGAGAGCGCACAGGTAGAACTGACCCATAACTGGGATCCGGAGCCTTACGAAGGCGGCCGAAACTTCGGCCATTTGGCCTACCAAGTAGAGGATATCTACGCAACCTGCCAGCGCCTTATGGACAAGGGTGTGGTGATCAACCGACCACCCCGGGACGGTCGTATGGCCTTTGTGCGTTCACCGGATGGCATCTCTATCGAACTGCTACAACAAGGTGAGGCCTTAGCCCCATCAGCCCCATGGCAACACATGGATAACACTGGCGAGTGGTAACTCGCCTACATCACTAAAGGGAGACGAGGAATGAAACTATACAATTCAATGGGGCCGAACCCGCATATGGTACGCATGTACGCCGCCGAACTTGGCGTTGATCTGGCAATGGAAGAAGTAGACCTTATGGCGGGCGAAA
>JAYOVN010000165.1:0-2654 GCA_038151515.1 Gammaproteobacteria bacterium | reverse complement strand
CACATTTGCCTTCGTCGGCCTTGGCGTCACCGCACTTGCCTTCGCCACATTTGCCCTCTCGAGAACGTTTGGCGAATTGCATGTAGCCACTTTCTAATGTTGAAGCCCCAAGCAGGCTGCCATTTTCGCTAGGGCCCCCAGCTTGAGCCAGCGATGACCCTGACAGCGACGCAGCTAAGGCCGCACTGACGGCGAGAGCTATGGATTTTTTGGTAGGTTTGTTCGACATAACAGAGCCTCATAAATTTTCATTGACTAAGGAATATCTCTTCGGCGTGCCCACTGATCGTTTAATCTGGGGTTCCAGACCCTGTATCCGAGCGGCCAAGTAGAATCGATGACTTGGAGCCTACGATTAGCGTGGAGTTCAAAAACGTGAAACCGACAGGCTGTATCATTTGCTCGACCAATGGTCTTTGTCGGGTATTTCGCTGGGGCCGCTGTTATGTGTTGTCCATCGTTTCTATAATCTTGGGTTCCCTAGGAAGAAATGAGTTCGCTGATGGATCAGAACAAAGAGGACACTCTGTCGACCCAAGAGAACGATCGATATCGTGGCGCTTCATCGCGCAGGCCTTCTCCAAGGGGCGGTGGTGGTATGGGTATGACGGTGATGCTGGCCCTGATGGTTGCCGGGCTGGCGGGCGCAGGCTGGTTTATTGTCAACCAACAACAAATGTTGTTAGCCGAGCAAGAGCGGGTAAATGACGCCGGAAAACGATTGTCGGTTCTGGAACAGCGATTGGCGGCTACGGACAATGCCATGAGTCAAGAAGGTCAAGATACCAAGCAGCAGATCAATTTGTGGGAGTCTGAGATACGAAAGCTGTGGGCCATTGCCAACGAACGCAATCGCGATTGGATTAAGGATAATCAAGCGCAAATTAAATCTGTTTCTGCATCACTTAACGGGATCCGGGCCAGTAATAGAGATCTGAAAGCTGCGACGGGGCGTCACGAGGAGGCTTTGAAAATCCAGCAGCAGCTAATTGACCAGGTCACCAGCTTGGAACTGCAGCTACAGCAGATGCTGCGTGCTCAGCGAGAGCTGGTGGACAAGGCGAATTTGGCCGCACGGAACGTGGCGGCAATCCAAGGGGAACTTTCGCCGCTGGTGGCAGAGAATACAGAAGCTGTGTTGGCCTTTGACAGCTATCGCATTGGCACCAACCGACGGCTGGTTGCTCTGGAGCGGGAGCTGGTGCGGTTACAAAATAGCGGTGCTTCGTCTCCGACTCCGGTGCCCTCTACCCCTTGAGGTTTTTAGCAAGATAATCACTGATCAAAGCGTCTTTTTCGTCCCACAGTCTTTGAACCCATCGAGCAACGCTGGCCTTGTACGAGATGTTACCGGAGTCCTTGTCTTCCAGTTCAGGTATTGGGCAATAGCGGGCGTCGAATATGACACGGCGGCACTTGCCTTGTAAGAAGCCCCAAAACGTCGGCACTCCGTCGGGGTAAATTAGGGTAGCGTTGACGAGCCCGTGTAGTTCATCGCCCATGCCTTCAAGCATGTAAGTAATGCCTCCGGGTTTAGGGTTCAGCAAATGTTTAAGCTCACCGTTTTGCCGCTGATATTTCTCGGCAGTAAGACGGGTCCCCTCAGCAAAGTTAAGAATACTGGTGGGGTGATTTTTAAAACCCTCACAGGCTTGTAGCACATTATTTTTGTCTGCATTGCGTAAAGCAGGATTCCTTTTGATTTGCTCTTTGCTCACTCGCTTTACATAGGGAAAGCCGAGAACCGACATGGCTAAGCCAACAAAAGGGAGCCAAATCAGCTGGGACTTCGTAAAAAACTTCAGCGGCGGAATATCGTCAAGCAAGTAGGTTTGCAGCAGTAGAATGTCAGCCCATGTCTGATGGTTGCAGACCACGAGATACCACTGTTCAGGAGAAAGATGCTGGCGGCCATGCCAGTGTATCTCAGGTTCGATTAACTTCAGGCGCTTGATCATCCAGCGATTGGACATCGTCCACCACAAGATGATGCGATCCATCTTTTGCCTAACGGCCCCTTTGCGGCTTGCGGGTGTCAGCACGAACTGGATGTACCAGACGAGCAGAATGCCACATACGCCAATAGTCGTTAGAGCGATGCTAATGCTCGCTAGGACGCCTTTGAGAATGTGCATGATGAACGAATCCTAGTCTGATGGCGCATGGTGGCACCGAGATCACGCGCCAGCAACCGTCGAAGAGCTATTTGGCCGGTTCGGATCACAGATCCTTGAGCAACAATACGCACGCACTGCTGATAACGATTACGCCAACCAAGTTTAGGACGACGCCTTCGCGAACCATGGTTTGAATAGAAAAACGACCTGTGGCGAAGGTAATGACATTTGGTGGTGTGGCTACAGGCAACATAAAGGCGCACGAGGCGCTCATGGCGGCTGGAATCATGAACAGTGCGGGATCAGCCCCTGCGCCCATTGCTGCCGCAGCAAGAATTGGCATCAACAGGGTCGTGGTGGCTAGATTGCTGGTGACCTCGGTGAGGAAGGTAACGGCAAGGCAAATACTGGCGATCATGAGCAGTAGCGGCAGAGTGGATAAATTCTCCAGCGCCTGCCCAATGCTGGAACTCAACCCGGAATTGATAAAGCCCGTGGCGATGGTAATGCCAGCCCCGAACAGCAGGAGCATACCCC
>JAYOVN010000164.1:0-2695 GCA_038151515.1 Gammaproteobacteria bacterium | reverse complement strand
TTTCAGCCGGATGCTACCGCTGGCCCTAAACATCTGCAATTAGACTCGGCTGCAGTGATTTGATATGGGCGTCAGAGATGCCCAAGCAACAGACTGCAGGTGGTACCCGCCTTTGTGGACTTGTGAATAGAGAGTTTGAGATCGGTCAAAAGTGCCTCGACGGAGGTTTGTTGGGTTTGATCGTGTTCCAAATACAGCCATTGACCCAGGAGCCCACGCTCGACGATCAATTCAAGGGTCTGCTTCAGCAGTTCGTTGGCGGCAAAGGGAGGGTCCACAAAGATCACGTCGAAGGGTTCGCTAAACTGTCCTAACACCGTTATCCCGTCGCCGACGGTCAACGTGGATTGATCCTGTAGGTCCAGTTTCTCAAGAGAGCTTTTAAGACAGTCGGCAACTTGGCGCTGCTGTTCAACAAATGTGACGTAGCTTGCACCATTAGAGGCGGCTTCGATGCCGAGGGCGCCGGATCCAGCGAACAGATCCAGGCATTTGGCTTCAGGCAGCATCGGACGGAGCCAATTGAACAGCGCTTCCCGAGAACGTCCAAGGGTTGGTCTTAGACCTTCCACATCAGGGAACATGATTTTTCTGCCCCGCAAGCGACCGCTATTAATGCGCACTTCTTGTGATTTTTTGGAGCGGACTTTTTTTTTCAATGGCGGCCTTCCGAGCGCTAAGTTTCAGACCCGGATGCTATAGAATCTTGGGATGACAAACGATGGGCAGAGCCACTGCCAAATTGCTACGCCACCAGAGACGCTGAAAGATGACTGAGCCAAACGATCTAACGCCTGCCTCGGAAGCTGCCGAACCTAAGGGTTTCCTTGGCAAGCTCCGTTCGGGTTTATCCAAAACCCGGGCTCAGTTGGCAACGGGGCTAGGCAATTTGATCTTAGGCGAAAAAGAGATCAACGAAGGCGCCTTGGAAGATCTGGAGGCTGCCCTGTTGATGACCGATGTGGGTATGGAAACCACCCAAGCGATCATCACCGAGCTCACCGCTAGAGCTGGGCGACGGGAACTGGCCAACATGACGGCCCTTTATGAGGCCTTAACCGAATTGTTAGTTCAGCGGCTGGCGAATGTCGTGAAACCCTTGGTCATTGAACCCAGACAACCTGCGGCCATGCCGAAGGTAGTATTTTTTGTGGGTGTTAATGGTGTGGGGAAAACAACCACCATCGGTAAACTGGCCAAGCGCTACAAAAACCAGGGTTTGAGCGTCATGTTGGCGGCAGGGGATACATTTCGCGCGGCGGCAGTAGAGCAGCTACAGGCATGGGGACAACGAGAAGATGTTCCCGTGGTGGCCCAAGCTCAGGGCTCCGATAGCGCGTCCGTCGCCTTCGACGCTGTACAAAGTGCTCAAGCCAAGGGGGTCGACGTGCTCTTGGTAGACACAGCCGGTCGTTTGCAGGCTAAGGCTCAATTGATGGATGAGCTGGCTAAGATTCAGCGCGTTGTTAAACGCTTAGATCCCGACGCACCCCACGAGGTCATTTTGGTCCTCGACGGCGGAGTTGGGCAAAACGCGCTGAGTCAGGTAAAGCTATTTAACGAAGCGGTACCGATAACCGGTTTGGTGGTAACCAAGCTGGATGGCACGGCGAAAGCTGGCGTGCTCTTTGCCTTGGCGTCTCAATCAGCTGAGTTGAAAGACATTCCTATTTATTTCATCGGTGTGGGTGAAGGCATTGAGGATCTTCGTGTCTTCGAGCCAGAGGCCTTTGTGGCAGCACTACTTCAAACCAACGAAGCCGTCTGATTATGGCGTTTTTGCAATTCGAACACGTCACTCGTCGTTTTGATAATGGCCAAGAAGGCTTGTCTGATGTGTCGTTGGGCATCGAGCAGGGCACCATGGCATTTCTTACCGGGCACTCCGGGGCAGGTAAAAGCACGCTGCTGAAGCTGTTGATTGGCTTGGAATCACCATCGTCTGGTCGAGTGATGGTCGATGGCTGTGACCTGAAACAGCTCAGCGCCAAACAGATACCTTGGTATCGACGACAGATCGGCATTGTGCTCCAGGACCATAACTTACTGCCGGATCGAACGGTTTTTGAAAATGTAGCCTTGCCCCTGCGTCTGAATCCGATCTCGGCCAAGGATGCGGCTCGTCGCGTCCGGGGCGCGTTAGCCACCGTAGATCTAACCGACAAAGGGGGGCTTTTGCCCCGGCATTTGTCCACCGGCGAACAGCAACGGGTGGGTATTGCTCGTGCCGTGGTGACTCGGCCGCGGATCATTCTGGCCGACGAGCCGACGGGGAATTTGGATCCGTTTTTGTCCCGTCAGGTGATGGCTTTGTTCCACCAATTTCGAGATTTGGGCTCAACGGTTCTGGTCGCTAGCCACGATATTGACCTAATCAAAGACCAAGGCTGCCGCATTTTGCATTTGTCTCAAGGGGCCTTGGTTCAAGATACCGCGCGCCCGGATGATGGAGGGGCGGCATGACTGCGCCGGATCGAGTCAGCGCTGCCAACCTCGCTGCAAAGCCGAAAGGTAGCGCGGTTCGCGCTTGGGTGGCCGATCATCGGCGGGTTGCATCCGATACGGCCACCTTTGTCAGCCAACGGATTCTTCGCAGTTTTTTGGTATGGCTGATGGTGGGGATCGCATTGACCCTGCCCGGCCTGCTTTGGATCGCTCAGAGTAACTTGCAGGCCTTCGGTGGCCAGTGGCAGGG
>JAYOVN010000163.1:0-2698 GCA_038151515.1 Gammaproteobacteria bacterium | reverse complement strand
TCAGCGCTGAGCGCACTATGCTCAATTTCATCCAGTTACTGTCAGGCACCGCGACCCGAACAGCTCAATATGTGGCGTTGATATCACATACCCAAGCCAAGCTGCTAGACACAAGAAAAACCGTACCCGGATTACGCCTGGCCCAAAAATACGCCGTTAAATGCGGGGGTGGTCACAACCATCGTATCGGTTTATTCGATGCGTTCTTGCTCAAAGAGAACCACATTTTCGCTGCCGGCAGCATTAGCCAAGCAATCAAGTCAGCACAAACCGCCTTTCCCGGCAAACCAATCGAAGTCGAAGTCGAAGACCTAGATGAGCTAGCAGAGGCTATGAGCGCCGGCGCAGACATCGCGCTGATCGACAACTTCTCCATCGCCGATACCCAAACCGCCGTGGCGCTGACTCGAGGGAAAATGGTCTTGGAGGCGTCCGGTGGCATTACCCAGGACAGCATTGGCGCCATCGCCGAAACCGGTGTGGATTATATTTCCTGCGGCGATCTGACCAAGGGCGTCGAACCCCTGGATTTGTCCATGCGATTCTTACTGGACTCGCGGCACTAGTCGCGCAGATACGGCCTTAAAACCGCCAAGTCCCCGTCGATGTCGCCACCCGTGTCCAGCCCCAGCAAGTGACGCACTAGGGGATAAACGTGGACGTTGTCGATTGGGGGAATACGCGTCATGGGTGGGATAGCCGGCCCCGCCGCGTAAAAGATACCCTGCATGGTCGGTGTGCTCTGAGGCAGGTAGCCATGAGCACCCAAGGGCGGGGGCCGCCCACGACCTTGTTTCAAGCTGATGTATCTGGGTGCGTCGACTACCGCCACCAGGTCTGGGATTCTTGGGCCGCGCTTTGGAAAGTTTAGCCGCGCCGGGAATTGCTCTGGCTGCAGTACGGTCAAACCCTCAACACCGGCCAGAGCGGTAAAACTGCGATCCAACAGCTCGGCATCATCACTGTAAAGAAAGCCGTAGGCGCCGCCGAGTATGATGCGGTTGCTGCCCCGCCATCGCTGCAGGTCGAGATAGTCCGCTAGAAACACGCGCTGATCCGCATCTACCCGCTGCATCCCATGATCGGATACCACCATGAGATACACCGGTTGATCGATCTGAGCCAAACCAGCAACTAGCCGCCCTACCTGCTTATCAACGCTTGCGATGGCCCCCGGCAATTGTGCGCTGTCTGGGCCAAATCGGTGCCCTATGGAATCTACCGTGGAGAAGTACATGGTGATCAGATTCGGGCGCTGCCCCTCGGCAAGAGCCAACCAACCAAGGACTTGATCTACGCGCTTATGATTGGGAATGCTGCCGTCGTAGATTTTGTAATAGCTGGGACGTATACCCTGAACATCGGCCTCGCTGCCCACCCAAAAAAAGCTCGCTGCCCGCATCCCGGCTTTTTCCACAGCCACCCACAGTGGCTCACCGCCGTACCAACTGCCATCCTCCACTGCCGACCGGTCGCCTAGGCGATAGTGCGCGTCCCGCTGACGATCATAAAACCCATTGCCAATGATGCCGTGACGGCCCGGATATAAACCGGTAGCAATACTGTAGTGGTTAGAAAACGTGCTGCTGGGAAATCCCGGCACAAGACCCGCCGCGGCCAACCCACTGTCGGCTAAGCGCTTCAGATTCGGACTTTGATTTGGATACTTTTCCAGATAGTCGGCTCTGAAGCCGTCCAAGGAAAGCAGTACCACGATGGGTCTTTCGCTGGCTTGGTTTACATTGGAAAAACTCGAGACGGGCCATAGGGCGGCAGCCAGCAGCATGATGAACAGCGAGCGCAGGAACAAGCACAGACTCCCACTTGGCTTTGACTCAGCGTATGTTGAGTTGGTCTCATACGTTTTCACCCAAGACCTCCTTACGTGGGTCGAACCAAGGCTCGACGCTCCGCCACCCATTCCGTCCAGTTGCAACGACGAACTGGTTGCCCCTTAAGCCTGTGGACGAAATTCGTGAAGGGTCTTACCCAGCGCCTGTTTTAAGGGCTCCAAATGAGCCTCGAAATCTTGCCAGTTTTCCACACCGGACTTAAAGATGGGTTGCCGAACTTGCTCTGAAGAGGGCGTTTTTACCGCCCTTTCGGTTTTCCAGAAGTTCAGGCACGCCTCTTCAAAAGGCAAGTTGCAATAAGCAAGGATGCGGTGCACCTGGGTCTCGAGATCATCAACAACGTCTTCATACTGCACGTGCAGGATTTCATTCGGGAAACACTGATGCCAAAAATCCATCAGCCCCACGTAGTCCCGGTAATAATGACCTAAGTCTTCCAGGTTGTATGAAAACTCCTGCCCTTCTGCAAATAGCTGCTTGAAGCAACTGAAGGTGCAGGACAAGGGGTGGCGTCTGGCGTCGATTATTTTGGCATTGGGTAAAATGCGCTTTATCAGCCCTATATGACGGAAGTTGTTGGGCATCTTATCAATGAAAAAAGGAGCCTCTTGTCGATGCGTGCGGGTGTCTTCAATGTAGGTTCGCCCAAATTCGCTCAGCTCATCGGCGCTTAAATCCGCTATCGCCCGGGGATAGTTGAGTCGATCAAAGTCTTTGTTGCGAGAGCGCAACTGATGAACCGCAGATAAGATATTGGGTAGCTCTTGGGTGCCGTCCACTTGAGAGTGACTGGATAGAATTTGTTCTAACAACGTGGACCCGGCTCTCGGCATGCCTACGATGAA
>JAYOVN010000162.1:0-2725 GCA_038151515.1 Gammaproteobacteria bacterium | reverse complement strand
GCATGTGTTTTTTCATTAGTACTTCCTACTGGAATCCCTGGTTTCTGTATGGCTACACATCCGCCAGGTCGCGCAAAAACGCCACCTTGCGATTATGTTTTTTAGCCAGCTTTTGTCTGCCGAAGCAAGTATTTCAGATGTTGCCTGTCGTAGTGCCCGATTGCCTAACTTGGATCGTTTTCTGGGCAATCCTTCCCAGTAAAACCATCGAAAGCATAAACGACAAAACGGCCTCTAACTAAAAGGCTCAAGCGATAGCGGCCTCCCCGCCAATCCGACACGAAGGATCAACAATGGGCATGAGGTTGTCAATACTAGACAAGGGCAGATCACCCTATTTCTCTACAATTTTCCTTATTTGCCCAAACCTGCTAATCACTTCGACTAACGAAGCAAAAATTGCCGCGGATAACTCCTTGCTCGGGGCTCAAATCCGGCCACCTAACATGGACCTCGCTATCTCGCTATAAAGGTTTGGCCGCAAATGCTCGTCTACAGATGCTTTGCAAAGTGATCCAAGGTGCGTTGTCGGGCCAGTTTGGCAGCAGGCTCGTTGAAACTTGCACGGTGATCACAGTTAAAACCATGGTCTGCGTCGTACACGTGAACCGGCACGTTGGGACAGCCCAGCTTGATTTTTTCGACATCGCTCATGGGAATGTGGGCGTCTAGCTCCCCAAAATGCATGATCAGCGGACACTGTGGTTGCTGATCTAACACGCCGGCTATTCCGCCGCCATAATAGCTTGAGGCAGCCTCCACACCATTTATCTGGCAGGCACTCAAAAACGTCAGCAGACCACCAAAACAATATCCCACCACTCCGACTGGACCCTTTTGTTCCGCGAATGTGACGACGCTTTGCAAATCCTTGAGGGTTTGACTCATGTCCAACCTTTGAAAAGCCAGTTCGATTCCTCGCCCCATATCATTCTCGGTGTAGCCTAGCTGAATATCTTTATCGACTCGGTCAAACAACGCCGGTGCTATCGCAAGGTAGCCTTCTGATGCATACCCATCCGCCACTTCACGGATGTGCCCATTGACACCAAAGATCTCTTGAATCACCACGATGACACCCTTGGCCTGACCGTTGGCGGGCTCTGCCATGTAGGCCCCCAATTCAAAACCGTCAGCCATTGCTATGTTTTGTGTTTGTCCCATGATCGTCCTCCGTTAAAACGCCCATCCTAAGATGTCGCACGCCAGTGGAGCAATACACCAACTCACTCCTCATGCGGGGCCTTAGACCGATTACAGCTACGCGACGGGGGTTGGGCGCAGCTTAAGACCGCTAACCGAATGGATTGAAACGTGTCTGACTACCCCTTTCGTAAGCCGACGCGCCTTGGATCTTCGACCCGCGGGGACCTTGAGTGTTCGCGACCAAATTGCGTACAACTGAGTCTACAGACTCGAACTGCCACACCATTGCCTTCATACTCTCTTCCTTCAAGTTTCAACAACCTTGCTCATCAGGGCATCTACTAGGAGAGCACTTTGTCCTCAACCGATACCGCTACAACAACCGCCATTCTTTGGGATTTTGGTGGGGTGTTCACAAGCAGCCCTTTTGAAGCCTTCAACATCCTGGAGGACAAACTCGGCGTCCCCAAAGATTTCATACGCCAAACCAATGCCATCAATCCAGAGCACAATGCATGGGCTCAGTTTGAGTCCAACAGCGTCTCCCTCGACGACTTTGATGACTTGTTCGCTGCGGAGAGCGAAGCGCGGGGACACAGAATACCGGGTAAAGAAGTGATCGCGGTTCTGTCAGGACAGTTGCGGCCGCGCATGGTGGAAGTGCTCAAGGTGTGCAAAGCCCATTATAAAGTGGCCTGCATTACCAATAACGTAAAGGCCGGCGAAGGCCCCGGCATGGCACGTGGTAAGGGCAAGGCCAATGCGGTAGCCGAGGTCATGTCGCTTTTTGACCTGGTGGTGGAATCCAGTGTGGAGGGTGTACGCAAGCCGAACCCAGAGATCTATACCCGCACCTGCCAGCGGCTCGGGGTTGCTTGCGATGAAGCCATTTTCCTCGACGACCTAGGCATCAACCTCAAACCCGCCAAGGCCTTGGGTATGCGCACCGTTAAGGTTATCAGTGAGTCCCAAGCCATTGAGGACTTGGCTGCGTTAACCGGCCTGACCTTTCCCTAGCCTTCTCGACGGGGTTCGGCGGCACCAAGCAGCCAAACCTCGTTGATGGTTCGCCTTCTTCAAGAGGCTGGATTGCCCAAGACTAGGCCGGGTGAGACATCTCAGCGGCAGCGTCTTGCACAGCGCGAACAATCTTGTCATAGCCGGTACAGCGACACAGATTCCCTGCCAGCCAATAGCGAATCGTCTCTTCATCGGGATTCGGATTTTTCTCTAGCAGCGCCTTTGACGCGACGATAAAGCCCGGGGTGCATATGCCGCACTGCAGGGCCGCATTTTCCAGAAACTGGCGCTGCAATGGATGCAGGCCTTCATCCCCGGCAATACCTTCGATGGTTTCCACGCTCTTACCACCGGATTCAACGCCGAGCATCAGACATGAACACACCAAACGACCATCCACCAGAATGGAACAGGCACCGCAATCGCCAGTGCCGCAGCCTTCCTTGGTGCCGGTCAACCCCAGTTCATCCCGAAGGACATCTAACATGGACTGATTGGCATCACACAAAAACTCTTTATTTTCGCCATTAATGACGGTTTCCACTTGCAGTCTGGCCAC
>JAYOVN010000161.1:0-2727 GCA_038151515.1 Gammaproteobacteria bacterium | reverse complement strand
AACCCCCAGGTTCGAAGCCTGGTATTCTATCCAGTTGAACTACAGGTGCGCTGACACGTGCGACATCCCGCACGAGGAAAAGTATGGTGCACCAGCCGTTTACCAACCGCAAGCGCACGACCCGTTTTTGCTTCGCTTTTCGCTAACTTCTCAGCAATTGCCCCGGCACCGCCCCGCTGTGCTCGTTATTGGTCAGCAAAATCTCGCCGTTCACCACGGTGTTCAAAATACCGTCCGCGGTTTGCTTCAACCGCTTGGCACCGGCAGGCAGATCGTGAACCACGTCCGGCATCCGCGCCCCTATGGTCTTAGGGTCGAACACCACCAAGTCGGCAGCCATACCTTCGCGGATCAAGCCCCGGTCGTGTAGTCCCCACATGGTTGCGGTGTTGTAGGTGATCTGCTTAACCGCCTCTTCCAGGGTCATGGCCTGCTTTTCGCGAACCCAATAGCTGAGCAGGTGAGTTTGCAGTGACGAATCCATAATCTGAGATACGTGAGCACCGGAATCCGAAAAGGTTATTACCGAGAGCGGATGTTTCATCATATCCAGCACCTGAGACTGGTCTTCGTTGGCGATGGGCTGGCGGAAGAACATCTTCAGGTCGCGTTCCAGCGCCATATCAATCATCAGTTCCACCGGATGCACGCCCTTGGCCCGGGCCAGCTCGGCCATGGAAGGCTTGTCGTACACCATATCGTCCATGGGGTAGATGAAATCCCATTCCGGCGGCCTGGCTTCTGCACCCACGATACGCGGCCCTGTGTATTCCCGGCTGGCCACCTCAATGAGCTTGGCCTTGATCTCTGGGTTGCGCATCTTCGCCGCTTGTTCGGCTAGGGGCAGCTGACGGAACTCTGACCAATACTCCCAATTATCAAACGGGGTATTGCTCTCAAACGACAGCAGACTGGACAGCGCCCGACTGTGTACCTGAGCGTACATGCGCCCACCGGCGGCGGCGGTTTCGTCCAGCAGGTCAAAGTACGGTCGCCACAGATCTGGGGCCGCCCGCACGCTGAACATGCCCCAAGTTTGGGGCACACCGGATTCCACAGCCAGATCCCGAAGGCGGCCGTGGTATTCGGCGATTCGCTCAGGGTCACGGCCCGGCGCCTCGCCGGCAATCTCAAACAACCCCTTGCCGGTTTCGCCTACGGCGTTAACGATGGCTCGCACCTCATCCCATTCCGCCAGCCGGCTAGCCACCGGCCGATCGTCAGCGGTGAGATGGTTAAAAGTACGAGAGGTGGAAAACCCGATGGCGCCTGCCTGCACCGCTTCCTTGACCAAGTGCTGCATCTTGCGCACATCGTCCTCGCTGGCGGCGTCGCTGAATGCTCGCTCGCCCATCACATAGGTGCGCAGGGCCGAGTGGCCGATGTAGCCGGCGTAATTAATGCCCTTGGGCAGCTCGTCAATCACGTCTAAAAATTGGGGAAAGGTTTCCCAGCGCCAGTCGATACCTTCCAGCATGGCGTCCCTGGACAAATCTTCCGCACGCTCTAGGTTACGAAAGACGAGATCCGCATCTTCTTGCTTACAGGGCGCCAAAGTGAAGCCGCAGTTGCCCATGACCACACTGGTGACACCGTGGTAGCAAGAACAAGAACCGATGGGATCCCAAAACACTTGGGCGTCCATGTGGGTATGCCCATCCACAAAACCCGGCGACACCACATGGCCTTCGGCATCAATGGTCTGCTTGGCGCCCTCGTTGATGCGCCCGATGGCGGCGATCTTACCGTCCTGCACCGCCACATCCGCCCGATATTGGGGGTTACCCGAACCATCGACAACGCTGCCGTTCTTGATCACTAAGTCGTAAGTCATATCCCTCTCCCTCATGAGCAAACACCAACTCTCCCGCATGGTAGCATGACAATTTAGCCCGCTGGCACAGTAGCGTTGATCATGCAGTACACCGAAAATTCACCCAGAATTGCCTTCCAGGTGCACCCCGGCAAGGGGCCATTCTTGCTCATGGTGCACGGCTTTTTGTCCTCCAGCGCACAATGGCTGGCAAACGTGGCGGCGCTTGGCGAAGTCTGCCGCCCGGTTACTGCAGAGCTTTGGGGTCACGGTCGGTCGCCAGCGCCAGCAGACCCCAAGCATTATTCTCCCGCTGCCTACGTGCAGCAGTTTGACCAAATACGACGCCAGCTTGGCGCAGACCGCTGGTTCCTATGCGGCTATTCCTTGGGCGCGGGTCTCACCATTCGCTACGCCTGTGAACACCCAGAACACGTATACGGCCACATATTCACGAATTCCAATTCAGCCCTCGCGGATAAACCGTTGATTGATGAATGGCTGGCCACGGCATCCAAATCCGCTGACAACATTCGCACCGGCGGCATTGCAGCCATTGATCGTATCCCGGTCCACCCCCGCCGTGCTCGTAATGTGCCAGAAGTTGTCAAAACGCGGCTGCTCGAAGACTGCGCCAACCTCAAACCCGAGGGTGTGGCCAGCACCTTGCAGCACACCAATCCATTTACCAGCATCCGCGACCTTGCACCCACCAACCCCCGACCCGTCCTGCTGTGTCACGGCACCAAGGAACACCGGTTTGCAGAGAATCAGGCATGGGCGAAGGCCTATATGCAAAACCTCTCCGTGGTGGAAATCGACGCCGGCCACGGGGTCAACATGGAAGGTGCTGCGGACTTTGATCGACACGTCTGCGACTTTATTCGTCAGCATTCGGACATTGCCTAGGTCGC
>JAYOVN010000160.1:0-2744 GCA_038151515.1 Gammaproteobacteria bacterium | reverse complement strand
TTACGGCAAAACAGTTACGGCAAAACAGTTACGGCAAACAGTTATGGCAAAACGCAGCAAATCCAGTGATCGTTGGCTCCAACGTCAGCGCAAAGACTATTTTGTGCGTCAGGCTCAAGGCGGCGGGCAGATTTCCCGCGCACATTTCAAACTGGAACAAATCGACAAGCGCTTTCGTCTCGTCCAAGGCAAGCAGCGTGTTCTGGAGCTGGGCGCAGCGCCGGGCGGCTGGACCCATTATCTAGAAAATAAGCTGAACGGTGGGTTGCTCATTGCCGTAGATCCGTTGCCCATCACCAGTGGTCAAAATACCCATGTCATTGAAGGTCTGGCGGGTGAAGACGCTGTAGATGCGGAAATTGAGCAGATATTGGATGGTTGCCAGCTAGACCTTGTTTTATCCGATATGGCCCCCAACATTTCTGGCATACGCACGGTAGATCAGGCACGAGCCATGGATTTAGCCGATGTGTCATTGGAAAGTTGCCATCGGTGGTTGAAGAAAAGCGGTGCCATGATCATCAAGGCCTTCCAGGGCGAGGGATTGGACGACTGGGTGGCGGATCTGCGAAAAGTTTTTGCTAAGGTGCATGTCACCAAACCAAAAGCCTCTCGGTCCGAATCCAGAGAGGTGTTTGTTGTGGCCCAAGGGTTCCAGGGCGGCACTAAGGCTTCATAGAGCTTGGAGACGCGTGCCTAATGAGCGTCCAGAGTGAGACGCGAGTTCTAACACACCCGCGCAGCGTGAAAATGTCGTGTAATCTATGAGACCGAGCGTAGACACCAGAGTGCTTTGTGGTGGTCTAGAGTAACAACGGTAGAACAGGAAGATGAGCGCCACAGCAAGGAAGCCAGCACATTATGCTTCTTTGCCACAGGCAACAAGATTGTAAGTTTGACGTATCGAGTGATAGAGGCGTTAAAGCAAATTAATACGAGGTAAACCCGGTGTCTGATATGGGTAAAAATGTAGTTCTTTGGCTGGTCATACTGGCGGTGCTTTTGACAGTGTTCAGCAACTTCAATGCGGATGCTAAAAATCCGCCAGTGAAGTATTCGGAATTCTTGCGCTCAGTCGAGCAAGGCCAAGTGGATGAGGTCACAATACAAGGCAACCGAATTTATGCCACAGACCGCACTGGCAGTCGCTACACGGTAACGGGCTTCAACAATGATCCCGGCTTGGTTAGCGAGCTGCGCGACCGTGGTATCGATTTCCAGTTCATAGAAGAAGAAGGGCAGAGCGTTTGGACTCAACTGTTGCTGGCCAGCTTCCCTATTCTGATTATTTTGGCAGTTGCCATGTTCTTCATGCGCCAAATGCAGGGCGGCGGTAGCGGTCGCGGCGGCCCCATGTCCTTTGGTCGCAGCAAGGCCAAGCTTTTATCTGAAGATCAAATTCAAACCACCTTTGCCGATGTGGCGGGGGTGGACGAAGCCAAGGAAGACGTGCAGGAATTAGTGGAGTTTTTGCGTGATCCGGGCAAGTTCCAGCGCCTCGGCGGGCACATTCCTCGCGGCGTCTTAATGGTAGGACAGCCGGGTACCGGTAAGACCTTGCTGGCAAAAGCCATTGCCGGTGAAGCCAAGGTGCCGTTTTTCTCCATTTCTGGCTCTGATTTTGTGGAAATGTTCGTGGGCGTAGGCGCTTCCCGAGTGCGGGACATGTTCGAGCAGGCGAAAAAACAGGCCCCCTGCATTATTTTCATTGATGAAATTGACGCGGTTGGCCGGCACCGTGGCGCGGGCTTGGGCGGCGGCCACGACGAACGGGAACAGACCCTAAACCAGCTTTTGGTGGAAATGGACGGTTTTGAAGGCAACGATGGCATCATCGTTATTGCCGCCACCAACCGACCCGACGTGCTGGATCCGGCGCTGCTGCGACCCGGGCGCTTTGACCGTCAAGTTGTGGTCGGGCTGCCGGATATCCGAGGTCGCGAACAGATCACCAAGGTGCACATGCGTAAGGTGCCTGTCGCTGACGACGTGGATGCCAGCATCATTGCGCGAGGCACGCCGGGCTTTTCTGGTGCCGATTTGGCGAACCTTGTTAACGAAGCCGCGCTGTTTGCCGCTCGGGGTGGCAAGCGACTGGTCAGCATGGAAGAGTTTGACAAGGCCAAGGACAAAATCATGATGGGCGCCGAGCGCAAGTCCATGGTGATGTCCGAAAAAGAAAAGCGTAACACCGCCTATCACGAAGCGGGGCATGCAATCGTTGGTCGCCTGATGCCGGATCATGATCCGGTATACAAGGTCACCATCATTCCTCGGGGCAGGGCATTGGGGGTCACCATGTTCCTGCCCGAAGAAGATCGCTACAGCATGAGCGCCCAAGGTATTCGATCCCAAATCGCCAGCTTATTTGGGGGCAGAATTGCGGAAGAAATCACGCTGGGAATTGAGCATGTGACAACAGGCGCGTCCAACGACATTGAGCGAGCCACCCATCTGGCTCGAAGCATGGTAACCAAGTGGGGCTTGTCCGAAAAACTTGGTCCCTTGATGTACGACGAAGACGACGGCGAAGTATTCCTGGGCATGTCTGCTGGTGCGAAGCCGAAAGCCCACTCACCTGAGACGGCCTTTGCCATCGACAAGGAAGTGCGGCAGATCGTCGACGACTGCTATGACACGGCGAAAAAACTGCTCACCGACAACATCGACAAGCTGCACACCATGGCGGATGCGTTGATGGAATTCGAAACTCTGTCCTCGGATCAGTTGGATGACATCATGGC
>JAYOVN010000159.1:0-2747 GCA_038151515.1 Gammaproteobacteria bacterium | reverse complement strand
GGCGGCAGCATACGGTTTCCCTCGGCTAGCTGCGGTTTGGTGGGCCTCAAGCCCACCTATGGGCGAGTTAGCCTGCATGGGGCCTTTCCCCTAGCCAACAGTTTGGATCATATCGGACCGATGACGAGGAGCGTTGAAGATGCCGCTCGTATGCTGAGCGTGCTGGCGGGGTTCGATGCCCAAGACCCCAACTCCATCGATGCACCGGTACCCAATTATTTGCAGTCGCTTTGCAGCCCCGATGATGGTCCGGCGCCATTGGGCGGTATGCGACTTGGCATCGATTGGTCCTATGTCACGGACGGTGTGGCCCCGGAGGTTGTGGAGGTGACGAAAAAGGCGCTGCGGCAATTCGCTGAGTTGGGCGCTCAGATCATTGAGGTAGAGGTGCCGCCCAGCGCGCGGATTCTGGCTGAGGCATGGGGCATCAGCTGCGGTGTGGAATGCGCCCGGGCTCACGAAGGTTACTATCCGGAACAAAAGGCACTTTATGGGCCAGTGTTACAAGGGTTGATCGAGCTTGGGTTACGCACCTCGTCGGAGGATTACCAAGCGTTGGAGGCGTTACGTCAGGCCTTCACCGAACAGTTGAACGACGTTTTGGCCGGTGTCGATGCGCTGATCTCACCCTGTATGCCCTTGGCGACGCCTTCGGTGATGACTATGGAATCCGGTGCGCCGGTATCTGACGATCAGGCTGACTTTTTGCTTTTCACCGCGCCATTTGATTATTCTGGCCACCCGACTCTAACCCTGCCCGTGGCATCGGAAAGTGGCGGTCTACCGGGGTCGTTTCAACTCATTGGTGCTAAGCTGGGCGAAGAGTCGCTACTTCGTCTGGGTTCAGCGTTCGAACAGGCCTCCCAACCCATAACCTACCCCGAGCTGTTGTCATGAAGGTTTTTACGCGCAGCAAGTCTGCACGATCATCGCTGCTACGCCAGTTGATAAACGCGCTAGTGCTGGCCCTCGCGGTTACTTCCGTCGCGGCAGATTCTACTGCGAACGAGGATATCGGCGGCTGGTGGCAATCTTGGGATTCTCTGCTCTATGTGCGCGTGCAAGACAACCAAGCACAATTGTTTGCCGCAGGGATTTTGAATCCCTCATTAGTAAAAGGTGAGTTGGTTAGCTGGAGTTCAGAGAAGCCGCTGCTGGATATTGAAAATCCGGACCCGGAACGACAAAGTCGTGAACTGCTGGGTCTGGAGATTTCTGAGAATCTGCGCAAGCAGGGAAAGCTGTGGCGTGGACGCATATACGATCCGCGATCGGGGTCTTGGTACAAGTCCCATGTGTCCGTAATAGATGACGAACTCAATATCCGTGGCTATATCGGCATGCCAATGTTCGGTCAAACCCGAATTTTTGAGCGCTATAACCCCTGTAAGCGCTACGGGGATAAAGTCATGGTGATCTGGTCCGGGGCGAATCCACCGTCCTGCGAGTCAGCATCGGAGCAATAGATAAACACCAAGCCTAACGTTGCTTGTTCGGATGAATCCGAGATGACATCAAGAGCAATGGTGCTGCCAACGCCGCTTACTTGGTACAGGCCGTTGTCAGTTGCGACCGTACCCTTCACTCGATGTACCCGGTCATCAAGGCCGTCCAGAAAAGTCTGCAATGTGGTCAAGGGTATGGTCTGGGTCTGATGCCAAGTGTGGGCGCCAAATGACGCCCCAGATTGGGTATCAAGCTTCGGTGCGGTTGGCTGCTGCCATCCAAAAATAGTGGCGAGTAGGCTTGGGTCGTCGCTTTCAATCATTGGCTGTAGGCGGTCAAACCTAAAAACCGGATTCACATCCCTTTTGCTCACGACCAATAGGTGAGCCTGATCAAGTTGGGCCTCGACCAGTGATCCTACGTATTTGTCTTGGAGGCGCTGGGTGGTGTTGGCGGCGTCTACAAGAACCACCACAGCCTTGGGACTAAACCCGGGATAGTGACAATGCCGCCAGACACGGGCCGGTTCCGCGACGCCGCTGGTTTCCAATATCACCTGGTTGATTGGGAGCTCTGCTAACTGATCCAAGGCCTTGCTTAAGTCGTCGCTGATGCTGCAGCAAATACACCCATTGCTCAGGCCAAGTACCGTGCCGTCTTGGGACTGACTGCGTATTAACGACTCATCAATGTTGATGTCGCCAAAGTCATTGACCAAGACCGCGATGCCCTGAGGCAGCTCCGGGTCTGCCAACATGCGGTTGATCAGCGTGGTCTTGCCGGCGCCCAGATACCCACCAATGATTGTGACGGGACAACTCGGGTTGCTCACGGAAGATGGCTCATGAGATGGGGAAGACTCGTCCTTCAAAGACGGTGGCCTCAATATCAATATCTTTCAGCGCCATGGGGTCGCAAGTCAGGGGATCCTCGGCAAGCACGGTAAAGTCCGCGCTTTTACCTGCGCGGAGGCTTCCCGTGATGTCTGCCAAGCCAATGGTGTGGGCCGCGTTGATCGTGATCGCTTCAAGGGCCTGTTGTTGGGTTAACTTTTCTTCGGCTGCCATAGTGTCGCCCACATGATTCTGACGATTGACCGCAACCCACATGCTGTTTAGCGGCTCCGCTGGTGCCATGGTGAAATCTGAGTGGATCGTGGTGTTGATGCCGGCTGCAAAGCAGCTGCCAAGTCTGGCCATTTGACTGGCGCGCTCAAAGCCAATGCCAGCCTTGGCGTAACTGTCGGATAACTCGTGCAGGTAATAGACGTTAGCAGACACCTGAGCGCCCAAGGCTTTGAT
>JAYOVN010000158.1:0-2783 GCA_038151515.1 Gammaproteobacteria bacterium | reverse complement strand
GCAACAACCCAATCAGCGTAGTCGCCACGCCCATCATCATCAGGGCGGTCACCAAGGCCGCCTTACGTCCTACGCGATCACCAAAGTGACCAAATACGACACCTCCAACCGGGCGCGCTAAAAACCCAACGGCGAAGGTGCTGAACGAGGCAAGCAGGCTGACGTAGCGTGGCATATCATCGGAAAAAAACAGCACCGGGAACACCAAGGCCGCTGCGGTGCCATAAATAAAGAAGTCATACCATTCGATACTGGTGCCACCCAAGGCCGTCATGGCGACGGTACGCATGGAGCGAGCATTAGGCTCGGACTCAGCTGCCCCGGCCTGCTTGTCGTGTTGATCTGTCATGTCGCTAAAATCCCTGAATTGATGGTGATGCAGTATTACTCACCGCGAAAAAAGGAGCGCTCATTCCGTCGTTCGCTAGGACAGAAACAGCGCCGCGCTTAGGAGCAATTGGATTCCCCTCCGAACCACTCATGAGTCATCATAGCGTATTGCAGCGAGATAACGAGACCAGCATCTGGAACCCATGAAAATCAAACTTTTCTTGTTAGCGGCGATCTTAGCCGCCCTACCTCATGCGACTGCCAGCGCGCCCCTACGCATTGCTGTAGCCAGTAACTTCGCAACGCAACTCAAGAGCGCCGTAACTGCCTATCAAACCCAGAGCAATGATCGCGGCGAGATCTCCATCAGCGCAGGTTCCACAGGGAAATTGTTTGCCCAGATCAAACAGGGCGCACCCTTCGACTTGTTTTTCGCTGCGGACCGACTAAGACCCGCGCGACTCTTTAACGAGGGCTTTACGGTAGGGCCCAGTCAAACTTATGCGACCGGGAGATTGGTTTTATGGCATCCCAAACGAAGATCATCGAGCGCGCTGATGTCCCAGCTGGACGCTACGCGTCGACTGGCCATGGCTAATCCGGAGCTCGCGCCTTACGGACGGGCAGCCCAGCAGACACTGACCCATTTGAACTGGGAGGCAAAGCCGAACACGATGATCGCTACAGCCGAGAATGTTGGTCAAACCTACGCCATGGTGATGACTGGCAACGCCGATGCGGGCTTCGTCGCATTATCTCAGGTGTTAGAGAAACAGGTGCCCAACGCTACCTTTACGACGATACCCGAAAACGCCCATGACCCCATCAGACAAGATGTGGTGCTGCTTAACGCCGGCTCACAACCCACCCGCGCTGCAGCCTTTCTCGCCTTCTTTATGCGACATCAAGCGAAGGCGCAGACACTCGGGAGCGTTCCTGAGATACGGACTATCGACCGTTAAAGACCGGCACCCGTTTCTCAACAAAAGCCTTGGTCGCATTACGGTGGTCTTCTGTCCGGCCACACTGCCTATGATGTGTCGCCTCCAAATCGAGACAGTCATTCAAGTCACCTGACGATAACGCTCGGGCAAAATTCTCTTTCATGTAGCGAAATGCCACGGTAGGGCCCGTGGCGAGCTGCGCCGCAATCTCTTCGGCCTTGGCAACCAAATCGTCGGGCTCACACACCCAGTTTGTCAGCCCGAGATCCAACGCCTCTTGTGCACTCACCCGCTCTGACAAGAAGTAGAGTTGTCGAGCCTTAGCCGTACCCACCAGTTGCGACATAAAGAACGTACCGCCGTAGTCACCGGAAAAGCCGACCTTAGCAAATGCCGTCGTCATGACGGCCGTACTCGCCATAATGCGCATATCGCAGGCGAGGGCCAGCGACAGGCCAGCGCCCGCGGCCGCCCCGGGCAGCACCGCAATGGTCGGCTTCGGCATGCTGTACAGCCTGCCCGCGGTAGCCCGCTGGTCTATACGTTGACGATGCACAGCTTCATCAATGGTATCCTTCGCTGCCCCACCCGTCGTTTCTGCATCATTGCTGCGCGCGGCCATACCCTTGACGTCCCCGCCAGCGCAAAACCCCTTGCCTGCCCCGGTAAGCACCACACAACGCACATCGGCGTTGAGTTCCGCATCTTCCAATTGCGCCGACAGCGCAGCACTCATCTTACCGGTTAACGCATTACGCGCTTCAGGTCGATTCATCGTCAGCGTCAACACACCCGCCTGCAGGGTCGCCAACAGTTCATCGGTCCCTGTGTCAATTTGTCCTGTCATGAGCCTCTCCTCCTTATTTCGATCAGCCCCGAGCTTACCAAGGTCCACGCAAATGCACAGGAGTTGCACATGTGCCCGAAACACCTTGCCTCACTCAGTGGTGCCATTAATCTAAGCGCAAAACAACGAGAACATGCACCATGCTGACACCGATTATGAGCCTCCACTTGGCAACCGTAGCGCCGGCTGCTGTGCTCGGCGCGTATCTCATGCTGCGGTCAAAGGGCACACCTTGGCATCGTTTGCTGGGCAAGATTTATATGTCACTCATGATGATTACGGCGCTGCTTTCTTTGCTTATTCCTGCCGCGGTCGGCCCTCAGGTTTTGGGCCACTTCGGAATGATTCACTTGCTGTCGTTGCTCGTGCTGTACTGTGTGCCCCGCGCTTACATCGCTGCGAAAAAGCACAATGTGACTGCTCACAAGGGCAACATGATCGGCGTTTACGTTGGCGGTATATTGGTGGCCGGCCTCTTCACTTTGACCCCTGGGCGCTATCTGCATCAGCTTATCTTTGGCTGACCGAACGCCGAAACTGTGCTTATACTCAACGGTTTCACGCATTCGGCAGGAGGACCCAAGACATGTCACAACAGCACTTTGAAACCTTTGATCTCACCATCGAAAACGATATTGCACACATTTGCCTCAATCGACCGG
>JAYOVN010000157.1:0-2840 GCA_038151515.1 Gammaproteobacteria bacterium | reverse complement strand
GGCGCAGCGAATGGCTGCCCAAGCTGACCAGCAACGACACCCCCATCAACCCCTACCGCGTAATTGCGGAACTGGATCGCTTGGTGGATAAAGACAATGTGGTCATAACCCACGACGCAGGCAGCCCGCGCGATCAGACAACGCCGTTCTGGGAGTCCACAACACCGCTGTCCTACATCGGTTGGGGCAAGACGACTCAGCTTGGCTATGGTCTGGGCCTCGCAATGGGCGCAAAGCTGGCGGCTCCGGAAAAGCTGTGCATCAATGTGTGGGGTGATGCTGCCATCGGCTTTACCGGCATGGACTTTGAAACCGCTGTGCGCGAGAACATCCCCATTTTGTCGATTTTGTTTAACAACTTTTCCATGGCTATCGAAATTCCAATCATGCCGGTGTCTCAAGAAAAGTATGGGGCCATAGAAATTTCCGGCCACTACGCCGACATGGCGAAAGCCTTTGGCGGCTATGGAGAACGGGTAACGGATCCAAACGATATTGTCGCGGCGCTGGAGCGTGGCATTGAGGCGACCCGCAACGGTCAAGCCGCCCTGCTGGAGTTCATTACCAGCCAGGAAATTGACATCAGCAATGAATAATCAAGCCTAACCCTGCTCTCAGCCAAACCAACAAACGAAGAGAAAAAACATGAAAGCACGCGCTGTAGCCCTGAAGTCCCGCCCAGTGGGTATGCCAAAAACAGACGACTTTGAAATCATCGAAATCGATGTGCCAGAGCCTAAGGACGGCGAAATACAGGTTAAGAACGTCAGTATGTCCGTCGACCCCTACATGCGCGGTCGCATGTACGACCGCAAATCCTATGTGCCACCCTTCCAAATCGGCGAGGTCCTTACTGGCGGCTGCATCGGTCAGGTTACCGCTTCCGCTCACCCAGACTTCAACGAGGGAGACTATGTTTCCAGCAGTTGGGGCTGGCGTGAGGCGTTCACCGCATCGGCGCAAGGCATTGAACGGCTGGGCGATATCGCTGCCGCGCCCTCCCAGTACATCGGAGCCATCGGCATGCCGGGAATGACCGCCTATGTCGGGTTGCTCGAAGTCGGTGCGTTAAAAGATGGTGAGACCGTCTTTGTGTCCGGTGCCGCCGGTGCGGTAGGCAGTATCGTTGGGCAAATTGCCAAGCTCAAAGGCTGCACGGTCATTGGCAGCGCAGGCTCCGATGACAAAGCCCAACTGCTCAAAGACGAGTTGGGCTTTGACTATGGTTTTAACTACAACGACGGCAGCATTGTCGGACATTTGAAAGAGGCCGCTCCTGCCGGTATTGACGTCTACTTCGATAACGTGGGCGCTGAACATCTGCAGGCGGCGATTATGTGCATGCGACCCAACGGACGTATTCCCCTGTGTGGTGCCATTGCCACCTATAACGACACCGAAGCCCGCCCGGGCCCGAACAACTTGTCCATGGCCATTGGTCTAGGCCTCACCCTGCGCGGATTTATCGTCAGTAATTTCGCGCATATGGCACCACAATTCCGGGCTGACATGGAGAGGTGGGTTGCCAGCGGTGAAGTCACAACCAAGGAAACAATTTACGAAGGTATCGATCAGGCGCCGGAAGCCTTTATTGGTTTGTTCACCGGCGCTAACACCGGCAAGATGATCGTTAATTTCTAAACCGCCCTGAATCTCTGGCGGTCCGAGGCCGTCATTTTTGGCAGATGACTCGGTTTACAGTCGTGAAAAATCCCCCCATCATGGTATTCAATTGAATACCATGATGGGCTTACGATGAATCAAGTCTCCAATAGCTTTGCCTGCAAACTGCTCTATCAAGCGTGGCAGGACAGTGGCTTGAGCCTGCGCCAGTTGGCGCGTCAAGCGAACACGTCCCACGCGACCTTGAACGCCTACATCAAGGGCAGCAAATCCCCCAGCACCACTACTCTCGAGCGCATTATCGATGCCTGCGGCTTCACCTTGGACATCGCCCTGCGACCACGCATTCGCTTCAGCAACGGAGTGCCTCGTGGCGAAGAGCTGGCGGCAGTACTGGCCTTAGCTGAACAGTTTCCCACCCGGCAAACCAAGACCCCACCTTTGCCGGTGTTTCCACGTATCTCCTAGGTTTGGACCGTGAATCTCGTAGAGAAAATTCGTATGTGTCACGAGGCATTAGCCGCCGCCGAGATACCTCATGCCTTTGGCGGTGCCTTGGCCTTGGCGTGGTGCACTGGCAGTGCGCGGGGCACCATTGATATCGACCTGAATTTATTCGTCGGCAAGGAGGGTATCCAGAGGGTGCTCGATGCTTTACCCGAGGGTATATCGTGGAACCGCTCTGACGTAAAAAGGCTGCAGCGGGATTTGCAACACCGGCTGTGGTGGCAACAAACACCGTTGGATGTTTTCTTCAACAGCACGGACTTCCATGACGGCTTGCTTGACCGCATCCATTGGGAGGACTTTGCTGGCACCAAGGTACCCTTTCTCAGCTGTCAGGATTTGGCAGTCTTCAAAGTCTTTTTTAATCGCACTAAGGATTGGGCGGATTTAGAGGCCATGCAGGAAGCCGGCACGCTGGACCATTCGTTTGTTGCCAGCGTGATCGGGCATTACTTAGGCGAGGATGACCCTCGCCTAGTGCGCCTACAACGCATTGCCAACTCTACGGCCTAACTGGGCGTGGCGATATAGCCCCAAACCTGATCCGCCCCCAGGCCCGCCAAATGCTGGCCCAACTTGGTTTGCCAGTAGAACTCATTGCCCCACTCGTCCCGCCAGGCCCACAGCCTGCGCGTGAAGTGATGCAAGCGATGCTCGTAGGTATAGCCCATCGCACCATGCACCTGATGCACTTGCTCGGCGACAATGCC
>JAYOVN010000156.1:0-2852 GCA_038151515.1 Gammaproteobacteria bacterium | reverse complement strand
GCGTAGCCCCTACCCCAATGAGCTTTTGCCAGACGCCAGCCAATTTCCACACAGGGGGAGCACGGCAGGTCATCGGCCGGTATGTGCAAACCCACAAACCCGATAAAGACGGCCTGCCCGGGCACTTCCACCGCCCAAAGACCCCATCCCCGCTGATCAATCAGCGACCGAAGGGTATTGGCGAAGCCATTGCTCTCAGCCGTGGACAAGGGGGTAGGAAAGTACTCCATCACGTCGGGATCTGCGTTCAACTGCGCAAACGGAACCAAGTCATGGTCGGTCCATTGACGGAGAATTAGGCGGTTGGTTTGCAACATGGGCGAAGAGTATCTGTCTTGGGCCATTGCGGTAACGGGTTTTTAGTATTGGCAGCACTTCTAGCGAGGGTTTGCCCATGTTACTAACGGCCTGCGCATTCTTGGGATCTAACTTCCAACACTCACCCCCGCCCAGCCCTTGGCCTTCACCAGCACCTCCAGCTGAGGCGGTCGATAGGTCGAATCGTGCTCATATCGAAACTTAACGCTGGGATGCACAAGGGTTGGGATGGCATTGTGTTCCAGTGACCGGTGTAAGGCAGTCTTTAACCGAAACACATGCTTGCGAGATTTGTTTAGTTTGGCCTTGCTACCATCAGTAAGAGAGGCCTTCAGGTGCGGCTCAAGGATCAATCCCGCCTGGCGCGCTTCGCCCACCATCCATTCCAACGGCACATCCGAGGCCCGCAGCCCGGTGTTTTTGTCCGGCGGATAGGAACCACCGATGTCCGAGTGCACGCCAGCAAACCACACTTGTTTGAGATCCACACCGGATTTGGGCCGCCAGATCGTGGGTTCAAAATCCTCACGCTGCTCGTCAATGGCTAGGGCGTGTCGGGCGATGGAAACGTTTGACCCCATTTTGGTGTCGTAAAACTCGTCGTCACGGTCGAATAGGCCCATCAGGCTGAAGGGTATGCCCAGAGCACCTACGGTGTCCCAAGCGCCCACAAAGTGCACCTTGCGGGATCGGTGGCTGTGGGTTTCGCGAAAGGCGGCAGCCGCTTTTGCGCCGGGCATGTTCTGCTTGGCTGGACTTTTGTATCGCCGCCATGCCTCGGTAATGAGCCGCGCATCTGCACGCTTGAGAATGCCGCAGTTATTGATCAAGCCGCACAGGGCTCGCACGGTGTAGGCACCGCGACTAAACCCGAACAAGTACAGTTTGTCCCCCGGCGCGTAGTTCTGAACGATGCAGCGATAGCCATCCAAAATATTCTTATGAATGCCTCGGCCAATACCACCCCCCAGCAGCTTGTCGTGGTAGGAGCCTAAGCCCCAGTCGTAAAACACATGCTGTTTGGTATCGCCGCTATTGGGTTTAACCGCTCTGGCCAAACGCAGCACATTGGTCGGAAAATCCGCTTCTAGATCTTCTTCGGGACGATTCCATGTGCCGTCGGCACAAATAACAATATTTGCCATATGTCGTTCCCCCTCACTTTCTTTCCCCTTAACGACTTCAATCAATTATTTGGTGCTTTGTCGGTATCTGCACTGGGTGATCGGATCAGTGGTCATGCAAACTGCCTGTTTTGAGAACCATGTCACGTTGTGATGTCTGTTCAGTGCTGGTAGCAGCCAGTTTCGAAACGAAATCTTCCCTGTCCCCGCCGTTAAGGGCGTGATAGCGTTACGAATGGTTGCACTTTTGGCGAAATCGCCGGAAGCAACAGCAGACACTTAAGCGGTCTCGACAACTCAGTCGCACAATTCCAAGGAGTGCGAATAGGGGTCAAGGGCGTCCGATGAACAAGCAGGAGAAGCCAATGTGGGCGATTGTTCCCATCAAGACGTTTGAGCGTGCGAAACAACGACTGGCCAACGTCTTAACAGAGGAAGAACGTCGATCCCTGATGCTGGCCATGGCACGAGATGTGCTGACCTGTTTGTCTAAGGCCAAAAACCTCACTGGCATCCTCATTGTCTCTCGCGCTGCAGAGGCCGACGTACTGGCGTCCGCTTTTTCCACCGAACGCTTCGCGGAAAGTCCCGACGCAAATCTGGCCAATGCACTAACCCAGGCATCGGACTATCTGATCGAACACTTCAATGCGCGCGGCGTCTTTATAGTGCCCGCAGACGTACCCGGCATCACCACGGAAGAAGTAGACGCCCTGATCGCTGCCAACAGCAGTGTCACCCTACTTCCCGATGCGGAAAACATCGGCACCAACGGCATGATCTGCAGCCCACCCAACGCCATTGAGTTTATTTTCGACGGCAAGAGTTTCAAACCCCATGCCGACGCCGCCTTTGCCAATGGCCTAACGCCCCAGATCGTGCCCGGCAGTTGCTTCGCCTTGGACATCGACACCCCTGCCGACCTTGAGACCTTGCTGGACCAACAGCCTCGTTGCCAAACGGCCATCTATTTAAATCGCTCGGGTATTGGCAGTCGCCTGTCTGCTCAGCAACGACTGCCAGGAGATCCAGCATGAACTCAGTCCTCCAATCCATGATGGACGGCGGCCGATTAAGCGATGCTGACGCACTGGCCTTGGCCGACTTCGACAACACCCGAGCCTTGGCCGACGTTGCATCGGTGCTGCGAGATCAAGGCTTTCGCAACACGGTGACCTACTCCCGCAAGGTCTTTATACCCCTGACTCATCTGTGCCGAGATGTGTGCCACTACTGCACCTTTGCTCAAGTGCCGCGCAAGGTCATGGCGCCCTATATGAGCATTGAAGAGGTGCTGGAAGTAGCTCGCAATGGTGCCGCCATGGGCTGTAAGGAAGCCTTATTCACCTTGGGTGAAAAACCCGAACTGCGCTACAAGGCCGCCCGAGAGGCGCTGGCGGAAATGGGTTA
>JAYOVN010000155.1:1745-2872 GCA_038151515.1 Gammaproteobacteria bacterium | reverse complement strand
CCGCCAGGGCCGGCAAAGAAAAATGCCGGCAGCATGACCCGTCCAACCCCCAAGTTTCGAAGGTCTGCAATACCCTTTTCCGGATCCGCCATTTGGGACCCAAACATGGCATTCACTTCCAAGGTTCCATAATCCCGACCGGCTTGGTCACAGGCCGCTCTGACCCGGCCAAGCAACTCGGCGAGTCGCTGGGTATCGCCTTCACCGGGGAAATATCCGTCAGCTAACGTTACCGCCCGGCGAATGGCAGCATCGGTATCGCCGCCCACCAGAATAGGGATGTTGCCGTTTACCGGCCTAGGACTGCAGGTGACTTTTTCAAAATCGATGAATTCGCCATGGAACTCCGCGTGGGGGCCGGCCCATAACGCCCGCATAACCTCGATGTACTCGTCATTTCTAGCGCCGCGTCTCGGCCATGGGATACCAAGGGCATCAAACTCTTCTTTCATCCAGCCAACACCAAGCCCAAGTTCCACTCGGCCGCCAGAGAGCTGGTCCAGGGTTGCCAGTTCCTTGGCCAAGATCAGTGGGTTTCGCTGAGGCACGATTAAAATGCAGGTACCCAGCTTTAAGGTAGGTGCAACGGCTGCCGCGTAGCTCAACCAAATGAGAGGGTCGGGCACTGGCGTGTCCGGCTCCATGGGGATCTTGCCGTCCTTGGTGTAGGGGTAGGCCGACTCGATCGTGTCAGGCCGGATGACGTGTTCGCCACCCCACACAGATTCAAAACCGGCTTCTTCGGCCCTTTTACAAATCTCGATGGTTGCCGGTCCGTCGATACTGATACTGCTTGCGAACGCTAATCCAAATTTCATGTCACCTCCTAAAGTCCCTTGTATCTTAACCGCAAAGTACAGCCCCGAGTTTTCCCAAACGCGGGCAATCAAGGTTCCCGACGGCGACTGTGGCAGACCCTTGATCTTACCCGAGTGGTAAGGCTATAAGCGTGTGGTAGGTAAGTATATGAGGAGCGTTCCATGCGTCCGTTTGTTCATGTCCCGGCGGTTGCTGAGCTCGCCCGGTGCCTGAACTTGAACGCACAAGTTAAAAGCGTTTTAACTACGTGCCAACGTGCCAACGTGCCAACGTGCCAACGTGCCAACGTGCCAACGTGCCAACGTGCC
>JAYOVN010000155.1:0-1645 GCA_038151515.1 Gammaproteobacteria bacterium | reverse complement strand
AATGAGAGAAGAGAAGGGAAGAGGAGAGGAGAGAGACTATGTCGGCAACAGATTCCGTTATTTACAGCGTAGAGGATTCCGTGGCGTGGCTGCGGCTAAATCGTCCAGATCATATGAACGCCATGACCAACGACCTCATGCAGGGCATCAGCGCAGGCGTTTTGAAGGTGCAAGAGGATTCATCGGTACGGGCGTTGGTTATTACCGGCCAGGGCAGGGGGTTTTGTGCCGGGGCGGATCTAAATCAGGTGGCCGACGGCAGTTCTCCAGCAGAAAACGCTGGTAAGCCCACTGCCGATGCCGGCGCCGACTACTTCAACAAGGCGCTGGCGGATTTAAAGAACTGTCCGGTGCCGACTGTTGCGCGGGTCAACGGTCCCGCAGCGGGTGGTGGACTTGGGCTGGCGCTGGCCTGCGATATCACCATCGCCGCCCACAGCGCGTTCTTTGTTGCTACCTTCGGGCCAAATCTTGGCATCGTGCCGGATATGGGCACCACCTGGAATTTACCTCGCAGGGTCGGGCGAGCGCGGTCCTTGAGCATGGCGTTGTTGGGCGAGCGAGTGAGCGCAGCCCAAGCAGAGGAATGGGGCCTGATCTGGCGCGCCGTGCCTGATGAGGATCTAGACGACGAAACCGCCAAGGCCGTGGACATATTGAAAAACTCGTCACCGGACGCGTCTGTTCGTATCCGCGAAACCGTTGACGCAGCCATGGACAACAGTTTTGAGCGGCAACTGGATCTGGAAATGGAGCACCAAGCGGTGTTGATTCCCAAAAACATGAAGGCGGGCGCTAAGGCCTTCCTCGAAAAACGCAAACCAACCTTCGATGGATCAAGGAAAGCCTAGAAGCAGGGCTAGGGCGGGGCGAGATATAAGGGCGGCCGGGAGTGGCTGCCCTTCGGCTCTTGGCAAGCCCCGCTATTGATTAAACTTTGGCAGCTTTGCAAACAAAACAGCGGATAACACCATGAAAGCCGCGGCTGTATACAGAGAGCCGGTGTAGTTGCCGGTGACATCCCGCACGGCCCCGAGAATCACCGGGCTGAGGCCTGTGGCGATTAAGAATGCGGAATATTGTCTGCCGTAAATCTGACCATAAGCAGCTATGCCAAAGTACCGAGCCACAAGATAGCCAATGAGGTCCACCTCAGCGCCTACGGAAAAACCGATAACAAAAGCCGCGGGCACAGCAACCACCGAGCCGAACAGGGCCAGAGCCAGCACGCCAAAAATGCAGGCCGCCAGAATGGCAATGGCCACCCGCGGAGCGAATATTCGGTCAACGGCAAAACCCACAATGAGTCGGCCCAGCACAACGGCAATACCGATAATGCCGGCAATTTTGGCCGCATCACCTGTGGTAAAGCCTACTTCCAGCAGGATTGGGACAAAGTGAATCATCAAGCCGCCCAGCCCTAAGGACAGGCAAGAAATCGCAGCCATGATTGTCCAGTAGGTGCGGCTTGCCTTGGCTTTTTTAAAGTCCTCGCTTGCGGCTTCGGTGTCGATGTTGACGGCGCCTTTAACCTCACGAAGGCCGGATAGCACGACAACAATGATTCCGCCTACAACCATAGTAAACAAAGCCATGGCAAAGTAGGCGCCGCGCCAGCCGAACTCTTGGATCGCGCCGCTGACCA
>JAYOVN010000154.1:0-2915 GCA_038151515.1 Gammaproteobacteria bacterium | reverse complement strand
GACTTGGGACTTGGGACTTGGGACTTGGGACTTGGGACTTGGGACTTGGGACTTGGGACTTCAAATTATGCTCTGATACGACCGCTTCACAGCATCCCTACTTTTGCTTGGTGACGGCCACCCCTCGTCACGCGCAAATTCAATCGAGCCGACTGTTGACCAATTTCTCATTGAGTACATCGCGCCTTTTAGCAGACGTGCTTTTTCTCATGCGTTATTCTGTTGTCTCTGGGAATAAAAAAATAATAGGTAGTTCACATGTCGCTTATTCCGGCGGAGCAGCATTTTGCTGTGTTCACGGCCATCCTGTTGTTATCGGCCATGGCATTTGCCTCCGAACGCACAGTGATTGGACAGAAAATCACTGGCACCGTAGTCGTCATATTGCTAGCCATCGCAGCAGCAAATATGGGTCTCATCCCTCATTCAGCACCGGCATACAGCTTCATTTTTAGTTACGTCGTGCCCATGCTTATTCCGCTGTTTCTCTTCCAAGCTGATGTCCGGCGGCTTGCAAAGGAAGCATCCCGAACAACGGCTGCCTTCCTTGTCGCGACATTGGGTACGGTCGCAGGCGTTATCGTTGCTGCGCTGTTATTGGATCTCAGTCAATTGGGCGCAGCCTCCGATCTTGCCGCCGAGCGAAGAGAAGCAGGAATAGTTGGTCTGTTCGCCTCTACCTACATTGGAGGCTCTGTAAACTATGCAGCCCTTGGTGAGATTACGGGGCTGAGTCAGGACGCATCTTTTTTCTCCGCCGCAACTGCAGCAGACAACCTTTTTTCTGCCGTCTTTTTGAGCATTATTGCGCTGATCCCCGGCGCCCAATGGCTGACTCGACGCTTTGTTCCTCACACAGCGGGCAGTAACGTAGTGCTTGAGAAGCCTGACGTTACTCCCGCGAGTATTGTCTACTCATTGGCAGCTGCGGGCAGTATTGTGGCAATCACGGATTTGCTTTGCTGGTGGTTGGACATCCCAAGCTGGCGCTACGCCATCATGACCATTATCACGGTAGGCATCGCGACTGCGTTGCCTCAGGTGAGGGTATGGTTTGCCGGTGCCTTTGAGATCGGTGTTGCGCTCTCCTTTACCTTCTTTGCCGCCATCGCGGCCGGTGCAGATATTCGTGCCATGATCAGTGTGGCGCCACTCCTCATCGTGCTCGTGCTTATTTTGCTCAGCGTCCACCTGATTGTGCTGCTCGCTTTGGGCCGGAGATTGGGCCTAACCATTCCTGAATTATTGACGGCGAGTAACGCGGCTATCCTTGGTGCCACAACCGCACCAGCCATGGCGGCCGCAAAAGGCTGGCACGACCAAGTGACACCTGGCGTACTTGTCGGTGTGATTGGCTACGCGCTGGGCACCTTCATTGGTACTGCGCTGTTCCAATTGTGGTAAGTGAGTTGTGATTAACGTTAAAGACCTCGTGGCTGGGGTTACTCAGCGACGGGTGGAACCAACGATCGGTGAAAAAAGGTTCACTAAAAATTCATGCAACCGACATAAGCTTTGACTGGTCTTGGAGACCAAAAAAGACGTAACACTAGAAATAAAAATGGACAGGCAATCATGGCAATGACAGATACCACCGCCATAAACGATCCTCGATTTGCACCTGAAGTGGATCCGATGTTCGAGTACTACATCGTCGAGAAGCCTCGGCTCACCTACGAGTCACCCGAAGACGGTCCGCTGACACGTGCCTTTGTTCGGGTTCTTGAAGGGTTTCTGGGTCGCCACGAAATGGAAGCGCACTACCAACGCCTGAAGGCGATGGATATCGACTCCAAAACCTTTTTCCGCGAGGCCTTCAAACTCACCAATATTACGCTCGACGGTGATACCAATGCGCTTGCTGATATTCCCAAAGACCGTCCTGTGCTGTTTATTGCCAATCATCCATTTGGCGTCATTGACGGGCTCATCATGTGCAATATGGCGCTGGATTACGCCAATGATTTTCAGGTCGTCATCAACTCGTTGCTTTGCCAAGACCGGGATTTAGTGCCGCATTTTCTTCCGATCGACTTCACCGAGACCAAGGAAGCGACAAAGCGAAATGTGCGATCGAAGCAGTTGGCGGGAAAGGCGCTCGCCGACGGCGTACCACTCATACTTTTCCCATCCGGTCACGTTTCGACCGCAGACGCGCCTGGCTTTGGCGACGTCGTTGACCATGAGTGGACAACCTTCATTGCGAAGCTCGTCATGCAGTATCAACCGACCGTTGTCCCAGTGTATTTTCACGGGCAGAACACGCGCCTGTTCCACGTTGCCTCGAACATCGCTGAACCGTTCCGCATGGCAATGCACATGCGCGAGGCACTCAAGCGTTTTGGGACTACTGTGTCACTCGATGTGGGTGCACACCACTCGCCGGAAGACTACGCGCATATCCGCAGCCGGCAGGAAATGACTCAACATTTCTACGATATTGTACAGGGAACTCGGCGACCTCGATCAGACGAGAACAAGTAGCGCAAGAACACCCAACCAGAGTAGAAAACTGCGATCCAGCAACCGGAAAAGGCCGCTGGTTCTCTCGTAAACCGAAGACGCTTGGGATTCATCCAACGCCGCATCGACAGCATCTTCAAAAAACTCATCGGTGCTTGGTTGGAGCGAGCCGCCTTTATCAAGGACATGCCCTAACGTCTTATCGAAATCGCCAAAAACGGCGAAACTCAGAACCATCAGTCTGGACGGCAACCACTCTATCGCGCGCATCACAGACTCACCAACTGGGGTTGACGTCGACTGCGTCGAATGCGCGAGACGATAGGCAACAGCACCTGCAGGGCCTAGTAAAAAGAAGTAGATAACGGGGCCGAACCAGCGCTGTAGCGCCATCTTACTGAAAAACACAGAGGCAACATCGGCAAAGTCACCCTCGTCGTCGGCTTCGGCAT
>JAYOVN010000153.1:0-2952 GCA_038151515.1 Gammaproteobacteria bacterium | reverse complement strand
GCAATATCGGAATTTGCGCCCACGTCGATGCCGGTAAAACCACTACCACCGAACGTGTTCTTTTCTATACCGGCGTCTCTCACAAGATAGGTGAGGTGCACGACGGTGCTGCCACCATGGATTGGATGGAGCAGGAGCAAGAGCGCGGCATCACCATCACATCGGCTGCGACGACATGCTTCTGGCGAGGCATGGATAACCAGTTCGATGAATTCCGAATCAACATCATCGATACTCCCGGACACGTAGACTTCACCATCGAAGTTGAGCGATCGCTTCGTGTTTTGGACGGTGCGGTCGTTGTTCTTTGCGGATCGTCAGGCGTTCAGCCCCAGACCGAAACAGTTTGGCGTCAGGCAAACAAATATGCTGTGCCGCGCATGGTATTCGTCAACAAGATGGATCGCGCCGGTGCTGACTTTATGAAGGTGGTCGACCAGCTTCGTGATCGTCTCGACTGTAATGCGGTACCGCTTCAGATGACCATTGGTGCTGAAGAAGACTTTGTCGGTGTCATCGACCTGATCAAGAACAAAGCGATTATCTGGAATGAGGAAGATCGCGGCACGACGTTTGAATACGGTCCAGTTCCTGATGATCTGGTCGAGCAGTGCGATGAGATGCGTGAGTACCTGATCGAGGCTGCGGCAGAAGCCAATGATGATCTCATGGAACAGTACCTCGAAACGGGCGAGCTCTCAGAAGAACAGATCAAGGCGGGCATTCGCGCGCGAACCCTTGCGAACGAGATTGTGCCGGTACTGGGTGGCAGTGCGTTCAAGAATAAAGGTGTTCAGGCTGTGCTCGATGCCGTGGTTGAGTTTTTGCCATCGCCTACTGAGGTAAAAGCCATTGAGGGTACGGAACTCGATGGTGAGACGGTAATCACGCGGGAATCTGATGACGGCCAACCGTTTTCGGCACTGGCGTTTAAAATCGCGACCGATCCTTACGTAGGCACACTCACTTTCTTCCGCGTCTATTCGGGCAAGCTCGAATCGGGCAACGCGATCTTTAATTCGGTGAAAGGTAAAAAAGAACGTGTCGGTCGGATGGTGCAAATGCACGCGAACAGCCGCGAAGAGATCAAAGAAGTTCTCGCGGGTGACATTGCCGCAGCGATCGGTCTGAAGGACGTCACAACAGGCGATACGCTCTGTGATGCAAATAACGCTGTTGTACTTGAGCGCATGGAGTTCCCCGAGCCCGTTATTTCGGTCGCGGTCGAGCCTCGGTCTCAGGCGGATCAGGAGAAGATGGGTATAGCCCTGTCAAAACTTGCGCAGGAAGATCCATCGTTCCGTGTTAAGACCGATGAAGAAACGGGTCAGACCATCATTTCAGGTATGGGTGAATTGCACCTCGACATCATTGTTGATCGCATGCGCCGCGAGTTCAGCGTTGAGGCAAATATTGGTAAGCCGCAGGTGGCCTACCGTGAGCGCATCCGAAACACCGCGGAAATCGAAGGTAAGTTCGTTCGTCAGTCGGGTGGCCGTGGTCAATACGGTCATGTGTGGATTCGTTTCGAGCCCGCTGAGGACGAAGGTGCAGAAGGCCTCGAGTTTGTGAACGAGATTGTGGGTGGTGCGGTTCCGCGCGAATACATCCCGGCGGTCAACAAAGGTATCGAGGAGCAGATGCAAAACGGTGTACTCGCCGGATATCCACTGCTTGGCTTGAAGGCTACGTTGTATGACGGCTCGTTCCACGATGTCGACTCGAACGAAATGGCGTTCAAAATTGCTGCAAGTATGGCGACAAAGAAGCTGTCGGAAGACGGCGGTGCTGTACTCCTTGAGCCCATTATGAAAGTGGAAGTGGTTACGCCGGAAGAAAACATGGGTGACGTTGTCGGCGATTTGAATCGACGCCGTGGTCTCATCCTTGGTATGAACGACAGTTCCTCGGGCAAGATTGTGGACGCAGATGTGCCGCTTGCGGAAATGTTCGGATACGCCACCGATTTGCGTTCGGCTACCCAAGGTCGCGCGACTTACACCATGGAATTCGCCCGCTACTCCGAAGCGCCCAGTAACGTGGCCGACGCCATTATTGGCAAGAACACGTTCTAGACAATGCTTGGTGGGCTTGGGTAAAAAGCCGACTCGCAAGCAGACGTCAAATCTAACGCGTGGTTCTTTACCTTTTCGGGTAGCTCTTTCCGTTACGCAGCCTCCTCACGAGGTGCCCTCTGCGCACCCGCGTTAACGAGCAAGAGGCGCCATTTTACGCCTGCCTTGCATTCGCCTTGAGTTTAGTAAACGAAGATGCCCGCTTTCAGTCTGCATACATATCTTTTGGCAAAAAGCTGGTTCTTTGTTAAAACCGTAGCAACAAAAGGCATAACGACGATATTCGGATAAGAGAAATAACAGAGGACGCATCATGGTTAATTTCATGTTGAACGGTGAGGTGGTGAGCGCAGAGAGTGACTCGGACACGCCTTTATTATGGGTGCTGCGAGAGGAGCTTAAGTTGCGCGGCACGAAATTTGGTTGCGGCATTGCCCAGTGCGGTGCATGCACTGTTCATATTGACGGAAGCCCCATGCGCTCCTGTGTGACGCCCGTTAGTGCAGTATCTGGTAAATCTGTGACGACGATTGAAGGCCTGGCCACCCCTGTTGGCGAGGCACTCAAAACCGCATGGACCGAGGCACAGGTGCCGCAATGCGGTTACTGCCAGTCAGGCCAAATTATGCAAGCGGCAGGGTTGCTAGAGTCCAATCCAAACCCCTCCGACGATGAGATCATCAATGCAATGAACGGCAATTTATGTCGGTGCATGGCCTACCCCCGAATCAAAAAGGCAATCAAGACGGCCGCGAATGGAGGGACGATGTCATGAATAAAATGATAAACAGGTCCATTAAGCCCTCGACAGGAAAAACCGAGCAAGGTTTATCTAGACGCTCGTTCATCGCGGGCGTAGCCGGTTCCTCGCTCATGA
>JAYOVN010000152.1:0-2958 GCA_038151515.1 Gammaproteobacteria bacterium | reverse complement strand
GGCTATGGCCAGCACTTTTTCTTCGACATGGGCAATGGCAGCGAACTGGCGTTCTTTTGGTTCAACGATGCCGAACCGGCCCAACCCGGTGTGGCGGCGGTAAAAAACATCGTCGGCAGTCGCCAAGGCAATATTAGTTCCGCTCACGGCTCGATGAACCACGTGGCATTCAGCGTGGCCGCCGAGGAGATTGCCCAGTATCGGGATCAACTCATCGCCAAGGGCGTAGACTGTACCCCCATCGTGCCTCATGACGATGTGGTCACCGGCAGCGATGCCTCGAACCACCCGCAGGCCATGGACAAACCTTGGCTGCAATCGTTCTACTTTCTCGACCCAGACGGCATCATGCTGGAGTTTTGCGCCGACCTGCAGCCTGGATTGGGCCACGCAGATTTACCCGTGAACGAGCACGGTGTTAAAGCCGATGGCAGTACCATTACCGGCCTGTAAAGGGATTACTGGCTACGTTTCTTCGCTGGCCGCTTGGGACTCGCTGGCAGCGGTGCCAAAAATTCCCTTGGCCATGAGAGAGGTTTCTAGGCCTCTTCGATACTGGTAGACCGTCGCGCGCACTTCATGGGCATGGCGATTTGCTGGCTCAGCCTGCACCGCCATTTCAACCAAATGACAGGCTAGCCTCGGGTTGGCCTCCATTACCGCCAGGGCACGCTCAGCTAAGATGTCTGACCCACCGGCAAGCTGGGCCACCTCTGCGGCTAAATCTGTGTCTTTGGCCGGTTTTAAATGGGCAGGATTGCCGTCGTACCAACCGCCATACAAACGCCAGATGTTACGCACGACAAACTCTGGTTCATCGTAGGTGGGCTGCATGAAGGGTTTTTCTAGGTAAGCCGGGTCCAGCTTGACCTCGTGAACGATGTCATCCAGCCGCATACCAGCATTCATCCGAGCCACGGTTTCCTGCACCAAAAACTCCAGCGCATCTGCCACATCGGTGAGCACGCCCTTGATGCGCTCTTTGCCGGCGATGGGCAACCCGTGGGCGGGAAGGAAAAGCTCGGCTTCTTTCGCGGCCATGGCCCGCATGGCTGCCGCCCATTCCGCGGGGAAGCGCTGTACTTTCTGAGGGTTACCCGCATTGGGGAACGCCCAGATCAAAAAATCTCCTGCACAGATTGCATTGTATTTAGGTAAGTAAGACCAGGTGTGGTCGTCGGTTTCACCTCGAGCGTGTACAAGCTCTACATCCAGATCACCGACTTGCAGATCCATCCTTTGCTGATAGGTCACGTCCGGCGCTGGCGAACTAGCCGGCAGAAAGCGCTCCTCTTCTCCTGTGACATCGTAGCCACGCCGAGCCACCGAACCAAACTGCCGCTTGTTAATGGCGAGGTTGTAACCATTGGTGGCGTTGTAGCGGTCGAACCGGGGTTTAATATTTTCGTGCCCCACAACTTGAGGTCGGGCATGGCCACGATCTTCGGCATCCTGCAAAAAGGTGCCGCATCCCCCTACATGATCCATGTGGCCATGGGTATAAACCAGACTGTGGAAAGGATCTTTGGACCAGCCGCGAATAGCATCGACCACACGATTAGAGCCTTGCAGGTTGCTGGTATCAAAAACCACTAAGCCTTCGCCGGTCTTAAACAAAATGGAATGGGAAAAGGCTTCCACCATGGCCACATCGCCTGCCAGTTCGGTGAGCTGAAAGTTGATGCGGTTGAGTGGGCCTACCTCATCGGTACCTATTTTGCCGTCGATTACGTCGGCGCTGAGTTTTAGCAGCTCTGCCATAGGGTTCTATTACCTAGATTCGATTTGTTAGACGCCAAACTAGCACATCTGGCTGTTCCGGAGACCATGAGTAATCCAGATCCATGAACACCCGGTGAGAATGAACGGCCCCGCGCCAGACCTCGGCCCACACTGGCAGCAGAGTTTCCCGGCTTGAGGCCTCTAAGCCCTTAAGAATCCGCAGGCCCGTTTGCCGCAAAACCAAATTGCCCCCTGAGCCGGTAACCTGAGAGCACTCATCACCCATGCCACTGGCGATGATTTGTATAAACTTGCCGGCATCATCGAGGCCACCGTCTACGGCGCCGACTTGCTCAGCCATAAGCGGGTAGTGCTGCAAACCCGTCAACCGCGCGGCACGCATGCCCAGCTCTTGGGCCCTTGCCGACCCAACCACTTCAGCCAATGCAGTCATGCCGTTACGAATGTACTCTACCGCGTAGTTCCGATTGGCCTTGGCCAGCCGTTCTGGGTTCCACTGGCCTTTGGGTGGCTCGGGTTGATCTGCCGGAACATAGGCTGGCACTGGCTCCTCCGGCGCGAACCGCAATCGTTCCTCCGGCGCCAGATCGTGATCATATTCTTTGAAGTATCCGCACAAACCGAACTGGCCGGTCACATCCTCGGAAACACAGACAAAACCCAACCGCGGATTACCGAGACTTACACCATTCTGGGCGTACCAACCGTGCAGAAAGCCGCGACTGGCCTCCACCGGTATGCCGCAAATAGCAGGTCCTGCATACATCCAGCGGGGGTAACGAAAGCGCACCCATGCCTTGGTGTCGGACTCAACCATGTACTCCACAGCGACACCGCCCACACCATTGGAAAGTACATGGTACTTGGCACAGGCCTCCGCATGCGGCAGATTGTCGAGGCCGAGCTTTGAAAAACTGGATAGAAATTTGGCCTCGTGCTGCCGTCGAAAAAGACGAAACATCCACTGAAAAACAGTATCTCGGCTCTCCTCCACCGCCACCATTAACTGCAGCCCCAAAAACAATTGGTGATGCAGGCCAGCTTGCGCGGCAATTGCCCTAGTATCTGGAGCCATGGGTATTCTCTCTTTGAATATTGACCGTTCCCGTTTACTGCCAAGCCGACTTGCCCTGACGATCTAGGATCTAACGATTCAGCTTGGACCGCCTATAGATGCACAGACAGCCAATGTGCGATCCGGTCTGCCACGCTGTC
>JAYOVN010000151.1:0-2989 GCA_038151515.1 Gammaproteobacteria bacterium | reverse complement strand
GTCAAATGCACAATGTTCTCAGCCATATCGTGCTCACCACTGGTGATAAATATCTTTGTGCCGGTGATGTTGTAGGAACCATCTGCTTGGGGCTCTGCCTTGGTGCGCATCATGCCCAGGTCAGTACCCGCATGGGATTCTGTCAGCGCCATAGCACCGGTCCACTGACCGCTGTAAAGTTTTTCCAGATACGTGTTTTTCTGCTCCGCGGATCCGTGGGCATCGATGCTCAAGCACGCACCCACCGTAAGCGACCCGTATAGAAACAGGCTGCTGTTTGCCGCCCAGAACATTTCTTCGATCAAGCCTGCCACGCTTTTTGGCATGCCCTGTCCGCCAAAAGCCGGATTGCCGGACAAGCCGAGCCAACCGCCTTGGGTTAACTCCGCAAACGCGTCTTTAAATCCGGGCGGTGTAGTGACCACACCGTCTTTTAATTCACACCCGTGGGCATCACCGACTTCGTTCAGGGGCGCCATGACTTCGGATGCCAGCCGTCCGCCCTCGGCTACTACGGCTTTGATTAGATCCGGTGAGAGCTCCTGATAAGCCTCAATTTCCGACCAGCTCTTTTGAACATCGAATACGTCGTTCATTAAAAAGTCTGCGTCGCGCTCTCTGGCGGTGTAATCCATGGTTCGTCTCTTTATTGCTTTGCCGCAATTTTAGCCTTGCCGTTGATTGGGAGCCATTGGTTTTGTCTCGACACGCTCTCGACCAACACCGCTGTGAGACCTTGGTGCCGCACTCGAAAGCTGGGCTATCGCATGCCAGGGCTGGGCTGGGCTGGGCTGGGCTGGGGAAATTTCTTACACCCCCAAGCGCCAGTGCTTCGATTGGTTTTGTTCAAGTACACGAGATACTTCAACGCCAGGTAGGAACCAAGGGCTATCGTTCTGATATCAACCTCCATGCGACGAGTTTTAACCAAGATGTTCAACCTTTACCTGCCAAGCCACTGCCTGCTTTGCGAGCGTCATGTTGTTACGGATGAAGCGGGCCCACAGGATCATTTGTGCAGCCAATGCCGCCTGGCCCTGCCGTTGAACCTTCATGCCTGCCGCCACTGCGCACTGCCCTTAACACCAACTTCGTTGGACGCTGGCGAGTCAGTCCATTCAACCTGCGGATCGTGCATAACCCAGCCATTGGCAGACAGAACATTTGCGCCATTGCTTCACCAAGGGGCCGGTTCCTACTTGTTACACCGCCTTAAATTCAGCCGCGGCGAAGCCGAGGGCCTCGCGCTGGCCCACATCATGCTGGCCCAGATCCGCCCCCAAATGGCCAAAGCCCGACCAGATCTTCTACTACCAGTACCCTTGAACTACTGGTCACTGGTGAGTCGGGGTTTCAACCAAAGCTCGCTACTTGCGTCGGCCATTGGTACCGCTCTTAAGATTCCCGTTGCAGACAAACTCATGGCCCGTCGCCGTGGTCCTGCCCAGCGCACCCTTTCACGAGAGCAACGACAGCGACTCATTCAGCACAGTTTCATTTGGCGTGAAAAGCCTTATCAGGAATTGCGGAACAAGTACGTTGCCATCGTCGACGATGTCTTGACCACCGGTGCTACTGCCCGGCAAATAGTGCGTTTGGTGCGACAACAGGGCGCTGGGCGGGTGGATGTATGGTGCGCAACACGGGCTGAAGCCGTCGGCAGCTGAAAACGAATATTGCCAAGCCATAGCTGGTACAGTGCCGCCATGCCAGACTTATCCAGCAGCCCAGTTCAAGCGCCCTACGACGGCCTTACTCCGGATGCGGTTCTAGATGCCGTTGAAGCGGCAGGATTTGAACCCACCGGGGGCCTAAATGCGCTGAACAGTTACGAAAACCGGGTGTATCAAGTTGCACTGGAAGACGGTTCATTCGTCATTTGCAAATTTTATCGCCCCGGGCGCTGGTCGAACGAGGCCATAGAAGAAGAGCATACCTTCACCCAAGGGCTATTCGACGCTGAACTCTCCGTGGTGCCGCCACTTAACATTCTCGGCAAAAGTGTGTTTGATCATGCCGGCTTTCGATTCGCCGTTTTCCCGAGGCAAGGCGGCCATCCGCCAAACTTGGAAAACGAAGACGATCTGGAAGTGCTGGCACGGTCCATTGCGCGGCTGCATGCCTATGGCGCAAGCCGGCCGTTTTCTCACCGCGTATCTCTCACGGTGCAGCGTCTGGGTTGGGAAAGCAGAGAATTTTTGCTGGCAAACAGTTTTTTGCCACTGGAAATGGAAGACGCCTATCGGTCTATTACCGAACAGCTGTTAGTACGGATTGAACCGTTGATGGCGAGCGCACCGCTAACGGCTATTCATGGCGACTGCCATATGGGCAATATTCTGTGGCGGGACGACACCCCCCACTTCGTTGACTTTGACGACTGTATGCTCGGACCACAGATCCAAGATTTATGGATGCTGCTCAGCGGCGAGCGAGCAAATCAAACTCTGCAGCTGAATCTGATCTTGGACGCCTATCGAGATTTCCACGACTTTGATCTGTCGACCCTCAATTTAATCGAGCCACTGCGCACGCTTCGAATCATGTACCACGCCGGGTGGATTGCTCGTCGCTGGCACGACCCGGCCTTTCCCATGGCGTTTCCCACCTTCGATTCCGTGAACTACTGGTCCAACCACGTACTGGCTCTAAGAGAGCAGTTAGCCATGCTGGACGAACCGCCATTGGTCTACCTAGGCTAACGCTACTGGTTCACAGACGCGTTCACTGCCTGCGGAGATTGGGTTGCGGTCTGATCTAGGGCGTTATAGCTTCTTTACAGCCTTCGAGCCCGAACGGGTTCCGCCCGCGAACAAAGTCAGCACGGCTAGATTGCTGGCTCGCACAATCGGTGGAACGCCTTCGGAGATTCAACGCACAGGAGAGTAATCGTGGCAAACGCACAACCCATCGCTACCACCCAAGAGCAAACGGACTTTGATGTATTGATTGTTGGTGCCGGCATATCCGGTATCGGCGAGGCCTACCA
>JAYOVN010000150.1:0-2992 GCA_038151515.1 Gammaproteobacteria bacterium | reverse complement strand
CTTTCACCACGCGCTCAGACACCAAAATGGAATCTTCGAAGTTGTAGCCATTCCAAGGCATAAATGCGATACGCATATTCTGACCCAAAGCCAGTTCGCCCATGTCGATGGACGGACCGTCTGCCAGAATGTCTCGAGCACTGATCACATCACCGGGTTTGACCAACGGACGCTGGTTGATGCAGGTGTTTTGGTTGGAGCGGGTAAACTTGGTCAGCGTGTAGATGTCGACACCGGCATCTCCGGCTTCGATCTCGGCATCGGCGACACGTACGACAATTCTGCTCGCGTCAACACTGTCGATTACGCCGCCGCGCTTGGCGATAACACACACACCGGAATCCCGAGCAACATTGCGCTCCATGCCGGTACCAACCAGTGGCTTTTCGGCGCGAAGCGTGGGCACCGCCTGACGCTGCATGTTGGAACCCATCAAGGCTCGGTTTGCATCGTCGTGTTCTAAGAACGGTATCAGCGACGCTGCCACGGAAACCACCTGCTTGGGAGACACGTCCATAAAATCGACGTTTTCCGAGGCAGTTTTTGTGAACTCATTTTGATGTCGTACATCGATCAGTTCTTCGGTGAAGCGTCCCTTGGCATCGATGGGCGCACTGGCCTGAGCGATGACGTACTGGGCTTCATCAATGGCTGACAGATACTCAACCTCCTTGGTCACCACACCTTTAACAACGCGATGATACGGCGACTCTAGGAAACCGTATTCGTTAGTTTGCGCATAGGTTGCCAAGCTGTTGATCAGACCAATGTTCGGTCCTTCAGGGGTTTCAATTGGACAAACTCGTCCATAGTGCGTTGGGTGCACGTCGCGAACTTCGAAGCCCGCTCGCTCCCGGGTCAAACCACCCGGTCCAAGAGCGGATACCCGGCGCTTGTGCGTGACCTCAGACAATGGATTGTTTTGGTCCATAAACTGCGACAGCTGGGAAGAACCAAAGAATTCTTTTACCGCTGCGGCGACGGGCTTGGCATTAATCATGTCCTGTGGCATCAAGCCTTCGGACTCGGCCAAGCTCAAACGCTCCTTCACCGCCCGCTCGACTCGGATAAGCCCTACGCGGAACTGGTTCTCGGCCATTTCGCCAACGGAACGAATACGTCGGTTACCCAAATGGTCAATGTCATCCACGGTGCCCTTGCCGTTTCGAATATCGATCAGCGTCTTCAGCACATCGACAATGTCTTCCTTGGAAAGGGTACCCTCGCCTACGATTTCTTCACGTCCTAAACGACGGTTGAACTTCATTCGACCCACGCCGGATAGATCGTATCGGTCATTGGAGAAAAACAGGTTACTGAACAGGTTTTCTGCTGACTCTTTTGTGGGCGGCTCACCTGGGCGCATCATTCGGTAGATTTCCACCAACGCTTCAAGTTTGTTGGAGCTAGGATCAACCCGCATGGTGTCTGATATGAACGGACCACAATCTAGGTCGTTGGTGTAGATTGTTTCGAAACTGCTGACCTTCAGCTCGAACAGCTTCTCCAGCACTTCCTCGGTAATGATGGAGTTGCATGGAATGGCAACCTCACCCGTGGACTCATCAACGATGTCTTTCGCGGTGATTTGCTCAAGCAAGTATTCTCGCGGCACCGCCAGTTGCTTCATGCCGCTGTCTTCCAACAGACGCACGTGCCGGGCGGTGATACGGCGACCGGTTTCGACAATTACTTTGCCATTGGGGCCGACGATATCGAAACTTGCTACCTCACCGCGCAAACGCTCTGCGATGAGTTTAATAGAGACGTCTTCACCCTTGATCGAAACCGTGTTGGTATCGAAGAAGGTTTCCAAAATCTCTTCGCTAGAATACTCCAGCGCACGCAAAATGATGGATGCTGGCAGCTTGCGACGACGGTCGATTCGGACGAAAACTGCGTCCTTAGGGTCGAACTCGAAGTCCAACCAAGAACCACGGTATGGGATGACCCGAGCGTTATATAGGAGCTTGCCTGAACTGTGAGTCTTACCCTTGTCGTGATCAAAAAACACCCCTGGGGATCGGTGTAGTTGCGATACAACCACACGCTCCGTGCCGTTTATTACAAAGGTGCCGTTTTCGGTCATGAGCGGAATTTCACCCATGTACACTTCTTGCTCTTTTACGTCCTTGACCTTCTTGCTGGAAGATTCCTTGTCGTAAATGATCAGCCGCACTTTTACTCGCAGTGGCGCTGCGTAGGTAATGCTTCGAGATACGCATTCCTTCACATCGAAGGTTGGCTCTCCGAGCCGGTAATCTACGTACTCCAATTCGGCGCTGCCAGAATAGCTGGCGATGGGAAACACCGATTTAAATGCGGCATGCAGGCCGGACTCAGCGCGATCTTCTGCGCTGGTGCCTACCTGTAAAAACTTGCTGTAAGAGTCGGTTTGGATCGCCAGTAAATACGGCAGTTCCATTTTCTCGGACAATTTTCCGAAATCTTTCCGAATGCGCTTCCTTTCAGTAAAGCTGTAAGCCATGCGAATCTCCTACGTGGTCAACATCGAATCCAACGTGCTTTCCTCAGACAAGCACGAAAAGCTGGCACCGGGCTGCTTTTTTGCAGCTCGGTCCAGCTATGTAGCGCTATTTAATGTAACGCTTTTCAAAAGGCTAACGGTGGCTGTCCTACTTCAGTTCAACCGTAGCGCCAGCTTCTTCAAGCTGCTTTTGAATGTCGTCTGCTTCGTCCTTGGAGACACCTTCTTTGATCGCTGAAGGTGCGTCGTCTACCAGGGCCTTGGCTTCTTTCAGACCCAAGCCAGTGATTGCTCGCACTGCCTTGATGACGTTTACTTTCTTGTCACCTGCAGATGCAAGCATTACATCAAACTCAGTCTTCTCTTCAGCGCCACCAGCGCCAGCATCGCCGCCACCGGCCGCAGGTGCTGCAACGGCCACTGCGGCTGCCGCAGATACGCCGAACTTCTCTTCCATGTCTGCGATCAGCTCAACAACGTCCATGACGCTCATTTCTGCGATTG
>JAYOVN010000149.1:1754-3031 GCA_038151515.1 Gammaproteobacteria bacterium | reverse complement strand
TGCCTCAATAGCCAGCATGACCTCGAGGACATGCTGTGCAAGCTCGCCACTGGCGCGTGGTGACCGGCTTTCGTGCAGCGCATGAGCCATTTCCAAAAGACCGAGGCCTCGACTGTTGCTATTGAAGCCATGGGTGTTTTTAGCTTCGAGCCAGGTCGCAGGCCTATCTGTGGGACGCGGCTGATATTCCCATCGGCTCGTCTTGCGTGTGCGATACCAGACGGGACCGCCGAAATTATTAGCACCATGCACCGGGTCTGGGTCTGGAATGCAAACCGTTCCTTCTGTGCCGTAAATTTCAAGCCGTGGGGTCGCGCTGTCCCAGATATCAAAACTGATGGTCATGTTGCCGATAGCACCCGAGACAAACTCCATCATCGATAGGGAATGAGTGTCGACCTCGACATCAATCCATTCCCCCTGCCGCGGACCATTCTCAATCTGCCGCTTGTTGAAACACCTGCTTGCAATGCCGCTTACCCGCCTGATTGGCCCCATCAGAAATACCATGGCGGTCAAGTAATAGGGGCCGAGATCAAACAGCGGCCCACCTCCCGGCTGGTAGTAGAAATCTGGGTTTGGGTTGTGTCGTTCAACCCCATGCGTTCCAGCATGTGCCATGCACCCGATCGGAGCGCCAATCACCCCGCTGTCAATAAGTTTTCGTGCTGTTTGCCAGCGGCCGCCAAGAAAGGTGTCGGGGGCGTTACCAACCATAAGGCCTCTTTCCGCGGCAAGATTTAGGATGCGTTGCCCATCCTGAAGTGTGGTTGCGAACGGCTTTTCTGAGTAGACGTGTTTGCCGGCGGCAAGTGCGGCAAGGCTTATTTCGGCATGGGCTGTGGGAATTGTGAGGTTCAGAATGCAGTCGATGGTGGAGTCGGAGATGATATCTTCAGGACTTGCTACTTTTGGAATGTTGTATTGTTCAGCTTTCCACTTGCTTTCCTTCAGATTGAGGCTGCCGCAGGCTGTTATGTTAATCTCACTGAATGACATACAGGTCTGGAGATAGATGTCACTGATCCGGCCAGTTCCTATGAGACCAACACTAAGCGGCATGTAGCGTGACGATGATTGCGGAGATAACATTTGAGTATAATTCGTGCTCTTCATCAACTCAGTATCCCAAGCTCCTCGGCAACCAGAGTATTAGATCTGGAAGCATAATCATGGTCAGCAACGCAATAAGGAGAACAGCTAAAAAGCCCCATATTTCTCTGATAATTTCAACCAACGGGATTCTGGTTACTGCACTTATCACGAACAGCAGAATG
>JAYOVN010000149.1:0-1744 GCA_038151515.1 Gammaproteobacteria bacterium | reverse complement strand
AAATGATCACAGTGGCATCTAAGATACACCCTACTGCTAGAACCAGAATATTGACCAATAACAGGAATATAAGTGGACTGATTTCCGTTCCTGCCATTAACGTTGAGATGGTCTGCGGAATATTCTCTTGAATTACCACATAGGTCAGAATCATCGAGGCGCCGATCACGAGGCCGACGGATGCCGCAGATCGCGCGCTTTCGACAAACACTTCGTAAAGCGTTCTCAACTTTAGTGCGCGATACAGCCCCGCCGCCACGACCAGCGCATATAGCGCAGCCACAGCAGCGGCTTCGGTTGGTGTAGTGACGCCGGAATAGATGCCAGTCAGCAGAATCACGGGCATCATCAAGGCAGGCATGGCTTTAACCGTTACCGATGGCAGTTCGGCAAAGACAATATGACTTTGTTTTCCAAATTTACGCTTATGTGAAATCCATGCATTCATCGCCATCAACACAGCTCCCATCAGCAAACCGGGGATGATGCCGCCCAAAAACAGACTGGTGATTGAGGTATTGGAAACCAGCGCGTAAAGTACCATTGGAATTGATGGTGGTATAATTGGCCCGATTGTCGCTGTTGCAGCGGTGATCGCCGCCGCGTAGCCCCGTGTGTAAAGACCACTTTTGACCATCATATCGATAATGATCTTGCCGATTCCTGCGGCATCTGCCACTGCGGAACCCGACATGCCTGAAAAGATCAGGCTTGCCACGACATTTACATGGCCGAGGCCGCCTCGAAGCCCACCAACAAGTGCAATACAGAATTTAAGCAACCGGTCGGAGATTGTGCCGGCGTTCATAATATTCGCTGAGACAATGAACAGCGGCACAGCAAGAAGCAAAAAGCCATCATATAGACGCTGCACCATGGTCTCACCGGCAATAGCGATGTCCTGACCCGCAACACCCAGATAGACGACCACACCGACGATGATGGAATAGGCTACAGGCGTACCGATCGCGGCGGTACCGAACAGGGCGAGGAGGCCGAGGGTTAGCTCAAGGCTCATGACGCGTCTTCATCATCATTGCCGCCTGTTGCTGTTGCCCCATTGATAGGTGCTACGCCGGCCCCGGCAAGCATGACAACACGCCAAAGGTACCGAAGTGTGATCACGATCATCATTAGGATATAGGATGCGAATAGCCATTTTATTGGGATCTTATCACCTGTGATGGGAAGGCGGAGCGTTTGGATCTTTTTAAGCTCCATAAGTCGGCTGCCAAAAATTGCTTCCCAGGTCGGGCCGAAGGAATAGACCATGGCTGCTACCATGATCAGCGCTGTTGCCATGGCGAGGTAGCGCTGCCAGGAACGCGACAGCGCTTGAAACAAGATGTCAAAAGCAACATGGTCGCCGTCACGTACAAAGAAAGCGCAGCCAAAGAAGATGAGCCAGACCCATAGAAGCGAAATCAGATTGACGGTCCAGCCGATCGGCTCAAGCGCTATCATCCAGTCATAGATGGGCGTGACCGGCATCAGCCAAGCAATTTTTGGAGCGTACCGTGTGAAAATTTGCAGCAGGAAAATGATGAAAATCACCGCCAAAATCATGGCGGAAATTGTTTCCGCGACGCGGGAGATTCGTCTAAGAATTATTTCAAACATATGAATCTCCCGCGCCAGTTAAGGTCAATTTAGTTGCCCAGAGCGTTGATTTTCTCCAGTACACCCTCAGGCCAGCTGGCGGCGAACTCGCTGCCAACATACTGGCCCTGAACGTGGGTGCGGA
>JAYOVN010000148.1:0-3047 GCA_038151515.1 Gammaproteobacteria bacterium | reverse complement strand
GCATGGCGCGGGTGGGCGCGCAGCTAGCTGTTGTATAAAAACTGCTGAAGCGCAACCCGTTATTTGCAAGCTGGTCCAGGTTTGGGGTGCTGATTTCACTGCCATAGGAGCCGATGTCGGAATAGCCCAGATCGTCAGCAAGGATCAGCAGAACATTGGGTCTGTGATCAATGCCTGCATCGGCGGCAACGCAGCTTACCCAGCCCAAACTTAACAGTAGGAAGATAGCGCGGCCGAGCCATGACTTAATGCACAAAATTATTGTCATCGGTAGATGCGCTGTACCAAATAGGCGACGACCATGCTCGCTCCTGGATAGTCGCCGGTAAATCCGGGCGAGGTTGTTCTCCAGATCGAATGGCATCCCACGTCGACCAGCGGCACACGGGGTTCTCCAGTACGCGTACGTAATAGAAGGCTTCTTGTCCTGGCACAAAATCAGGGTCTTGCCATAATGTTTTTAGCTCGCTCGCGCCTACATTGGCGGTTCTGGAACAGTCATCCAGATTCACTTTTGCGCCGTTATCGGGGCAGCGGTGGGTTTTTGTATCGACACTCAGGCCGTCGGAGCAGGCGACATCATAAACCTGCTCCCGATGTTCGCCGTCTTGCAGCCAGCCTTTAATGATTTGCACGCGTTGTAGTTGTGCGGTGTTTGGATCTTGCACCGCCCAGGTAAAAAATGTGGGCCGACGGTCTCTGTCGACATGCAATGTGCCGCCCATGGTGACGCCGCTTTTGTATGCGATACTGATCAAGTCTCGACTGGTTACTTCCACTTTATCGAGCTCGTAACCGGCAAAAAAACGTACCTTGATGCGAGTACCGCTGGTGGCGAAGGTTTCCTTGCGGCGCAGCGCATCGTAGATGGCTTCACGGGTATTCTCTTCTGCCCATACCCCGGCAATGCCAGAGGCCCCCCAGAACTTGTAGCCAGGAAAGTTAAGGTAAGTTTTACCATCAACCTCCTCGACCATGTCGGGCATCGCAAGTTTAACCAAGGTGCCGTAGAGAAAGCTTGCAGGAATTGAGCCCCTCTGTTCTGGGGTGGCGTCCATTATGCTGACTTTGCCGAAGTAATTGTCCTCTTCCAATGGCGCCGCTGCCGTATGTGTGTCGCTGGAACCGATGACGCCGAACTTGTAGGGGTTGGCGTTATTGTTTGCCGCAGTGGCAAGACCCCGTTGCCACGCATCGCGTACGTAGCTACCCGGGGCAACGCTGGGCAAGGCTGTGGCAACGCGCAGGGGGTAGATTTCGAAATTGGCCCACTCGTCGTTAGGTGACAGTAATGGGTGAGTGTCGGACGTGCCCTTGATCTGTGTGATTTCGACCAGAGGTTCATTGCGCATGCGCTGTTCGGCGTATTCCTGGTCGATGGTGTTCCCTGCCCAGTCAGTAAACGCGAACATCGCACCGTTGGAACCGTTGCTGTTGTGGGGAATCGCCAAGCTTTCTATGCCTTGCTCGCGCAGGCCGTCCATCCAGTGCCAAAGTCCCTCGGGGTTAATACTGTTCAATCGGGAGAAAGGCACCGCGGGTAACTTGTCTGTACTGCGAAAGACTACATTGCGGTGAAGGTTCCCTGATTCCTCGGTAGAGGTTGTGTATTCATAGGCTGCAAAGGTGGTGAACTGACCAGGTCGATAAGCTTCGTTTGCCGCATAAACTGTTTCGACCCACGCGGATTTGCTGACACGGTTAATAACATCACTGTTGAAGGTTCCATCGAGTAGGTTGGCCACAACATCACTGCGGAAATTGTTGAAGATAAGATTTCTTTTCGCGATATCGAACATGCCGCCATCGACCGAGTCATTGATACCGTGATAGGACTTTGACAGCTCGTAATCTGAGAACGCCGTGTTGGTGTCTGCCGCCTCGTTAATCAGTCCCAGCATCTGCGCATGGTCCGTCACCGCGTAGAAATCCAGCGGCTGTGCCAGTTGTACTTCAAATCCGCTGGGGTGCATGATTGCCTCGCCCTGCGCGTAGCGATAGGCGTCTGCCGGTGTGGCGGTGGTGCCAAAACCAGCGGCATCAAAGGAGAGAGCCGTATGTACGTGCAGGTCGCCAAAGTAAGCATTTCGATCCGCATTGAACTCTTGGCCATCTGGATTTATCTGAGGCTGGGCGGGAAATGAGATGATTTCATTGTCTGCCGGAATAACTGCGTTCGTAGTGCGAAGATACTGATTGGCCTCATGGCGCTTTTGCGCCTGGTCGCCGGAGCAGGCGCTAATTAAGGCAATAGCCGTTAACACACCAGTACTGTAAATCACTCGAAACAACATGAAATCCCTCTGCCTGTTTCCCTTTGTTCGTTTATGTGTCGTAGCAGTTGGGTACGAATTTCTATTAGGTTCTAAAGTCGTTGCTTTTAAGAGGGGCCTTAGTCTCCGGCTGAGGGCCTATCGCCAGCAGCCCGCACCAGAAACTAGTATATGAGGCTTGGTCTAGCGGCTATGTATCATTTGCGGACGCGGCATCTATCCATCAGGAGTCAAAAGGTCTAGCTAGCAGAGGAGGTGAAACTACGGGATGACCGTAAATGATACATAGATTTTGGTACCAGAGATTATAGTTTCTCACTTGGTAGGGATATGGGTAGAGACAAAAATGCAATTAAGGCCGATAAAAGCGCTGATTCCCCTGGTCGTGGTCTTAGCCCTAGCTGGCGGCAGTTACTGGCAGATCAACTTCAATAAAGACTGGCGTGAACAATATGCCTACACCAAAGGTGTGGACGCACTGATTTACGCGTTTCCCTATTATTTGAACACAGTGCTTCGCTACAAGTGGGGGCAGCCTGAAGCGCCAAAGGGTCAGCAAGTACCAGTGGACGCGATAAACAAGTTCTGGCACGCGACGTTTGTCGATCCTAAAAACTATCGCGACGGCGGCGCCCCGAATGCCGATACGCTCTATTCACCAGCCTGGGTATACGCCAAAGAACAGCCGATCATCATTACGGTACCGGAGATTCCGGGTAATCGATATTTTGCGATTGAACTGGCGGGTTTTGATTCAGACAACTTTGCTTATAT
>JAYOVN010000147.1:0-3103 GCA_038151515.1 Gammaproteobacteria bacterium | reverse complement strand
AGGCCATCGGGGAGCAAATAGAAGCCAGCATGGAACGCTGGCCGAAACTGCTCAAACCCATGGAAGTCTAATTTAGCCCCGGGAACCGCCGCGAGGGCGCACGCTTTGCGCTCTGGCGGTGACCGCTTCTTAGTGACCTGAGCCGCATCATCAATTTGATGATGAGAACCGATAGCCCACGCTGCGAACGGTTTGAATTGCCCGATCAAGGCCGTAGGGCTTAAGTAGCTTCCGAAGCCTTAAAATATGCACGTCTACGGTGCGAGTTTCGATGTAGGTGCTTCGGCCCCAAACTCGATCCAACAGTTGATCTCGTTCAAATACACGATCTGGATTGCGCAGCAAGACCTCCAGCAGACGGTACTCGGTGGGGCCAATTGCCAGGACTTTCCCATCAATCGTGACTCTATGACTTGATTTATCAATGCGGATACCCGCTTCTTCTAAGGCGCCATCATCTGACAGGCCTGATCGGCGCATCAGCGCTTTCAGGCGCGCAACAAGTTCCTTGGGGGAAAATGGTTTGCGCATATAGTCGTCAAAGCCCGCCTCGAAGCTTTTGAGTAGATCCGCTTCTTCGTTTTTTGCGGTGAGCATCAGTAACGGAATATCGCTGGTAAGTTCGTCCTTTCGAAGACGCTTGGCCAAGGCCACGCCGCTCATACCCGGTAGCATCCAGTCAAGAACTGCCACATCGGGTTTCTCATCCGCCAACAGGCTAATAGCCGCTTCGCCACTTTCTGCCTCAATTACATCGAAATCAGCTCGTTCAAGAGAAAACTTTAAGAGCTCTCTGATTTCAGGCTCGTCTTCTACGACTAAAATCTTTGTCCGCATAACTTCCTTTTTGCAATTGGGCCAAAACTCCCGGATCCCGGACTCAAAATTACGGGAAGAGTATGACATCTCGATGAATTACTTGGGCGATCAGGCTTCAACGACTTGCTCAGCTACTGTTCTAACGTGGCTGGCAGTTAGGCCTGCTCAACAAAATCAGCCGAGCAAGGCCTCTTTGGAGGTAACCCGCTAATGACCCGCGGATCCTCTGTTTCGCGGCCTAGATTTGCCGCTACTTTTGCCTGTCCTTTCAGGCTGTCATTTTGTCATAAAACAGTTACATCGCCGACTTATCTTGACCGAACTTTACAACTATAAGGTCGGACTATGGATATTACACACAGCCTCCAGCCATACGCTCGGATGCTCTTGGCCGCTATCGCATTGTCGTTACTTGCACCGCTAAGTTGGTCCAGTGATAAGAACGAAACAATCGAAGCGCTTCGTGCACAACTGGAGGCACTCAGCGCTCGCCTTGAGCAACTTGAAGCTGAGCAGCAAAAGACAGAGATGTCGGTTCAGTCTATGAGCGCTAATTCGACAAAGGCCACCACGAAAACTAAAAATACCGATCGAATCAAAATGAACGCCGATTTGCGCTACCGTTTTGAATCCATTGATGTTGAAGGCGCCCCAGATCGTCTTCGAAACCGTGTCCGTGCCCGTGTTGGGATTAAGGCCGACATCAACGAAAACACTCTGCTGGGTTTTGAATTGGCGAGCGGCAGCGACGACCCGGTTTCCACAAACCAAACCCTTGGGGATAACTTCTCAAGCAAGGGGGTCAACATCGATCAGGCTTACGTGCGCTTTCGCCCCACAGGTCAAGATTTGGATATTTACGCCGGCAAGTTCAAAAACACCCTGCAGCGTGTCGGGGGCAACGGCTTGATCTGGGATGGTGATCTGCGCCCGGAAGGCTTTGGCGTGAAATACGGCCAGGGCAATCTATTCATCAATGGTTTGGGTACTTGGATTGACGAGTCAAAGAGTGGCAATGACGTTCTTCTGCTCGGCGCTCAGGCCGGCATTAGCGTTCCTGCTTTTGAGTCGGCCAAGCTCATTGCCGGCTTGGGCTACTACGAATACACCGGATTTGATTCGCCTACGGATGCCTCTGCGGGTGCGGACAATGTTAGTGGTAACCGCCTTACTGCAGACGGTCGCTACGTCTCTGATTTTGAACTTATTGAGGGTTTCGCTGAACTAAAGCTGCCAACCAATTTGGGCAAAGCAACAGTATATGCTGACTATGTGCAGAACCTCGGGGCGAAGGACAACGACACCGGCTACGTTTTTGGCACCAAATTGAAGGTATCTGATTGGAGCCTTGGATGGGCTTATCAAGACATCGAAGCAGATGCGGTTTATGCCGTACTGACAGACTCAGACTTCGGAGGTGGCGGCACCGACGCCAAGGGTCACAAGTTCAGCACCAGCTACGCGTTTAACAAGAAAGTAAAGGTTGGCGGTACTTTGTTCCTCAATGATCGGAACGTGGACTTTGGAACCGAGCAAGATTACACGCGCTTCATGCTCGATCTAAGCGTCAAGTACTAGCCTTGATATTTAGCGGTTAGAAACGCTCATGGCTCAACCCAATCAAAGGCGCATAATGTCATCACAGTGTCATAAAGTGGAGTCAACGTTATGCACCAACAGAGCGTGAAATGGGCGGAGGCGTCTAGGACATGAAATCCACAAACGAACTACCGCTAATTGGCCTGCTCGGAGTCCTCGCATTTTGCGGGGGCCTACTTACCGGGCAAATGGGCTGGGCGTTTTTTCTCGCTGCCCTAACTTGGATTCTTCGCCAATATGGCGAGTTCGAAAAATTTCGGCGCTGGGCGGAACGCCCGCTCAGTTTGCCGGAAAACAGTTCGGAAGCGTGGTACGAACTCGCGAATTCCCCCTACCGTCAGTTGGGCAGAGAACGCCAGCGCGTTCGATCCATGTTAGCCAGAGTTCGGGAAATATTGGGTGTAACTGAACTGATACCGGATGCAGTTATATTGCTAGATGAAGCTGGCGGCATCGAAACAATGAATACCGCAGCGCGTTCGTTGTTCAATTTAAAGAAAGACGACATCGGACTTGGCTTAGCAAACATTGTCCGAAGCCCGGATTTCGCCGCATTTCTTCGTCAGGAAGACGATAGCCCGAACTTTGAATTTACCTCCCCGCTCAATCCGGAGCAGCAACTGGAAGCACGGCGCTTTGATTCGGATTCACAGCGAAAGTTGATTCTTGTGCGAGATATCACCTC
>JAYOVN010000146.1:0-3117 GCA_038151515.1 Gammaproteobacteria bacterium | reverse complement strand
CCTTTGCCTGCTACGACATCAAAAACAATAAGTCCATTGGTTGGGATGTGATCGTTAACCGGCCCAAGGTGGCCGCTTACCGCGCGCCCTCAGCGCCTATGGCAGCATTTGCTGTGGAAAGCACCATCGATGTGTTGGCGAAAGAAATTGGTGTCAGCCCAATCGATATGCGCCTGAAGAACGTGGCTCGTGAGGGGACCGTTGCTCCTTATGGTCCCACCTACGGACCTATTGGTATTGAGCACACGCTGCAGGCGGTGAAAGATCATCCGCACATGCGCGCCAAGTTGAAAAAGAACCAAGGCCGCGGGGTTGCCTGTGGATTTTGGTTCAACATTGGCGGCCAGACCTGTACCGATCTCAATATCGGCGTGGATGGCACCGTAAATCTCACTCTGGGTACAGTGGATGTGGGCGGTTCCCGCTCATCTATGGCCATGATTGCTGCTGAAGAGTTGGGAATACCCTACGAGCAAGTTCGCGCCAACATCGCTGACACGACCTCCCTGGGCCACAACGATATGACCGAGGGTAGCCGGGGCACCTTCTCATCTGGCATGGCCACGGTTTTTGCTGCGCGAGATGCAATTAACGTGTTGAAGCAGCGTGCAGCCAAGATGTGGGGTGTGCCGGAAGAAGACGTCGTCTGGGAAAACGGTCAGGCCGTTGCTACAGGCACTGGTCATGGCAATTTGCCACCGTTGTCCCTTAAAGAAATCGCAGCAAAATCCGGCCGCACCGGCGGCCCCATTGCCGGTCACAACGAGGTTACTGCCGATGGCGCAGGCATGGGATTTGCGAGCCATATTTGCGACGTTGAGGTAGACCCAGAAACTGGACGTTCGACTATTGTTCGCTACACGGTGGTCCAAGATGCCGGTAAGGCGATTAACCCGGACTATGTAGAAGGGCAGTTCCAAGGGGGCGCGACCCAAGGTATTGGCTGGGCGTTGAACGAGGAATACATCTATGGCAACGACGGATGTTTGCAAAACCCAGGCTTCCTGGATTACCGCATTCCGGTTTGTTCGGATCTGCCGTTCATCGATACCAAGATCTTGGAAGTACCCAACCCGCTTCACCCATACGGTGTGCGCGGCGTTGGTGAAACATCCATCGTCCCGCCTTTGGCGGCGGTCGGTAACGCCATTGCGAATGCTACGGGTGTGCGCATGACCCACGCTCCGATGTCGCCACCACGCGTGCTGGCAGCCATCGATGACCAGGAAAATGCGGGTTAGGCTGAGCGGATCGCTTCAGCTTTCCGGTGGTCCCGGCAGCGCCTTTGAGGTGCATGCCGAGACCATTGCCGAATTGATGGCTTCGCTAGTCGATCGCTACCCTGATTTTCAGCAGACGCTGGATCGAGGGGTGGCGGTGTCCATCGACGGACAGATTTTTCGTGATGATTGGACTCAAACCATTCCCGCAGCAGCAGAGGTGTTTTTAATCCCTCGGATCGAAGGCGGCTAGCCCTGTGAGCCTTGCTTGGCTGAAGAAACGCTCGTTCTGGCTGATCTCGCTGGGTGCTGCGACTTTGATATTGCTGCTGTGGCTACCTCAGCGAGTGGCGGGCACAAACGCTCGTGTCATCCAAGAGATTACTAACAACCCAGGGGGGGAGCGGGCCGCGCGCACCATGATTGTGACCCTAGCCGATGGTCGGGTCTATCCGGTGAATTATCTCAAGGAGGGTAATCTGGTGTTTATGGGTATTGATGGCAGGTGGTGGCGTGTTTTCCAAGGGGCTGGTCAAACGGTGAATATGGTCATTAAGAATCAGACCTTCTCGGGTAAGGGCAAAGTCATATTGGACAATCAACCCTATGTGGATCAGGTTTTTGCTCGGCTGCGCCCCAAGGCTCCCAGTTGGCTGCCGGCATGGCTTAACGGCAAACTGGTGGTGATTGAGTTGGCCGTTCGGTAAGCGGCTCTCCTCTCTCCCAAGGCGACGCCAGCACTCTATGGACGCGTCAGTACAAAAGGTGCTTCGAATGATGGATTTTGATATTGAGTTTGTGTCCCAGGCATCGGCCACCAGTCAGCGTAACGGTGCGGGGTTCAATCCTTGTCAGGGTTTGTACTTCAAACCCAAGGGCGGCACGCCTTCTGTTGCATTCATTGCCAGCCATTACAATGTGGACTTCAGTGAACACTACCTAGCACCACTGATGGCTCAGCGTGGCTTCGGTTTTCTCGGCTGGAACACACGCTTCCGCGGCAACGAGGGGTTTTTCTTGCTCGAGCACGCCCTCATCGATATTGGCGCAGGGGTGCAATGGCTTAAGGAAGAAGCCGGCGTCGAAACCGTGGTGCTGCTGGGGAATTCCGGTGGCGGTTCCCTGATGGCGGCTTATCAGTCCCAGTCCCTAGGTGTCACCATGACTGCCACGCCGGGACTGAAAATTCCCGAGGCACTGGACCAGCTTACGCCCGCCGACTTTTACATTTCTCTGAATGCCCACGGCGGACGCCCCGAGGTGCTAACGGCGTGGTTCGACCCAGCCGTGGCAGACGAGACCGATTCTTCTAGCGTTGTGCCAGAACTGGATATGTATAACCCGGACAACGGACCGCCATACAGTCACGCATTTATCCAGCAATACCGCCAAGCTCAAGTGGCGCGTAACCACCGGATCACCCAGTGGTGTCATGACGAACTGGCACGGCTGAAGGAACTGGGCATGGTGGATCGAGCATTCAACTTGTATCGAACTTGGGCGGACTTGCGACTGATGGATGCCAGCATCGATCCCTCCAATCGGCGAGAAGCGTGGTGCTACGCCGGCGATCCCAAGACCGCAAACTACAGCCCTCGGGGCATTGGGCTAACCAACACGCTGCGAACTTGGCTGTCTATGTGGAGTCTAAGTGACTCTCACTGCCGCGGAGAGCTGCATTTGCCAAGAATTTCCGTGCCCTCCTTGGTGATTCAAAGTGATGCCGACACCGGTGTGTTCCCTTCCGATGCCGAGGCGATCTATGAAGGGTTGGGTGCTGAGGATAAGCTGCTTGAGATGATTCCCGGCGACCACTACCTGCAAGAACCAAAAGGCGCCCGAGACAGCGTGGCAGACCGGATCGCACATTGGCTGTCTGTGCATCTATAGGCGGTCC
>JAYOVN010000145.1:0-3142 GCA_038151515.1 Gammaproteobacteria bacterium | reverse complement strand
TTTTAACCCGGGCTTTTAACCCGAGTTGATGAAGCGCCCATTAATTGAGCGCTCGTGAAAAATACAGAGACGTTATTACTCGTTAGAAATATCAATTTCCTGACTGGTAATAAATTCCAGTAGGGCGGCTTGGCCGTTGCGGGTGGCTTCAATACCACGCTCCAGTGCCGCCACAATGTCGTTGGGGTCTGTCACCCGCTCGCCGTAGCCGCCAAAGGCCTTGGCCATGTCAGCGTAGTGACCGGAAATTTCGATGGCGCCGTATTTTTCCTGAGACACCGGCATGATGGGAATCTCGATGGCCATGGAAAAGTTGTTAAACAAAATGGACAAAATTGGGATGTTCTCCCGCACGGCGGTCTCAAAGTCCATGCCGGTAAAGCCAATGGCCGCATCGCCCCAGACGTTGATGCACAGTTTTTCAGGGGCCGCCAGTTTGGCACCCATGGCCAGACCCAGCCCATAGCCCAACTGGGTAGTCTTGCCCCAGCCAATATAGGACAGCGGCGTAGTGGATTCCCAAAACGGCGTGGTTTGATCCCGGGGACTGCCAGCGTCGTGGGTGATTACCACGTTGTCTTTGTCTACCAGCCGATCCAGTTCAGCGATAACCCGATACGGGTTAATGGGGGTTTCGTTACTGGTGAGCTTGGGTAACCACTCGCTTCGCCATGCGTCACGAATGGCGGCAATTTTTGCAGGCTCGTCGCCCCGGGATTCGGCAGTTGCTCTTGGATAACTTTCCAAGGCCCCGTTTAGGGCCTGCAGCGTTAGCTTGGCGTCACCGATCAAACCGATTTGGGCGGGCACATCCTTGTTGAGATCCATGGGATCCAAGGTGGCGTGAATGATGGTTTTTGCCCCGTCCTTGTTGGCGGGCATGGGCACACCAAAGGCGGTGAGAGCAAAGGAAACACCCACGCCAAAAATCACATCCGCCTCGGCTAAATACTGTTTTACCTGACGCGCATTGGCGCGACCGCCGCTACCCAAGGACAGCGGATGATTTTCCGGGAAGGCGCTCTTGCCCTCGATGCTGGTGGTTACCGGAATGTTCCAGGCCTCGGCTAAGGCTTTCAGCTCGTCCCAAGCCTTGGCGTAGTGTACGCCTTGGCCAGCATAGATCACCGGTCGCTGAGCCTCAGCCAGCGCCTTAGCCGCAGCGGCTAAGTCGTCGGGAGCCGGCGCGGTTTTGGCGCTAAAGGACGGCACATAGGTCCAGTTATCCGGCACCTCTTCGTTCATGACGTCCAAGGGCACTTCCAGCATTACCGGCCCGGGCCGGCCATTGCGCAGCTGGAAGAAGGCACGGCGCAGCACCTCCGGCACCGCCTTGCCCATGGTGATGGGCTCTGCCCACTTGGTGATGTGTTGCATGTTCAGGGTGGAATTGAAGTTCGGGTAGTAGTGGGCCAAACGGCGAGGATAGCCTGCGGGAATCACCAAGATCGGTACCGATTCTGAGTAGGCCTGCGCCACACCGCCAAAGGCGTTTTCAGCGCCGGGGCCATGCTGCATGCAGAACACACCGATTTTGTCCCCGGAGGACAAGCGCGAGTACGCGTCCGCCATGTGCAGGCCAATACGCTCTTGGCGCACGATAACCGTACGAATGTCGACCTTCGCCGCCGCCTCAATCAAGGGATTGACGGGATAGGCAAACAGCATGTCGATTCCTTCCGCCTTCATGGCGTGGGCAATGGCGTCTACTACGTTCATGGTTCTCTCCTCCAAATGAGCTACGCATGTTGCCAAAGAGTGAGGGCAGGGGCCAATGGAGAAACTAAGGCTTGATAAACAAACACAAAAAAGGGCGGTTTAACCGCCCTTTTTCTCGCCCAGCAATACTGGGTGGTAATGAACCGTTTAGAACTGGTTCATCGTGTTGGCAGCGCCGCCGGCCAACAGTGCTTTCTCGCCAAGGAAGTACTCTTTGTGGTCATCGCCCACGTTTGAGCCAGCCAGATCTTGGTGCTTCACGGAAGACAAGTTCTTGCGGATTTCCTGGCGCTGTACGTCGCGCACATAGGCCAACATGCCCAAATCACCGAAGTAGCCTTCTGACAGTACGTCAGTAGACAGTGCCGCGGTGTGGTAGGTCGGCAGTGTAATCAGGTGATGGAAGATGCCAGCTTCCCGGGCGGCGTCGGCTTGGAACGTACGTACCAAGGCGTCAGCGGCGTCGGATAGCTCGGTGCCGTCAATGGCGGCATCCATCAAGCCCATTGGGTTCGCTTCTGGGTCTGGGTAGGCAGACAGGTCTTTGCCTGCGGCCTTCCACTCGCCGTAGACCTGCTCGCGGAACTTAAGGGTCCAGTTGAACGATGGTGAGTTGTTGTACACCAGCTTGGCTTCTGGACGCACTTCGCGAATGGCGTTGACCATGGCCGCGATCTGCTCAACATTGGGCTTTTCGGTTTCGATCCAAAGCAGGTCGGCGCCGTGCTCCAGGCTGGTGATGCAGTCCAGAACCACGCGGTCGAAGCCGGTGTCTTCTTTGAATGCATACAGGCCGTTGTCCAAACGCTTTGGCTTAGCCAGCTTGCCGTTGGCGCGAATGGTGATGTCGCCGTCTTGCAGTTCCGATACGTCTTCGATGATTTCGGTGTCTAGGAACTCGTTGTACTTGCTGCCAAGGTCGCCGGGCTGAATGGACACAGGCACCTTTTGGGTGAGGCCGGCGCCCAGTGAGTCGGTGCGTGCAACGATGATGCCGTTGTCGATGCCGAGCTCTAGGAATGCGTAGCGTACTGCGTTGATCTTAGAAACGAAGTCTTCGTGAGGCACCGTAACCTTACCGGCTTGGTGTCCACACTGCTTGGCGTCAGACACTTGGTTTTCGATCTGGATGGCGCAAGCACCGGCTTCGATCATGCGCTTGGCCAAGAGGTAGGTAGCTTCTTCGTTACCAAAGCCTGCGTCGATGTCGGCAATAATTGGCACAACGTGGGTTTCGTAGTTGTCGATGCGCTGGATAACGGAATCGGCATCGCCGCCGTTAGCTCGGGCTTCGTCTAATTCTACAAACATGTGACGCAGCTCGCGTGCGTCGGCTTGCTTCAAGAACGTGTAAATTTCTTCGATCAGGTCAGACACTGAGGTTTTCTCGTGCATGCTCTGGTCAGGCAGTGGGCCGAACTGG
>JAYOVN010000144.1:0-3180 GCA_038151515.1 Gammaproteobacteria bacterium | reverse complement strand
AAGGACGTATTCGAATACGCGAAAATCCAGCAATGGCAGTTTTTTGAGCAGTACAGTCACGAACCGTACATCGCAGTGGCCAGATACATAGCCAAGTACTTAGGCCTACCCAAGGAACGCGAGGCGGAATACCTTTCGAAACAAGAGGGTGGCCATAAAGCGCTTCAAGTGATGGAGCAACAACTGCAGCAGACCCTCTATTTGGTCGGCAATCGTCCGACCACGGCGGACATCTGCTTATTCGGTTATACCCACGTGGCCGAGGAAGGCGGTTTTGAACTTGGCACATATCAGGCGATCATAGTGTGAATAGATCGAATACAATCGCTGCCGAATTACATAGGCATGGAGTGATTCATGCGCAGCCACCAGGATTCTCTAGAGCGCGCGGAATAGGTGTCCGCAGTTTCGAGAGTTTGATGGCAGGGGCCTATTGAGAAAAAACATGTCTGAATTCGATACCATACGCCCGTACTACGACCACGAAGTGCCTCAAGTGCTGGCCCGGCTGGTCGCCTCTCGGGAGCTTGCCCAAGCGGCTAGCCAGTTGGTTTTGCCCAGTTGGTTAGGCAAACGTGCGATGGGTCGTTGGCTCACTCGGCTGATTCTGCGTTTAAAAACCCGCAACCTGCGATCCATACGAGACTGCCAAAACGTCGTCGCCGGGCTATTTGAAACAGTGATCAAGCAGTCGATAGATCAGCTCTCGGTCAGCGGCCTAGATCAGTTGAGTCCTAACGATCACTACCTGTTTATCTCGAATCACCGGGATATTTTGATGGATTCCAGTTTGCTGAATTATCTGCTTCAGGACGCCGGCCACGATACCTGTCGAATGGCGGTGGGCGACAACTTGCTGAGTAACTCGTTAGCGGCCGATCTAATGCGCTTGAATAAGAGCTTTGTGGTTGAACGCAATGTAGAGGGCGTGCGGGCTCAGTATCAGGCCTTGGGCCGTACCAGTCGTTATATGCAGCAGTCGCTTCAGCAGGGCATATCCGTTTGGATCGCCCAGCGACAGGGTCGTGCCAAGGACGGTTTTGATCGCACCGACCCGGCCCTGCTGAAGATGCTGCTGCTGGCCTATCGAGACAAAGGCTCGGATCAAGAACCGTTGGACAAGCTGCTGCAGGTGGCTCCTGTGGTGCCTGTGTCGGTGTCGTACGAATTAGATCCGTGTGGGCCAAGTAAGGCCCATGAACTGGCAACCGTGGACCTATCAGGCAGCTACCAAAAGTCTCCCCACGAAGATTTACAAAGTATGGTTCAAGGCTTGATGGGGCCTAAAGGCCGGGTGCGACTGTGCTTTGGCCAGCCCATCACTCAGGCATCCAGTTTGGAAGATTTAGCCGCTCAGCTGGATCAAAGCATTGTGGCTAATACGCGCCTGTATCCGACCCACCGCTACGCTAAGGCAGTTTTGGAGGATCAGAATGTTCAGGATTTGCTTAATAGCCCGTCAGTGCGGGCACTTGCCTCGCAGTTGAATGAGCTTCCTCAGGGCGAGCGGCCCTATCTGCTCAAGCAGTATGCGAACATCTGGCCTAACCGCGAAGAGCTCGGGATTACCTAGCCCTCTGTCTTTGCTATCCAAGTTCGCGCCTTGGTTTTACACCTAAGTTTTAACCTAAGTGTAAACCGTAGGGCGCCAGGGTTCGCCCCTACGGTTGGATCAAAAGGTGCGTCACGCAGACTTTGCCTGTGGCGGCAGGTCGGAAGCTCGCACACCGTCGTAGACGAATTCAGAACCTTGTAGGTTCGTTGCAGGAATTTCGTCTTTCTCCTGCCAATAGTCTTGGTTATGCCGCCATTCGGCCTTAGCACCGCGTTGGGGCATTTTGTCGATATCCCGCATCAGGTAGCTAGGGTTGAAATTGTCTTCTTCGATCCAAGGCAAGATTTCCATGTTTGCATCGTCCTCCCGCAAGGCTACTTCCACTTTACGTGCGCCGATGCTATCCATGTGGTTCAACAGGCCGCAAACAAAGTCACCCAGTAGGTCCACCCGCAATGTCCAGCTGGCGCGGAAATAGCCAAACACCCAAGCGAGGTTGGGCACACCGGTAAACATCATGCCGCGATAGTTAACGGTGTCGTGCCAGTCCACAGGATTACCGTCTATGTCAAAGGGGATGTTGCCCATGACGGCAAGATGGAAGCCGGTGCACACGCAGACAATGTCGGCCTCAATCTCTTCGCCGGAGGTTGTACGCACGCCGGTAGCGGTAAACGAGTCGATGGTATCGGTGACCACGGACAGCTTGCCGGCCGCCGCAGCCTGAAAAACGTCTCCATCTGGGCAAAAGGCTAAGCGCTGTTGCCACGGTCGATACCTTGGCGTGAAGTGTGGTTCGAACTCGAAATCGTCGCCGGCGTATTGGCGAATCAAGCCTTTGAGTTCTTCAAAAACCGCATCTGGCTCGGTTTTACAGCGTTCCGTGAGTACATCCTGGTCATATAGAATTTGTGCGCGAACGACCCGATGAATTGTCGGCTCATCAATACCAATTTCTCTGAGGCGGTCTGCTAGCTCGTTGCGGTTCTCGCTACAAAAGAAGTAGGTGGGCGAACGCTGGAGCATGGTGACATGCTCAGCCTTCTTGGCGAACTCTGGAATCACTGTGGCCGCGGTGGCACCAGAGCCGATGACCAGAACTTTCTTGCCGGTGTAGTCGGTTTCCGGGTCCCACAGTTGGGCATGAACTAGCTGCCCTTGGTATTGGTCCATGCCCGGCCAGTTGGGGATATTTGGATTTTCGTGGTCGTAATAACCTTGGCACATCCACAAGAAGTTGCAGGTGAAGGTTAGGTTGGCACCATCAGCGGTTCGGGTAGCCTCAACGATCCACTTGTTTTGGTCGCTTGACCAACTGCAGCGCGTAATACGATGCCCGTAGCGAATGTGCTGATTGATGGCATTTTCTTCGATGACTTCTCCCATGTACTCCAGAATGGCCTCGGCACTGGCAATGGGAACACCGGTCCAAGGCTTAAAGCGGTAGCCAAAGGTATAAAGATCCGAATCAGAGCGGATGCCCGGGTATTTGTGGGTTTCCCACGTACCGCCAAAGGTCTCCTTCATTTCAAGAATGCAGTAGCTCTTGTCTGGGCATTGCTGTTGTAAGTGGTAGGCCTCGCCGATACCGGATATGCCGGCACCAACAATCAATACATCAAAGT
>JAYOVN010000143.1:0-3359 GCA_038151515.1 Gammaproteobacteria bacterium | reverse complement strand
CTCTATAGTGTTTTCTGTGGGTTTTTTATTTTCATTTTCACAGATTTTACCCCACATTGTACCCCACAAAATTTTATAAGTTTCAAGGCATTTTAGGGGCGCGGTAATTTCATTACTGGGGTTACTGATGCTATTTGGCAATCAGCTTTGAATCTTATTCGTCATAGAGGACATCCAGAGCTTTTTTCTAGTCTTTCTAAATTGACACCCACGACCCATTGCCCGCATTAGACTGGACGGCTGCCTCAATAAAACGTACACCCGTTACACCTTCGCTGACTCTAGGATATCCTAACCATTCGTCTGGCAACACCAGCCCGTCGCGCCGTGCGCTAACAGCGAGGGCAAATTCGGTGTAGAGGTTAGCCCAGGCCTCTATCAGCCCTTCCGGGAAGCCTCTGCCGGTCCGAACAAATCTCTCTGTTCGGGGAGATATTCCGTGGCCGTGTCCACGAGTTAAAATCTGGTCAGGCTGTCCGAAGATATTCAACCTGAGCCGGTCGCAGTCTTCCATGTCCCACTCTAGCCCACCAAGGCTTCCGAATATACGTAAGCGGAGCCCGCCGCGATTGCCTGGGGCCTGACGTGTTGCCATTAGTGTCCCAGGCACGCCTCCATCATATTTGACCGTCATGAAGGCGGTGTCCTCAAGCGGTTTGGGCGCACCGCATACATGAAAATCTGCGCGTAGACTGGTTATCGCTAGACCGCTGACGAACTGGGCAAGATGAGCGGCATGTGTTCCGATATCCCCGACGCAGCTTGTCGGTCCAGAAATTTTTGGATCAAGGCGCCATTTCACATGTGGTGCATCAGCGGCATTATCTGGCGTCATCCAATCCTGCATGAACTCAACATGGATTTGGTTAATCCGACCAAGGATGCCTGATGCGACAATTTCGCGAGCTTGGCGGACCATGGGATAGCAGGACATGGTGTAGCAAACGGCAAACACCAGCCCCTTTTCTCCCGCAAGTTTCTCGAGATATTCAGCCTCGGTGATATCATTTGTAAGCGGCTTATCGCATATGACATCAATGCCAGCTTCTAGAAAAGCCCTTGCAACTGCAAAATGCGCGTGGTTTGGTGTTGTGACCATCACCGCGTCAATACTATCCTCCCGAGTAACTTCTGCAGCTGCCATTGCCTGAAAATTGGCATAAGATCGGTCAGCGGCAACACTCCACTCTTCACCACGCAGCTGCGCCTTGGCTGGGTCAGATGAAAATGCGCCAGCGATAATGTCCCAGCGGTCAGTCATACGAGCTGCCATTGCCTGTGTCTGGGAAATCCGCCCGCCTCCAACGATACCTAGCCGCAGTCGGCGGGTCTGAGGTGGAAACGGCCCGTTAAAGTCAAAACTGCTGGGAAGAATGGTCATGGTGGGTCTCCTATATCTTTGGTGGCGATACACCGTCTGGTAGCATTTCGACCGCCATAAAGATCGATGGTGTGATGGTTTCAAACTGATGCCAGGGATAGTTGCCCTGATCATCATACATCGGCCGATGTGTGGAACCAGGCGCCATCGGCTCCTCAAGATAGAGAGTATCGATATCGCGTTCACGGCACTGTTGCATCTTGCCAAATCCAACAATCTGCGTGTGGACCTCTCGGAACCCCGGGACTGGGCAGAAGGGGTGGTCACGATGAAGCCCGACATTCAGTGGCACTGTTGCTGAATAGTACATCGTCACCCCTATTTGCCCAATCCAGGTTTTGGGAGACATGTAATGACCGATGCCGCGAAGCCGTTCCTCGCCCCTCACCTCAAAAGCTGAAGGCCATGTCTGGCGCACCTTTTCCAAAAAGGTAGCTTCGTCAGAATGGTTATCGAACCGCTCGACAAGAATAGCATGCTCAACAGTCTCAATTTGCGTATCGCGCAGTATGACAGACTGTAGGCTCCCAAGTGTCTGTTCGCGAATGCGAATAGGGAGATTTGAGAGGTTTAGGACAATTGTGCGGCCAGTGATGGTAAGACTGGCTTCGTCACTGATCATTGACACGGAAAAGAACGGTTCGGCTATATCAAGATTTTGGATCGTCATTTTATTTATCCTGGAAAAGTTTCCGAAAGGGGAGGGGGAATAACGCAGTCGCTGGCGATATCGACGAAGCCGCCTTGCTTCGGTGATGTCTCAATACCCAACATGACTTCGAGAATATGCTGTGCGAGCTCGCCACTAGCACGCGGTGCCCGGCCTTCATTCAGCGCATAGGCCATGTCCAGCAGGCCGAGGCCGCGGCTGTTGGCATTAAAGCCATGAGTGTTGTCGGCTTCGAGCCAATCGGCGGGCCTGTCAGTAGGGCGAGGTTGGAACTCCCATCTGCTTGTCTGGCGGGTGCGATACCAGACGGGACCGTGGAAATTATTGGCTCCATGCACCGGGTCCGGGTCTGGAATGCAGATCGTTCCTTCAGTTCCATAGACTTCGAAGCGTGGGCTTTCGCTGTCCCATATATCAAAACTAATGGTCATGTTGCCTATGGCACCGGAGGCGAATTGCATCATAGACAGGGAATGAGTGTCGACCTCGACATTCATCCATTCCCCGTTCCGAGGACCATTTTCGATCTGCCGCTTGTCAAAAGACCGGCTTGCCATTCCGCTGACCCGCCTGATCGGCCCCATCAAAAAAACCATTGCGGTCAGGTAATAGGGACCAAGATCCAGCAGTGGCCCGCCCCCCGGCTGGTAGTAGAAATCGGGATTCGGATTATGCCTTTCGACACCATGCGTTCCGACATGCACCATGCAGCCGATCGGTGTGCCGATTGCCCCACTGTCGACGAGCTTGCGTGCTGTCTGCCAGCGTCCGCCAAGAAAAGTGTCGGGGGCATTGCCAACCGTCAGCCCTTTTGCTGCGGCTAGGTCGAGGATGCGTTGTCCGTCCTGGATCGTGGTCGCAAACGGCTTTTCAGAATAGACATGCTTACCAGCCGCCAGGGCGGCCATGCTAACCTCGGCATGGACTGCTGGAATCGTAAGGTTCAGGATACAGTCGATGCTGTCATCGGCAATGATGTCCTCGGGGCTCGCTACCTTTGGGATATCATATTGCATGGCCTTCCGGTGGCTCTCCTCGAAATCAAGGCTTCCACAAGCGACTATACTGATTTCAGGGAATGATGAGCAGTTCTGCAGATAGATGTCGCTGATGCGGCCGGTGCCGATTAGCCCAACATTCAGCAGTGGGGTAGGTGTAGCTTCCTGTAAAATAGATATTTGGTCAGAGTTTGAAATTTTCATCGGATTAGTATCCTACGCTAAACGTCCCCTACTTGCCCCAGCAATGCAAGAAGGGCAGAAGCAAAAATAATATCAAACATAACCTATTCAGCGACAAACGCTACTG
>JAYOVN010000142.1:0-3429 GCA_038151515.1 Gammaproteobacteria bacterium | reverse complement strand
TCTTGTTCCTGCTGACCTCGTCCATCGCACCGCTGATCAACCTCAGCTACATGCGTATGGTAACCATGGCCCTGCCCTATACCATCACGATGGGCATCACCGGCTATATCGCGGTTTTGTATATGATCTGAGCCTTGATGAGACGCGAAGCTGATGGCTTGGGGATGCTGTTTCAGCCAATTGCCCCGAGCCATCTCAGGCCGGGGCTAATGCTGAACCAAGTCAATCCCAAGAGACTATTCAGACTCTGGCTTCACCAGAGGTATGGAAAGCTCTTCATGCTCTTCCCAAGCAAGCTCTACCCGCTGACCAACGGAGACTTCGGTTAACGGGTCATCTACACCCGTGACGTTGGTCAGAAACCGTGGCCCCTCATCCAAGTCCACATAGGCCACCGCATAGGGAACCTTGGTACGGAAAAACGGGTGATAGCTCAGGCGTACGACGCTGTAAGAGTAGATCGTGCCTTTACCGGCCGAAACCTTCCATTGCAGATCACCATCTAAGCAGCCCGTGCAGTGGGCACGAGGGTGCCAAACGATGGTGTCGCAGTTTGAGCATTGCTGATAGCGAAACTCTTGCTGGGCCGTGGCCTGCCAAAATTCTGCTGTGTCCAATTCCGTTAGCTTAGGTAACGGGCGTGTGGGTACTTTCTTTTCTACATTGGCTTCAGTTTTACTGTCACTCATTGTTTAGTCCCTCCCCAAAATAACTGTACCCGCTGAGTGTCTTGCACCCAGCATCCCGCCATTACCGTGAGCAATGGCTAAACGCGCATCCTCCACTTGAGCTGTGCTTTCGCCTCGAAGTTGCCGCGTAGCTTCAAGCAGCAGGAAGATCCCGCGCATACCGGGGTGATTTGAGGAGAGCCCCCCACCATCGGTATTCAGGGCCGGCCCGTCATTGGGCCTGTCGAAACGCAAACGCCCCCCTTGGACCCATGCGCCACCTTCCCCCTTGGCACAAAAACCCACGTCTTCCAGTAGGGCAAGAACCGTTATGCTAAAGGAATCGTAGATCATCGCGATGTCCATCTCTGAGGGCGTTACTCCGGCCTCAGCAAAGGCGATTGGTGCCGACTGGGCACCAGCCGACGTAGTGATGTCGCCACCATTCTCGGGGTACTTCGTCGCTTCACCGGTACCCAAAATCCACACTGGCGACTTCTTACAGTTGGCTGCCACATCTGCACTGGCAATGACCACTGCGCCACCACCGTCAGAGACCATGCAGCATTCCAGCAGGTGCAGTGGATCGGCGATCATCCGGGAATTCACCACGTCTTCAATGGTGGTTTCCTGAATACCAACAAACTCCAAATCCGTCATGGCTTGAACTGCTTCAGGATTACGCATGGCATGGTAGCGAGTCGCGGTGGAAATCTCTGCCAGCTGTTCACTTGTGGTTCCGTACTGGTGCATATGCCGATGTGCCACCATGGCGTAGTTGGCAATCAGAGTCTGACCCGCAAAGGTTTCCATGTTGTCGCCGGGGGTAATACTGCCGCCACGACCGCCAGCACCGATGGCCATGGCGTTGCTGTGTGCAGTTGAACCGTAGGTTAACAAGGCGACCTTGGCCTTACCCTCGCGAATGGCCCGAAGCGCGTGAGCTGCGTGAAATTCATAGGAACTTCCACCCACGCCAGTGGTGTCCATGACCGTGGGCTTGATACCGAAATATTCGGAGATCATCAGACCGCTCATGGGCGCACCTTCGCCCGCATCGTAAATTGCGTCTACATCTGACCAATTCAAACCCGCATCGGCCAAGGCCTTGGCCGCACTGGCGGCTTTGATTTGCAGGGCATTTACCTTGCCCTCGACGTCTCGTGACGGATATTCATGAATGCCAACAATGGCTGCGTCCCGGCGTTGGGTAGCCATACTCTCCCCCTTCTAGTTGTTCTGTTTAGATTATCGCGGCTGGTCGTTCGAGTACACGACCTACACGGTGGTCATCGACCACCCGGCTGTGGTAAGCGGAGGCGCCTTAGAGCAAACCACCCAGATGTTTCAGCTCGTTTAGCTTTTCCACGAAGGATTTTTCGTAGGCCTCCTCCGGTGCCTCTCGGACCAATCGATCCAAATCGTGAGCATCTTGGCCAATTAAAATTCGCCATTGGTTGCTACGCACACCGTCAAGAATGACGTTGGCGGCTTCACCGGCAGTAGTGGGCGCTTGGGTACGAAAAGCTTCTGCCCTGTCCGCCAACATTTGACGAATGTGATCGTCGGGCACATTGCCCACGGGCAAGCCTGCCGCCAGCATACGCTGCCGAATAACTTCGACTTCCTCATCAGGCAGATCGTGACCCCAAGGCTTTCCCAGTACCTTCGATGAATTTTCCATAATGGAGGTACCGATATGCCCGGGCATGACCACACTGCACTGCACATGAGGTGCGTGAAGTCTCAGGTCGGTTACCAAGGCCTCAGTGAAACCTTTAACGGCGAATTTTGCCGCAGCATAGGATGTATGAGCCTGGGTGGTACCAAGGCTTGCCCAAAATCCGTTCACCGAACTGGTGTTAATGATGTGACCTTCCTCGCTGGCCACCAAGGCGTCCATAAAGGCTCTGCACCCGAAGTAAACCCCTTCCCAGCAGACTGCGAAGGTACGTTCCCATTCGCCGCGGTCGCCCTCCACGAATGACCCACCGCCACCAATGCCTGCGTTGTTAAACAACAAATTAACGTGCTGGGTTTGATGAGTCGCAAGTACCTCGTCGCGGAACCGCATCACTTGCTCTTCGCTGCTGACATCACAGATGTGATCGCTCAAGCGCCCTTCCCCGGCGGCGGCAAGACGCCGGGTCTCATCCATGTTTTCCTGAGAAACATCGCACATGGCAACTCGTGCACCTGCTGCCACAAGCTTACAGACTAGTTCCCGGCCCATGCCTGTCCCACCGCCAGTAACTACGGCAAGTTTGTCTTCGAAATTTTTCATGTCTCTCCCTGAAACGTTTGTTGAGTGTCTTTCAGCTGATGTGCCTGGATTTTGCCTTGTCGATACAGATTGGCCAGAGCCGCGTGAACGATGGCCTCAGCGTCCACCCCAAAGTGCGCTCTTAGCCTTGGGCGAGACTCCGACAGCCCGAAGCCATCGGTACCAAGCACCTCGTAGCCGGCGGGCATCCAAGCCGCGATGCCTTGAGCCAAACTGGCCATATAGTCGGTCACTGCAATGATGGCTCCGCTGGCATCGGCAAACATCGCCTGAAGGGTACTGGTGCGAGGTTGCCCCGTGGGGTCTTGTCGGTTGTGTGCTGCTGTCGCCAATGCGTCGCGCTGCAGTTCCACAAAACTGGTGATACTCCAGAGGCTCACCCCAAAACCAGATGCCTCAAGCCTTGTTTTGGCTTCTATCGCTTGCTGCATGATGCTGCCGCTGGCCAGCAGGTGGACGTCTGCAACATTGTTCGCT
>JAYOVN010000141.1:0-3447 GCA_038151515.1 Gammaproteobacteria bacterium | reverse complement strand
GGCATCAGCTTTTGCGTGAAATAAAAGTGGCCTATGTGGTTGGAACCAAACTGGAGTTCAAAACCATCTTCCGTCTGCCCTTGAGGACAGGCCATGATCCCCGCGTTATTGATCAGAATATCGAGGCTTTCATAACGCGCTAAGAAGTCGGCTGCTGAAGCTCTAATTTTGGCCAGAGACCCAAGCTCAAGAAATAGAACATCAATGCTCTCGTTCCCTGTAGCGACCACAACGGATTCTTTCACCTCACCCGCAGCTGTTAAATTCCGGGCGGCGATAATGACCTGGGCGCCCTTGGCTGCCATGGCCCGTACGGTTTCTGCGCCTATGCCAGACGCCCCTCCTGTCACCAAAACACGTTTGCCAGACAAATCCATTCCCGACAGCACGTCGTCGGCAGTGGATTGATGATTAAATTCAGTCGCCATAAGAACCTCACGCGGTAGATAAGTGTTGCGACGCCTTCGTTCACGGCACTGGCCCGAAATTCGGGATACCGATATTAACGAGACGAATCGTCTCGTTTTAGAATAGCAAGGTTAGCAGCACAAAAATAGCGCTAGGCGGGCCCTAGGGCTTGGGCAACCAACTTACGGACATAGGGCTTGGTCACTTTCTCAAAGCGAATCAGGGCTTTGTACCAAATCGCTCCGTACAGGGTGTCGATCAGCAGATCAATGTTGAACCGCTCAGGGAATGTCCCCTGCTGCTGAGCGCGTCCCAACGCCTCTCCAATCAACTGAATTCTTGGCGCGTAAATCGCTTCTTCCATACGCCGGTACAGCTTGGCGTCTCGGTGGGCCTCAGCCAGCACACAAATTGCCGCCTGCCGACAGTCGGTCCGACTAATCAGGCGCCCAAAGGACAGCAAAGACGACTCAACGTATTCTCTTGGTGAGTTGCTGCCATCGTATGCGGCCAGCGGCGGTAGCAAACGGTCACGCCAAACTTCCAGTACCAAGTCAGCCCGAGTGGGCCACCAGCGGTAGATCGTTTGCTTACCGACACCTGCTTGGCTGGCTACTTTTTCAATGGAAAAATCCACGTAACCCGAGGATCCTAATAACTTCACCGTCGCGTCGATGATGGCCTTATGGGAACGCGCACTGCGCCGTTTCGCTGGAGTGATGGGTGGCATGTAACAGGAAGTCCGTTTTGTTTTGACCGTCCGATTGTCTCATCTGCCACTGGCTTTTCCAAAGAACACGCGCCCTTATGCCGGAGACGGCCTAATGCCACAGTCACCCTAACGAGTTTGACAAGGTTTCAACTCGGCGAGCTAGGCCACTGCAGGATGTTCTTGATCTTATCCCTTATCCCTTATCCCTTATCCCTTATCCCCTGACCTTATCACTTGTCCTTTATCCCTTACCGGCATGCTCGCCTGACGACTTTCGGTTGTCGCCTTTCAGGGCTGCGACCCGGCTCAATAAATCAGTCTCTGGGAACAAAAAAATCCGGCGCTTACTGACCCTTGTAGTCATAGATTAGGCCTCGGGCCACGTGAGGCAGCGTCATGGCGCTGGAGCGCTTGTGGCCCGGATCTGCGTTATACGCCTGCAAGGCTGCTTCATCCTTAAACGTCATGGTGAAGGCGACACTAAAACTGTCATCCACGACGTCCCGATCACTCATGATTGGCGTGCCCACGTGCACCGCTTCGACCATTGGCAGCTCTTCCATGGACTGCACAGAGTTCAGGATTGCATCCAAGGTAGCTTGCGGAGTATCCGGCTTTAGCCAGAACACGACGGTGTGATAAACCGTCGCGCTGGAGGCCTGTACAGTGGACACCCAGAACACGAGCAAAAGGATGGTGGCGAGCAATAATTTGGAAAATATCGGGTAATTCGTTGTCATTTCTTACTTCCTTAGAGAGACTGTTTGTGGCTTGGCACGGCGCTGGCTTTAAGCCTGCTGAGTGTCAGCGAAGGCAATGGGTAGGCTCAAGGCTCGATAACCACACGCATTGCGAATTGCATTGGCAATGGCTGCAGGTCCCGCGATCAACGACACCTCACCTGCGCCAGCGGGCGGAATGTCCGGCTGATCAATCACCAGCGTATCCACGCTGGGCATATCGGACATGCGGGGTATGGTGTAGTTATCAAAGTTCGAGCTTTTTATGGTGTTATCGGCCACTTCAAAGCGCTCCATTAACGCCATGCCGATACTCCAGCTCAAATTGCTTTCCATCTGCGCTCGCAGCTGGTCGGGGTTCACAGCCATCCCCACATCTTGGGCACAGCACAGATGCAGCACCTTGATCTGTTGGGTGGCGACATCCACATGAACATCGGCACTGATGGCCACATAGCAGCGGCCATCATAGGTACCACAGGCATAGCCGCGGCCGTAACCGGGGCCAACCGGCAGCGCCCGTTTTTCACTGAGTTTTCGTACCTGCTGCAGACAGTTGGACAGCCGTGGCCAGTCATCGCTCATTTGCGACACTTTGAAGTCTACGGGGTGTATACCCTGACGCACCGCCAGTTCATCCATGGCGGATTCCCGAGCGAACACCGCAGGCCCACAGTTGAGTGAGCGCCAAACACCCAGATCAATGGGCAAGTCTACGTCCTTACACTCAATGCGCTGGTGGGTCGCTCGGTAAGGCGACAGCGCGCCCTTGGTAGCACCAAAGTCTCCGCCCAGACGAGCGATGGGCAACAGCCAGTCAGGCAGGCGCTCCCGGGACAAAACCACGTGACCGGTCACATAGCCGTGCCACCAATCCTGCAAGTTACCCGCCTCGTCCACGGTGATACGCACTCGGTGAGAAGACGCCGGCCGGCTGCGACTGGCCATAAATTCATCAGATCGGGTCCACTGGACCTTTACCGGTCGATTGACTGCCCGAGCGAGCCTGACTGCGTCGCGTTCCACCTCATAGTGTTCACGCCCGCCGAAGCCCCCACCCAAGCGCTGCGGGTACACGACGACATCGTCTTCAGACATCCCGGTGTCCATGGCAGCGAAGCGTTTAATGGCAAAGGGGTCTTGTGTTCCGGTCCAGATTTCCAGCTTGCGGCCATCATCTGAGTCGTGAAAACGCGCTATGGCAACCCGAGCCTCTTGGGCCGCATGACTTTGCACTTGGACATCAAAGCGCAGATCGATTCCCCAATTCGCGTCGGGACGGTGGGCCTCATCCACCAGCACATGCTCCAGATCGCCTTCGGCCATGGCGGCATCCACATCCACCATCAGATCTATCTCTTGCTGATTGATTGGCTGCTGAAGGTCCCAAGCAACCTGAATTTTTGCCATGGCTGCGTCTACGGCGCTGGGAGTTTTGCAGACCACGCCAACAAATTCACTTTGCTCCACCAGCGCCACAAAACCTTTGACCTGCTTTACCCCTGCGGTTTTCACGGTAGCCATTCGTGCGTTACGCACCGGCGGCAGCACGGCGCGACCGTAAAGAACATCGTCCATAGGCACATC
>JAYOVN010000140.1:0-3464 GCA_038151515.1 Gammaproteobacteria bacterium | reverse complement strand
TTTGCCTATCTGGTGCCGGCGATTTTCATCTCTATGCTGATCACGGGCATTCCGATTCCGCAGATCGGGCTAGGTGCCGAAGTAGCGGATGGTTCAGGGCTTTCGGTGCTGGACAAGCTGGATCAAACCCTGACCGAACTCGGCTTTGCCGCCTATACCCAAGGAGCGAAAAGCACCATCGACGTCTTCGCCATCACCATGGCCCTAATGATTGGCACCGCGGGTTTGCCCCATGTCATCGTGCGCTTCTTCACTGTGCCCAAGGTCTCTGATGCCCGCAAATCAGCCGGCTACGCGCTGATCTTCATTGCCCTGCTGTACACCACTGCCCCGGCAGTAGGTGCCTTCGCCCGACTCAATTTTGTAGACACGGTGCACAACACGCAATACAGCGATGTGGCCAGCTGGTTTAAAAGCTGGGAAAACATCGGTTTGATCGGCTGGGAGGACAAAAACCAAGACGGTCGAATCCAATATCACCCCGGTGCACCCTTCGAGGGCAAACCAACCTTTGGGCCAGAGCGCCGAACCGACGGCTCGCGGGACGTATTGAACACGCCAACGTCCAGCGACAATGAGGTCTATGTGGATCGGGACATTATGGTGCTGGCGAATCCGGAGATTGCCGCCCTGCCCGACTGGGTCATCGCCTTGGTTGCCGCAGGTAGTTTGGCCGCAGCGCTTTCCACTGCTGCTGGACTGTTGCTGGTGATCTCTACCTCGGTATCCCACGACTTACTGAAAAAGACGTTTGCCCGCGGCTTAACGGACAAACAAGAACTGTTTGCGGCTCGATTGGCTGCTGTAACCGCCATTGGCATAGCGGGTTATCTCGGTATCGACCCACCGGGCTTCGTGGCACAGGTGGTGGCCTTCGCCTTCGGTTTGGCCGCCGCATCCCTGTTCCCGGCCATTTTGTTGGGCATCTTCGATAAGCGCATGAATCGGGAAGGTGCCATTACCGGCATGCTGGCTGGCTTGATTTTTAGCCTTGTCTACATTGCTTACTTTAAATTTGTCTCGTCAGAAACCAACAGCGCCGACTATTGGCTGCTGGGTATTTCACCGGAAGGCATTGGCACCGTTGGGGCGGTGATCAACTTTACGCTGGCCATCGTCATTTCCCGATGCACGGCGCCGGCACCGGATCATGTGCTGGCCATGGTAGACAACATTCGTATTCCCAGCGGGGTAAGCCAGCCCCGGGACCACTGAGGTGCTATCGGCGCAATATCAGGAGCGGACACCGCCGCTGGCTAGGATTACCTCGCCGGTAATCCAGTCAGACTCCGGGGCGCACATCAGATAGATCGAATTCGCCGCGTCCTCGGGTGTACCCATACGACCAAGCGGTGACGCCTGTTTGGCCATGGCAATTTGTTCGTGACTCAGGCCCACTTTACGGGGTTGGCCTTTCACCACAGAAATGTTGGGTTCCGTGTCATACGGGCTGGTCAGCCGGGTTTCGATGGCACCAAAGGCGACGGCGTTGACGGTGACGTTGAAGCGCCCCCATTCCTTAGCCAAGGTTTTGGTTATACCCACCACTGCGGCCTTACCCGCCGAATACGCGAGCTGAGTGGCGCCACCATGCACGCCCATGGTGGAGGATATGTTTACCACCTTGCGCGTGGGGGATTCAGCCCCCGCATTTTCTCGGAGCCAACGGCCGTAGGCGCGCAATATCCGAAACTGGGCACTGGCATGAATGTCCAACATGGCATCCCACTGCTCATCACTCATATTGTGTATGGCGCTGTGCCAAATATAACCGGCGTTGTTCACCACAATGTCTAGGCCGCCGAATTTCGCTAATGCCTCTCCTACGATTTGGTCAGCCGCGGCAGGATCTGTCAGGTCGGCTTGAAACGCCACAGCACCGGGAATGGAAGCCGCGACCGCTTCCGCTTCTTCACCATCTAGGTCGTTGACTAATACTCGTGCACCACAGCTGGCCAGTTTTCTGGCTGTTGCCTCGCCAATGCCCCTACCGGCGCCGGTGACCAAGGCACTTTTGCCTTCCAGACTCGTCATACCCGTATCTCCAGCCTGATGTTCAAACGCTAGCCGCCAAATTTAGCCTTAGCTTCTCGCCGACGAGCGTGCAGTACAGGCTCGGTGTAGCCGCTGGGCTGCTCCGTGCCCGCAAAAATCAAATCACAGGCCGCTTGGAACGCCACACTGTCATCGAAGTTCGGTGCCATGTTGCGGTATTCAGCATCGCCTGCATTCTGGGCATCCACCACGCCGGCCATACGCTCCATGGTGGCCCGCACCTGTTCTTCGCTGCAGATGCGATGATGAAGCCAGTTGGCAATGTGCTGGCTGGAAATTCGCAGGGTTGCTCGGTCTTCCATCAGGCCCACATCATTGATATCCGGCACCTTGGAGCAGCCAACGCCTTGGTCGACCCAGCGAACCACATAGCCCAAGATCCCCTGAACATTGTTATCAAGCTCCGCCTGAACGTCATCTGCGGACAAGTTTTTGCCGGCCAACAGAGGAATTTTCAAAATATCATCCACACTGGCCGGCACTCTGGCTCGCAGGCCATCTTGTACAGCGGCTACGCTGACTTCGTGATAGTGCAGTGCATGCAGCGATGCTGCAGTAGGGGATGGCACCCACGCCGTGCTAGCCCCGGCCTTGGGGTGATTGGCCTTGACGCTGAGCATCTCGGCCATTTCATCGGGCTTGGCCCACATCCCTTTACCAATTTGCGCCTTGCCTTGAAAACCGGCCCGCAAACCAACATCCACGTTGTTGTCTTCGTAGGCGGTAATCCAAGTTTGCGCCTTGATCACCTCTTTCTCTAGGACCGGCCCGGCTTCCATGCTGGTGTGGATCTCATCGCCGGTGCGATCAAGAAAACCGGTGTTGATGAATACGATCCGGTCCTTGGCTCGCTGCACACAGGCCTTGAGATTCACGCTGGTGCGACGCTCTTCGTCCATGATGCCCATTTTCAGGGTGTTGGGTTCAAGCCCGATGGTCTGCTCCACCCGGGACAACAGATTTACCGCTAACGCAACCTCGTCCGGGCCGTGCATTTTCGGCTTCACAATATAGACGCTGCCTGAACGCGAATTTCGCAGATCGCTGTCGCCCTTTAACAAGTCGTGCTTGGCTGCCAGCCCTGTAACGAAACCGTCCAGAAAACCCTCAGGTACCTCATTGCCATCTGCATCAAGAACTGCGTCCGTGGTCATCAGGTGACCGACGTTGCGTACTAGCATCAGGCTACGCCCATGCAGGACAAGTTCTTGGCCGTTGGCCGCAGTGTACTGCCGATCGGCATTGAGCTTACGCACTACGCGCTTGCCGCCTTTTTCCATCACTTCTTCCAGCGTGCCTTTCATCAGGCCCAGCCAATTTCCATAGACGATACACTTGTCTTCCGCGTCCACTGCAGCAACCGAGTCTTCGCAATCTTGGATAGTGGTCAAGGCTGACTCAGCAATCAC
>JAYOVN010000139.1:1972-3500 GCA_038151515.1 Gammaproteobacteria bacterium | reverse complement strand
ATGACATCGTGCAGGCCCGCTTGAATGTCCAAGGCGCTTTGGTTCAGTGCCGTTTGCACAAAATTACCGCCAAAAGCCGTAAGGGCGGTTTCTGCGTTGGGGCTGCCGATGGCTTGGGCTACCGCCCGGGCTGGATCCTCATAGGGCCAAATGCCGCGAATGACGCGAACCGAGCCGGTGTTTAACAGTTCCTTGGAGCCGGCATCCTCGGCAGCTTGGTTTACCGCGTCGATCATTAACTGGATCGGTTCTTTGGCGGATTCAAAATCGGTGAATCGCTGCTCTAGGTGGCTGATGCCGACCAAAACGGGGGTTTGCTGGGTCATAGTTCTCTCCAAAACAATCAGGACACTCGCTAAGGGGCAGGCTAAACCGCCGGCGCTTCAGTCGGTCACTATACATTAGCGGGCGGGTTTTGGTCGCGGGCTACCAAGCCTCTAAGGTGACCGCTCCCTTGGGCGTGTTGAGCTGGGCGGTAAAGCCTTCCGGGCCGCTTGTAGCCTCTAACGGCAGGCCCAGCGAATCTAAAAAGCCCTGATAGATGCTAGGTTCCGCAGTGCTGATGCTGAATTGTTCCAGCGTGCAGCCGGTGGGCGTGGATAGAGCCGGATGAGGCGATTCCAGCCAGTCGATAAAAAACGGCATCTGCGGGTCTTGCAAGAACAGCAGCCGCCACGCCAGTTCAATGCCGTCGGGTGTGGTGCGGCTCATGTCGATGATTTCCCGGCTGTCCAGTCCCAGTGCCGCGGCTTGGCTGGCCACGTCAGACAAATCGTCGCTGGCGACGGCCCAACTACGGATGCCGGAACCACCGTGATTCAATAAAAGCTGGCCGGTTGTACCGGGCAGATTTTGAGCGGGATCTGGTGCGATGATCTCGAGATACTGCAAGCTGCCCAGAGACAACAGCGCGTTTCGGGTTCCCACCCCAGGGTGCGAGCCGCCCATGGTCGGCATAACCCCGGTGAGGGCGTAGATTTCATCAATGCCCGTCTGTAGGTCAGGGCAGGCGTACATAATGTGATCGAGTTGGGTCATGGCTGTGTCCTTGTCTGAGAAAAGCCTTATCAAGACATGAACAAAGTTTACGCAAAATGCCGCATTCGCGCTGCCTAGCGAAGATGGTTCCCTGCGGCCGCCTGTCAGGCCTCTTCGTAGGCACGATTGCGATCCGGATGAGGAATGTCCCCAAGGTGCGGCTGAAATTCCAGGTGTTCGGTGATGGCCAGGCCGTCTAAACCATCTCGTAGGGCCTCGGATACCCGAACTGTTGGCCAGACATGGCCGTCGGAAAACACACTGTGGGTGTGTAAATCCAGTACCAAGGTTTGATACTTGGCGGTATCGGGAAATTCTATGTGTCGCCTCGGTGCTGCCTCAGAGTCTTCGGGACTTGGGTAGGCGGGGCCGTGACCCCATGCAGACAAACTGGTGCTTGTGCCGAGTACTAGGATGATAAGCGTGGCGAAAAACCGGGTGTGTTGGCACATAGCTAACCTCTTTTGCTCTTTTGCTCTTTTGCTCTTTT
>JAYOVN010000139.1:0-1872 GCA_038151515.1 Gammaproteobacteria bacterium | reverse complement strand
CTCTTTTGCTCTTTTGCTCTTTTGCTCTTTTCCCCTTTCCGTGATGGGGTTGGGCTACCTTAGTTGGGGAAGACTAAGGCTGGATTACGCTATCACGATGAGTTGTATAAGCGGGCGACCAGAGTGTGATACGGCTCGCGAAATCGAGCACGAGACCGGCTGACTTGGGCCTGTCTGGGAGCAACCCAGCAGGCCTTAACCCATCAGGCTTTAACAATGATGACGCCTGATGGCCGCTTTTCAGCGGCCCGCATTCGGACAGCTTATGACGCCGGGTTTTCCGCCCCAAACAGATCGTCGATATGAGACTGGCTCAACGGCTGGGTCAGTTTTGACACGACGACGGTGAGTACGATGGAGACAATTTCACCCATCACCGCGCATGAGTAGGGGTTAGGACCTTCTCCTCGCAGCCAGGTGACCGCGCCTTCCAAGCCCACGCCGGTGAACCATGCGGGTTCCAAAATCTGGGAGTGCAGGACGATGAAGACACCAAAGCCGCCCAGCAGTCCTGCATAGGCGCCTTTCAGGGTAACCCCGGACCACAGGGCGCCAAGCACCAAGGGGCCGGCGAAGGCGGCCATCATGCCCCCTACGCCAATCCACACCACGAGGGAGACGTTCACATCCATAAGGGACCACGCCATGGTCATGCAGATCAGTAGCACTGCTACCGTGGACCATCGGCTAATGATCAACACTCGTCGATCCAGTTGCTCTTGGCTGAGGTTCGGATGCAGCTTGGGTGCCAGTGTCCGGCGGTACAGGTCATTGGCAATGATCTGGGACGACGAGACCACCAAACCATCGGCGGTACTCATCACCGCGGATAGCACGCCGACGCCAATCAGCGCCGCGAGCCAAGTGGGAAACAGCTCGATGAACAGTAGAGGCAGCGCCTGATTCGGGTTGGCACCGGATGCATACAGGGCGTCACCGAAGTAAACCCTAGCCAGCAAGCCGCCGACGCCCAGCAAGCCAAGGGTTAAACCAAAGATCGCTGCAAGCTTAACGAACTGCAGGCGCGAGCTGCCGGTGTCCAGGGCCCAAAGCTTGTTACCCAAATGAGGCAGTAAGCCCAAGGGCATGTGGGCAAAGGCGATGACAAAAATTGACCACCACGAATGGAACAACGGCGTATTGGGGTTGATTGGAGAAACAAGGTCAGCATCCTGTTCTGCCAGATTATCTGCAATGCCGCTAAATCCACCTTCTACACCCCAACCCATGACGGTAAGGATGATGACCAGTACCGCAAGCAGCAGCATCATGAAACCCTGCACGCCGTCCGTGAGAATGTCCGCATGGGCACCGCCCAGCACCACGTAGATCAGCAGGATGAAGGTTGTGATGCCCAGTGCCCAAGCGGAATCCAGACCCAGCATAATCTCAAACATCACCACACCGGAGACCAATTGGCCAGCCAAGTAGAAAAACAGCACCAAGGAGATCAGGGACACCATTAAGCGCATGGTGTCGGACTGATAGCGGTCGCCCAAATACTCGGGAATGGAGCGATTGCCGAACCGGTTGCCAGAGGTGGCCACCAGACGCATGGAAATTAGGATGCCCACGTAGACGCCAACCGGGTACAAAAAGTGCATCCAGAGGGTCGAAAGGCCCCATTCATAGGACATGGCAGGACTGCCAAGAAAGGTTGCACCACTGGCGGTGGAGGCGGCAAAGGCCAAGGCTAAAAATACGGGGCCGTAGGCTCCACGAGCCGTGGCGAAATCGTCAGCGTGTTTGATTTGGCGTTGGGCGTAGACGCCAATACCCACCATCAGGCCCATGTAGCCAAACAAGAAAATCCAGGACCAAGTGATCAGACTCATAGTAATACTCCCCTCAAGCGCTAACGTTAACCCGAAA
>JAYOVN010000138.1:0-3538 GCA_038151515.1 Gammaproteobacteria bacterium | reverse complement strand
TCTTCAACGACCCGCTGATGGACCCGTTCAAGAAGAAGGTGGAAGACGAGCTTGGTGTGAAGTTGCTGTCGGTCATGTACCTTGGCCGTCGCCACGTCAACCTGCGTTTCTCGCGTGACGAAAAGAATGTCATGACCCCAGCGGATCTAGCGGGTGTAAACCTGCGAATGCCCGGTACCGACGCCTGGCAGTTCCTTGGTAAAGCTCTTGGCGCAGCACCAACCCCAATGGCATTTACCGAAGTCTACACCGCTCTGTCTTCAGGTGCCGTTGACGGCCAGGACAACCCATTGCCAACCGTTGTAGATGCTAAGTTCTACGAGGTAACTAAGCAGATTGCCCTGACATCGCACCTTGTCGACCTGAACTACATTGCCTTCTCAAAGGAGACCTGGGACAGCCTGTCAGCAGACCAAAAGATGACCGTTCAGCGCGCTGCGGATGCCGCTGCCGCCTATGGTCGCTTAAAGCAGCTTGATAAAGAAAACAGCCTCGCTGACTTTATTCGCAGCAACGGCGTTGAAATCTACACACCCGATCTAGATGCTTTCCGCACCCACGTTCAGGGCCAGTATGTTGGTAGCGAGTTCGCCGCCAGCTGGCCTGAAGGTGTGCTGGAAAAGATCAACGCTCTGGGCAATTAAACTGACTTGAAGCAACGCGGGAGGCACAAATGTTTAAGAGAACCCTTAAACAGATCACCCGCGTTGCAGAATTTATCGCCGCCGCGGTACTGGCGACGATTTTTATCACTTTCCTGTTACAAATTTTTACCCGTTACGCACCAAAAATCGCCTGGCTAATGCCAATACATCCTATCCATGACTGGATGATGGCACTTGAACCGATCGGCTGGACGGTAAATCTGATTTCGCTCCTGTGGGTCTGGCTCATATTCTTCGGCAGTGCGTTCTTTGTCCGTGAAAGCGACCATGTTGCCTTTGACGTCTTTTTGCAGGCGCTATCGCGATCTTGGCAACGCTACCTCACCATGGCAACAGCGTTAATCATGGTCGCAGCTATGCTCTATTCTCTCGTCCCAACCTGGGATGCAATTTTTGGGAGTCGTTTGATGGAGCTGAAAAAGATCCAGACGCTGCGCATTCCCATAACCGGTGACAAGATCCCGATCAAATGGCTGTTTGCGCCCTATATCATGCTGATGATTGTGATCACATTGCGCTATTTTTGGCGCGGCTTCATGCTTGCCAGGACTTCACTGCTATCTAAGGACGCCAACCGCGTACAGGTAGCAGGTGGCAAGGATGGGGAGGACGTATCGTGAGCCTTGAGCTGATCCTTGGTCTTCTCGCCCTGTTCGGCACTGCCGCTATTGGTACGCCGGTCGCCTATTCCATCATCGTCGGGGTAGTTGTCTATCTGGGTGTTGCCGGTCAGGACATCGCCATCGCCGGTGAAACTATGGTCCAGAGGTTGTTCGATGGGTTTCTGCTTTTGGCGGTACCACTTTTCATCGTATCCGCCAATATCATGAATGCCGGCTCGATTTCCGACAGGCTGCTGCATTTCTGTGTCGCACTGGTCGGCCGGTTTAGGGGTGGTCTTGGTCATGTCAACGTCGTGGCCAGCCTGATTTTTTCTGGCATGTCAGGCTCTGCGGTGGCCGATGCCGCCGGCATCGGTAAAATTATCATCGACATGATGGTCAAGAGTGGACACTATACGCGCGGCTATGCGGCGGCGATTACTGCGGCAACGGCAACCATTGGCCCGATCATTCCGCCCTCTATCCCAATGGTGCTGTATGCGCTTGTCTCAAACGCCTCGATCGGTAGCCTATTTTTGGCAGGAATTATACCAGGACTAGTGATGGGAGGTGTCCTGATGGGTATGAACACCTGGATATCGCGCCGCCGTGATTTTGGTCAGGAGGAGGCTGTGCCGATCCGAGACTTGCCCCGTGTTACAGCCCAAGCGGCTCCCGCCCTGCTGATGCCAGTCATACTGCTAACCGGCATCTATTCTGGCGTCACTACACCGACCGAAGCTGCTGCCGTGGCCGCCCTCTATGCATTGATCGTGGCGGCCGGCCTGTATCGCGCATTAAAATTAAGAACCCTCTATGAGGTGTTTGTCGAGAGTGCGCGGTCGGCCGCCTCAGTTGGTCTTGTGATCGGCGCCTCGATGATCCTGACCTATGTGGTGATCCAGGAAAATATTCCGCAAACAATTTCAACACTTCTGGCGGGGGCCGACATTAGCCCGCTTATTTTCCTGTTTCTGGTGAATATTCTGATCCTGTTTCTGGGCTGTGTCCTTGATGCCACTGTTATCATTCTGGTGATTGTGCCGCTGTTTATCCCGACCTGCAACGCGATGGGGATTGACCTGGTTCATTTCGGGGTGCTGATTGTGGTGAACTCCATGATCGGACTAATTACGCCGCCATACGGCATTCTGCTTTTTGTCATCAGCGCGGTGACTAAAATTCCACTGACAGAGATCATTCGTGAGATCTGGGCTTTTCTGGCTGTATTGCTGATCGCATTGCTGGCTATGATATTGCTCCCCGATCTGGTGCTGTGGCTGCCACGCAGCTTAGGATACTAAGCCGATGAATATTTCAGATTCCAACAAATTATCTGTTTTACAGGATCGCACGCCCTTCCCACTGCTGAATGTAGGACTAATCGGCACCGGCCGGATTAGCGACATCTATCTGCAGACCTGCTCGGCATTCCCTGAGATCAGCATAGTCGCTTGTGGAAGCCTTGATCTCGAGGAAAGTCGCCAAAAGGCTGTTCAATATAAAATCCCAAAGGTCGCCAGCCCCGAGGAAATCATCGCCGATAATAGCATCGACTGTATCCTCAACCTAACAATTCCTGCGGTTCATGCAGAGGTGAGCATGGCCGCACTGGCGGCCGGCAAACACGTCTATTCGGAAAAGCCGTTCGCGACTACTCTTCAAGACGGGCAACGCATCCTCGATCTTGCCACCACCAAGGGACTGATGGTTGGAAATGCTCCCGACACTTTTCTTGGCGGGCGCTGGCAGACAGTCCGCAAACTCATCGACAATGGCGTTATTGGGACAACGATCGGGTGCATGGCACATGTCGGAACGCATGGTGTAGAACGGCATAATCCTAATCCTGATTTCTACTATCAGTCTGGCGGCGGGCCGCTGCTGGATCTTGGCCCCTATTACCTAACCGCTATGGTTTTCCTAATGGGGCCAATCAGGCGGGTCAGTGGCATGGCAACCAGGTCTTTCGACAAGCGGCAAATTGAAAATGGCCCTCGGTACGGCGAATGGATGAATGTCGAGGTCAATACCCACTCCTTGTCGATGATGGAGTTTGCCTCAGGTGCCATTGGCAACATGACCATCAGTTTCGATATATGGGATAGCGAAACCCCGCGCTTAGAGATTTATGGCACTAACGGAACGATCTGCATTCCGGACCCAGACCCGGTGCATGGTGCAAATAATTTTCATGGTCCTGTCTGGTATCGCACCCGAGAGACGAGCCGGTGGGAGTTCCAGCCTCGCCCAACGTACAGGCCTAATACC
>JAYOVN010000137.1:0-3548 GCA_038151515.1 Gammaproteobacteria bacterium | reverse complement strand
GCCCACTTGGGGGGCTTGGCGAGGAAGTCATCAAAGATTTCATAGGTGCCAATGCCGAGATAGACCACGGCTTCGATCCACAAAACCACCAGAAGAAGTGGTGTCACCGGAAAAAATTCTGTCGCGGAAAGCATGTCGGTCTCCAAAATGTAATTCACCATCCTAGCAACGAATTTCTTGTCAGACTAAGACCCTTGGGCTAGGTTTTGTGATCTGTGGCTGTCCTCGGCTAGCTCTAAACTGAATGGTCCGGCGGCTTTTACAGGTCCGGATTGGGGAAATAAAAAGGGGAATCAATTGATCGAATTAATCTTACTGAGTTTGTTGCTGCTGCTGGCTCACCTCATGCTGCCCAGCATTCTAGCTGCGGTCGCCGGTAATGTGTCTGCGGAGTTCTTGCTTGGTCCTCGGGATGAGACGCCGGAGCTGTCCAGGGCAAGTCAGCGAGCCAAGCGAGCCAGTGCCAATCTGTTAGAAACGCTGCCCGCGTTCCTAGTCCTCGCGGTGCTGAGCATCCTCACAGAATCCGATGTGACGATGCTGGCTCAGGGTTGGTTGCTGCTGCGGGTGTTGTATTTGTTTGCCTATCTGTCAGCCGTGGCCTATCTGCGCTCGCTGATTTGGATTGGCGCCTTGGGGTGCCTGATTGGCATGGCGCTACCACTGTTCTAGCGACGCAGGCCCAAGACCAATAGGGCGGCCAAGGTGGTCAGATAGAGGCCGCCTTGATGGCCACCGGGAGGGGCTAGGGCATTTAAGAGGCTCCAAGAGTTTTTTTGCCCACCTAGGGTTAGCTGGGAATGCCAACAGGGCCACACGCCACCGCGTGATGAGGCCTGCTCATTCTGCTGTTTGACATTGGCGAGGCAGCGGGCATGGGCGGCTATGGCCTCAGCTTTGGCTGCAGAATAGCTGGCCCCAGTGCTGCCAATGGTCCAAAGGGATGCGCTGAGCAGCAGTAAGGTCAGGGCGCCGAAAACGTTTAAACCGTTGAGCAAGGAAGATCAGTGTCTAGTGTCGCGGATGCACGACCACGGGCAGATCTGTATAGCCGCGCACAAAATTGGAGTGCACTCGCTGCACAGGGCCAACAACCTCCACGTTGTCAAAACGCTTCAGGATTTCTTCCCATAGGATGCGCAGCTGCATCTCCGCCAGCCGGTTGCCCATGCAGCGATGAATACCAAAGCCAAAGGACACATGATGCCGGGGATTGGCGCGGTCGATGATGAAGTCATCAGCACGTTCGATCACCGATTCGTCCCGGTTACCGCTGATGTACCACATCACCACTTTGTCGCCTTTGCGTATGGTCTGGCCGCCCAGTTCGACATCTTCCAGCGCCGTGCGCCGCATGTGGGTTAGCGGGGTTTGCCAGCGGATGATCTCAGGCACCATGCTTTCCACAAGAGAGTGGTCGGCTCGCAGTTTGGCGTATTGATCCGGGTTTTGGTTCAAGGCTAGCACGCCGCCGGTGATGGAATTACGGGTGGTGTCGTTGCCGCCGACGATCAGCAAACTTAAGTTGCCCAAATATTCCATGGGACGTTCCACCAGATTTTCCGTGGTGGGGTCTTGCTGCATAAGAGTAAGGAGATCGAAGCCGCCGGTGGGCGCGGCTTTGCGCTGATGCCAAAGTTCCTGAAACCGATGCAGGCATTCCAGCATGGTGTCTTCTCGAGCCTTGCGTGCCGCTAAGTCATGGCGGGGGACGCCGGCGGTGAACGCATCCGACCACAGGGTTAATTTGGACCGCTCTTCAAAGGGAAAATCGAAAAGGGTGGCGAGCATTTGGGTTGTCAGATTGATGGATACCGCATCAACCCAATTGAACGGCGTGCCAACGGGCAGGTCGTCAAGGATCTCGCAAACCCGAGCGCGAATCAGGGATTCAAAGTTTGGAAGGTTTTTTGGTGCAACCACGGGCTGAACGGATTTGCGCAAAGGGCCGTGTTTGGGCTGATCCGAGGTGATGAAGCTGGTGGTGTTCAGATTAGTATCTGGGTCGATAATGGTGATGCCGCTGGCGGAGGAGAGCTGCCGGTTGTTTTTGTCTACCGCCATGATGTGGTCGAAAGATGTCACCGACCAATAAGGACCAAAGGCTGAATCTTTGTGGAAATAAACCGGGGCTTCTTCGCGCAGGCGTTTAAAGTATGGGCGCCAGATGTCCTTTGAAAACATCGCTGCGCGGCTAACGTCAAAACTGTCGAGCGGGCCTTTCCAAGGTTGGTCTTCCAAAGAGCGTTCTTGCCAAGGCCTACCCTCGGTGCTGGATACCGTACTCATGTGCTGTCTCCCCAATTCGCCTCATACACATCAGCACCAAGCATGCCTGATATTGCCTAGATAGGGGAGTCACTTGATCTTCAATGTCGTCCGTCGTCGTTCGCTGATTCAGTCCTTTGCTGCTCGGATATCACCGGCCCCCGGCGACAACTGGTCTGCTCATAGACTGGCCTGTGGCTTCGGTAAGTTACGCAAACAAAGATCCCTAGTGCGTAGGGTTCAGCTGACCAAGTAGTAGGCGGAAAAAACAAGGATGTAGGCAACGGCGTAGTAGTAAAAAATCGCTTTGGGCGGCATGTATTTTCTCCCCTTTTCTTTCCACTGTGCGTGACTTTACTGTCGGCTTCAACCAGTCTGTTTGAATCAAAAAGCCAGCCACTTGCTGTTTTGGCAGGGAATGTGAGGGGAGAAGCGAATGCGCCTGTTATTTTTGATTGGGTTGTTGCTCACGCCATTTTTGGCTTGGTCTAAGACCCAAGTAGTCATGCTGGGTACCGGCACGCCGATACCGACACCGGACCGGGCGGGTCCGTCCACGGCTATTGTGGTAGACGGCAAGGCCTACATTGTGGACTTTGGTCCCGGAGTAGTGCGCCGTGCTGCCGCTGCCTCTACCGAGTACGGGGGCACCATCGACGCACTCAATGTTGAGAACCTAGAGATAGCGTTCCTAACTCATTTGCATCATGACCATTCGGCCGGATTGCCTGACTTGGTCTACACCAGTTGGACTCATGGGCGCGAAAAGCCGTTGGAGCTTTACGGTCCCGAGGGCACCAAGGCCATGGCTGCTAATGTGGCTGAGGCTTGGCAGGAAGATAACCGATACCGACTGTATGGGTTGGAACCAGCCACGGCTGAGGGTTGGAAGATTCACGCTCATGAGATTCAAGAAGGGGTGGTTTACACCGATGATCGGATCAAAGTTGAGGCCTTTGGTGTTAAGCACGGAACTTGGCCCAATGCCTTTGGTTACCGTTTTACGACACCAGATAAAGTCATCGTGATTTCCGGTGATGCGGCCTTAGATCCCAAGGTCGAGGCCATGGCCGCAGGTGCAGATATTTTGATTCACGAGGTCGTGTCGAACCAAGCGCTGAGCGTGCGAACACCTTTCTGGCAGGACTATCACCGCAGTAACCACACCACCAGTTATGAGCTTGCAGGTCTTGCGTCCCGAGCCAAGCCCAAGCTGCTGGTGCTCTACCACGTGTTGGTTTTTGGTCTAGAAGAAGAGGTGGCCTTGGCCGAGGTGCGCG
>JAYOVN010000136.1:0-3562 GCA_038151515.1 Gammaproteobacteria bacterium | reverse complement strand
TTTTCCGACGCGACCTTACGACGATGAAAATCGTGAATGTTCATCTTTTTCTCCGGTACCTGTCCTGATTCGTCGCGTGTTGCACGCTGTGAATCCCTTTCGGGCGGATCAAGTCCTGTTTATGTGTTTTGAGAAAACGCTGTTTTCTCACCCCTCGGTTTTATCACTCAGGCCAGATTCAACGATCAATCTGACGTCATCCCTCAAACAATCTCTCAATGCGTCTCGGTCTGGCGGCGGTGAAGCCCAAAGATCCGAGCGCGAGGCAAAGGTAATCCAAGACCCTAGAAAAAATCAATAATGAAAAGCGAGGAGATTTGTTAAACCACGAAATCCCTCAGACGCTGTTGAGCAGTCAGGGCAAGATCATCGGCTTGATTACTTCAGAAGCCCTGGGGTTTAGGACTCTGCACGAAGTTCCACCACCGCGCGTTTGCTCAGAACTTTCACCAAGTGGCTCCGGTATTCGGCGGAGGCATGGACATCGCTGTTAAAGCCAACATCTGGCACATCTACGGCATCCACGGCCTCTTCGGTGAAAGAATCGTTAAGCGCATCTTCCAGCGCGCAGGCCCGAAACGCACAGGGGCCTGCACCGGTAACGCCCACACGAACGCCGCTGTCGTGCTCTGCAACCAGCACACCTACAACCGCATAACCCGATGCCGGATGCCGGAACTTTTGGTACGTCGCCCGCCGGGGTATGGCGAAGTCTACTGCTACAACAATGTCTTCCGCAGCCAGCGCGGTTTCAAACAGGTCACGAAAAAAGTCCTCAACCGCAATCTGACGGTCTTGGGTATGAATGGTGGCTTGCAAACCCACCAACGCCGCAGGCCAATCTGCGGCTGGGTCGCTGTTGGCGATAGAGCCACCCAGCGTGCCGCGGTTTCGCACTTGGTTATCGCCAATGGCACCGGCAACCTGTGCCAGCACGGGCAACTTTTCCAACACCAGGGCGCTACTGGCTACGTCATTGTGGCAGGTCAGTGCGCCAATTCGGATTTTGCCGTCGCGATCCAGCAGTTCCACGCCTTGAAGTTCCGCCAAGCCGGACAAATCAATCAGATCCGAAGGGGCCGCCAAGCGCTGCTTCATGCTTGGAATAAGCGTCATGCCGCCGCTTAGATACATGGGGTCTTCGGCTTGAGCAAAAAGCGACCGAGCGGAATCCAAACTGTTGGGCCGGTGGTAGTCAAAGGAATACACGTTTCAGACCCCCTTCGCTTTCGATGCCAAATCGGCGGCACCCTTGGCCACGGCGGCCACAATGTTCTGATACCCGGTGCAGCGGCAAATATTGCCTTCCAACCCGTTACGAATCGCGTCGCTGTCCAGTAACTTCGACTGTGACTGGGCGTCGGTTACCAGATCGATAGCCTGCATAATCATGCCCGGAGTGCAAAAACCGCACTGCAAGCCGTGACAGTCCCGAAATGCCGCTTGCATGGGATGAAGGTTGTCGGTGCTGCCGATCCCTTCGATGGTTACCACATCGGCACCTTGAGCCTGAACCGCCAGCACTGAACAGGACTTCACCGCCCGACCATCGAGATGAACGGTACAGGCACCACATTGAGAGGTGTCACAGCCCACATGGGTACCCGTTAACCCAAGCTGCTCTCGCAGCACAGTGACCAGCAACGTATTGGCGGCGACCACTACATTCTGCACTTGTCCGTTCACAGTAATGGCAACGTTCATTGAATTATCTCTCCCCAAAACCCTTGGTTGCTTAAAGCGCCAGCACCATGGCGGTTATGAGCACCACAAAGGCAGTGGCCCATATAAATCCTGTGCCATCGGTAGCTCTCGGCTCAGGCGTTTGGTTTTTTTCTGCATCGGTGGACGCCACGTCTGCAGCCCTCGCCGTCTCGGTCTCGCCTTGAGTGCTTGGCGCTTGCGCGAAGTGCTTGCTAAAAGCGGCAAAGAATTCATCAGCCATTTTCGCTGCAGCGCCGTCAACCAGTCGGGAGCCTACCTGAGCGAGCTTCCCACCCACCGACGCTTGTACTTGATAGGTGAGCCGCGTGCTCGGTCCTTCTGGCGTTTCCGCCAGCGCCTGAAGCTGAACTTGAGCCTGTCCCTTTGCCACTCCGGCCCCGCCCTTCACCTCACCACTCAGGGTATAGCTGTTCGGCGCCTGCACGTCGCTCAGGGTCAGGACTGCTTTAAACACGGCGTTAACCGGCCCAACCTTGGCCCGCACGGCAGCCTGCAAGTTATGGGGATCGATCTGCTCGATACTTTCACATCCGGGCATACTGGCCCCAAGCACCTCAGGATCGTTTAGTGCATTCCAAACGGCCTGAATATCTCCGTCTATCTTATACTCGCCTTGCTGCTGCAATTTCTGTCCCGACGTTTGTTGCTATCAACTAATACTATACTGGTTCGCCGAAGGCGGCAGCGCGTTCTAAGCGGCTGGTCTCATCTGCGGCCAAGTATCTGCAGGCCAGCAACAACGCTGCGACGCTGAGCGCAAAGGCCCCAAGCCCCCATGTCATAGCCGATTGCAGCGCCACAGCACTGTCGACGCCAGCGCGGTAGTAAATGTCGCTGAACTGGCCGATCAAAAACGGCCCTAACGCCAAGCCCACAAAGGTATTCATTAACAAGTAAAAGGCCGACGCGGTTGCTCGCATCCGGGGCATCACCAAATCATTGACGGTGCTGGCCGCGCAGCCCACCCAGGCTGGGGAAATTACACTGAACAGAAAACTGTAAATGTAGGCCATGGCGATGTTGTCTGTGTACAAAAATCCAAGCGCGAAAGGCACAGCCAACAGTGGAATAGCTAGACCCACATAAAGCCGAGCGTTGACGGTTTTGGCCCGAAAATAGTCCGCCACCACACCGCCGAGAACGATGCCAATAAAGCCGCCGACAGCCGACCCCAGACCCAAATACAGGCCTGCATCGGCAATGGTTTCACCGTGAAAGCGCTGCATGAATGGCGGCGACCAAAAACCGATGCCATAGGTCACGAAAGAAATGGCCGGGAAACCCACCGTTGCGGCTAGAAAGGCCTTGGACTTGAACATCATGCCGTAGCAGGCTGGATCCGTGAGTTTTTGATAGTGAATCCACGTCACGGTGATGTAGACGCCGATACCAAGCGCAATCCACTGCAGCAGGGTTGGCATGACCAAGTAGAGGCAAAAAAACAAGCCGCCCACCACTGCCATAGCCACTGTGTTCATTACCACGGCTCGGACTCCGCCCGCCGCAAAGAGGGCAAACAACGAAAAGCCCGGCAGCACGCTCATAAAGGAACTGGACGCAGCCCTGAAAGGGTGCGGGTGTTCCGGAGTGACCAAGCCTTCTGATGCACCCCGAATGGGTTCCTTGATGGTCCACACCCAAACCGCCATTAGAATTCCCGGCAAGCCAACGGCCAAAAATGCTGCCTGCCAAGCCTTAATACCCAGGGGGGCCAAGGAAGGATCCGGATACCATTGATGCCAAGTAGCGACGATGGCACCGCCCAAAAACAAGCCGATACCAGAGCCCAAATAAATACCGCTGGAGTAAATGGCCAACACCGTGGCCCGAACCTTGG
>JAYOVN010000135.1:0-3588 GCA_038151515.1 Gammaproteobacteria bacterium | reverse complement strand
AGTGGTCTCGAGCAAGGCGCGTATTAAAGCGGTGTGGCCGCCCAGCGTCAACTCTATGTTGGTGCTTGATAGCCTTCGGGTGTATCTGTGGCCTCGTTCGCGAAAAATCGCCACATTTGTTCTGTTAAGTAGGCTCGGGTCGCCGGCTCGATCAAGCTCAGATGTTTTTCGTTGATCAGCATGGTTTGCAATGTTTGCCATTCTTGCCAGGCCTGTGCGGAAACTTCGTTCAACAGCCGCTCGCCCATGGGGCCGGGTAAGGGCGCGCGCTCCAATGCTGGTAGTTCTTTGCCATAACGGCTGCAAATTACGGTTCGGGCCATGCCATTCTCAAGTTAAAAAACGTTGGTTAAGTCTAGCCTGTTGCCTCGGTTGGGTCAGTGCTCTTTGAGTAGGCGCAGCGCGGCGGCAGACAGCCCGATGACCTCATCGCTGTCGCGTAACCGGGTTATAGATACCCAGCGCTGCTCGTGCTCTTGCAACATGTTGGGCCGGCGTTTAAGTGATAGATAGATTGGCTCTATATCCAGATGAAAGTGGCTGAAAGTATGGCGGAATGGCTCGCCGTCTCGCCGTTGCAGCACATCCTTGGGATGGATTCCTTGGCTTTGCAAAAAGGACTCTGTCGATGTTTGTGTGGGCCTTTCTGGGGGATTCCAAAGCCCGCCCCAAATCCCGCTTTGTGGTCGTTGCTCTAATAAGATCTGTTGGTCGGGTAACGAGACAACAAAAAAACGCGCTTGGCGAATGGGCTTTGGTGCGCTCTTCTTTTTGGTGGGCAACTCAGCGACGCGATCGGTTGCAAGAGCTTGGCAGCGTTCCCGCAGCGGGCAGGCCTGACAATTGGCTCGGCTGCGCAGGCAAACCGTTGCGCCGAGATCCATGATCCCTTGTGTGTAGGCGGCAACGCTTTGATCCGGTGTGTGTTTTTCGGCAAGTTGCCACAAGGCCTTATTCACTGCAGCTTGGCTATAGTGGCCCTCCACGGCGTGGAAGCGCGCGAGTACGCGCTTTACATTGCCATCTAAGATCACCCCTCGTTGACCCATGGAGATCGCACGAATGGCTCCGGCAGTAGAGCGTCCAATGCCCGGCAACGCCTCCAGCTGCTGCCGATCGTGAGGTAGCTCGCCGTTATGTTCGGCCAAGATGATCTGAGCCGCTTTATGTAGATTGCGGCCTCTGGCGTAATAGCCTAGACCGGTCCATAGGTGTAGGACCTCGTCAATTTCCGCTTGGGCCAAGCTCGGTACATCAGGAAAACGCTGCATAAACCGCTGGTAGTAGCCAATAACCGTGGCTACTTGGGTCTGTTGCAACATGATTTCGGACACCCAAACCCGATAGGGGTTGATGTTAGCTTGCCAAGGAAGATCCTTGCGCCCGTGCTGCTGAAACCAAGCGAGTAGATGTTTGGCAAACCAATCCATCTACCATTGTGGTGTTATCGCCCGAACAAGTTCAACAGCTGTTTGGCACCTTCCCGGAATTCCTCTGGCAGCTTCTCTCCAAGTTCCTCTAGCAGCTGGCCTTGGATTTTTTCCTCTACAAAGCGATTGGTTTCTTTTTTGATGAGGTCTTTGGCCACCGACAGCGCAGCATCTTTGTCAGGGCCACAATCCGGTGAGCCGGCAGCACCCTTGCAATAGAAGGGCAGAGGTAAATCCGTAAGCGCTGGCCCCACGCTGATTGCGTCGTTCTCTTTGGCTTCCTTAATCGTCAGGTTGCCCTTCAGATCCAGCTCGCCGGAGCTTTGCTCCATGATGCCGGCCATGGTCACGCGCAGGTTGTCTATGTTTGCATCTAATGTGGTTTGCTCATTTTGCAACGACCCAGTCACGGCGAGTTTCTGGTATCGCATCATATCGGGCAGAGATTCGGCGTAATTCTTTTTGCCGATAAGCACACTCATGGCCGCAAGCGTCTCTTTGAGCTTCCGAATATCGATGCTGCCATTGGCTGCATCCAGCGTGGCTTCAAGGCGACCCTTGGCTAGGGTGGCGGTGACTTTGCTTTCCGGCCACGTAAGGCTATTGAGGTTGAATTCTGACGAGGTGCAATCTAGCTGACTTGTGTAGGCGTTGAGAGCGTCGGCTTGGTTGTCAGCCCCATCTACTTCTTGCAGCCTGCCAGTGCATTTGCCAGAGAGCGGTGTTTGCTCGATGAGGGTCTTGATGTCGGACTGAACTAAGGTCAGGTCGGTCAGCTGACTGTCAGGATTCGCCTTGGAAGCCTGTAACCGATAAATCATCTCGCCCGTGATATCCACCGGTGCAGAGCCAGCGCGGATTTCACTGGGTTCAGGAGCCTGCAGGAATACCAATTGGGCTTGGAATGGCGTGGTTTTGCCGAGAGCAAAGTCCTGCATGGCGAAGCGCTGTAGACGAAAGTCAGCGTCTTTTACCCGGACTTCGCTGAGCACCAAGCGACCTAACGTCCAAGTTTCTGGTGCCTTGGTGATTTCTAACAAACTCAGCCCAAGTTGCAGCTTGCTGATATGGATCTGAGTTTCGTCATCTCTGACTTTGATGTTGCTTACCGCCAAACCAAGGCTTGGAAAGACCTGCCACTTAAGGTCACCCTGAATGTCTACCTGATAGCCGCTGGCGGCGCTGAGTTCGGTGTTTAGCTGGCTTTTGATTCGTTCAGAATCGCTCAAGAAATAGCTCGCGGCACCAGCGATCAATGCCACGATGACCAGCAGCGTAAATAGGAATTTTTTCATTGATCTGGTTTCGCTCTTGATTGGATTTTGGTTTTGGTCCTTTGAGAAATGTGGCACTCAGCTATTTTGTCAATTTAGGGAGTTCTTCCAGACTGGGCAAGAAACGAAGTGCGATATTAGTCGCAGTTTCCACCAACGCTTTTGTGACAGTACATGCTTTACACTAGAGCTCACTGTCCGTTTAACGAAAAGTTTTTCAGTTGCCCATCGTGAGGCCTTTATGAGTGTTGGTACTTTTGACCCTAATCAGCTTCATGCGCAAGCCAAGCCAATTGATGGACAACTCCGTCAGCAGGCAGTAGAAATCGCGCAGCGTCAATCTTCCAGCGCTGGGCAGCTTGATCTCAGCGACGACGAGGTAAGCGACCTTCAGCCCTTGTTGACGCACTCGGGTTGGTTTGAGGCTGCCCAAGAGCTTTCTATGGCTGACGTTGTCGCGTTGATCCGGCTATTCACCCTTGGCGAGGGCCAGTTTTCCAGTTGGCAGGCCGGCGCAAAATCACCGGTGGTAGCTCTCGCAAAGGCGTTGAAAAAAAGGCGCGAGATGACACCGGAGCTGACTACTTGGATCAAGCGAAATACCGATAACCGATATCTGCCTCATGGCGATCTAATGGACAGGCTTTAGCGGTCATCGTTTTTATCGTTGTCGTTTACGACGTATTTTACCGACTACCGGATAGGGCGAGTTCATTACTCGTGAAAGGCGGTGAAAAGGCGGCTAAACTGCACCTCGCGAACCCCGTCGCCTCTGGCAGGTAAGCAACTTTTTCCCAACACATTTTCCGAACACCAAGAGAGAACAACGTGCGCCAGGCTTCTATCAATCGGGATACCACTGAAACCCAGATAAAACTCAGCAT
>JAYOVN010000134.1:0-3654 GCA_038151515.1 Gammaproteobacteria bacterium | reverse complement strand
GATGGGCTAGCTAAAGCTGCTCGCGGATTTCGTCCATCCACTTTTTGTGGCCGTCTGGATCCAAGATCATGCTGGAAAAATACTGCAGCAGGTCTTTATGGGTTTGATTCAGCTTAGCCTCGATCATGGCCTGCTCGCCGGGCTTGCTGCTGATGAAGGTGAACACCGTGGTTAGATCTTCGTTGTCGCCTAAAACCGATTGAATGTCGGCAATGACCAAGTCGTGCAGTTCCTCAAGATCCTCTTCTTCAATCCCCGCCTCGCTGGGAGACAGCACCACGTTGGCCCACAGGGTGGCCACATAAACCTGGTACAAACTGCGGTCGATGAACCGCTCGGCGACGGTGGCGCGCTCCTTGATATCGGCAAATACCGGCTCGAAGGCGTAACTGAGTTGGGCTGGATCAATCATGCGGGCATGGTGCCATAGCCTAGGACATAGCTCTACGCTTTCCCGCGATCAGGGCAAGAGCCATTCGGGGCAAGATAGGCGACGATAGACGACGTCACGGTGACGCTAAAACCACGCTGGAGATTCGGGCCGGATAGGCACCGATAGACCCAAGCCGCTGTTGATTCCTGTACAAGTTTCGGCCCGTTGACAAGATTGCATCAACTTTGGCAGCTCAGTAGGGTGAAGGGCTGAACAAGTTAGGAGAGGGCCACCGTGCTGCAGTTTGATCGAGTGAGTTTGAATGATGAGTCCCAGGTTCTGCGTCAGCAGGTCAGAGACTTCATCGCGGATAACAAGGCCCACCTGCCCAAACCCAATTCGGATTTTGTCACCGGACACGACGCGGAGTTTTCGCAAAAACTCGGTGAGCAGGGCTGGATCGGTATGACCTGGCCCGAGGCCTATGGCGGCGGCGACAAGAGTAACTTCGAGCGTCTAGTGGTTACTGAAGAGCTGCTGGCAGCTGGGGCGCCGGTGAGCGCGCATTGGATCGCAGACCGCCAAAGCGGGCCGGTGCTGCTGCGTTTTGGCACCGAGGAGCAGCGACAAAAATATCTGCCGGAAATTGCCCGGGGCGAAAGCTATTTTTCCATCGGCATGAGCGAACCTGATACCGGCTCAGATTTAGCGTCTGTGCGCACCACGGCCACCGCCGAGGGGGACGCCTACCGCATCAATGGCACAAAGATCTGGACCACCGATGCCCACCGCAATCACTACATCATTTGCTTAGTGCGAACCGAAGCGCCGTCGGAGAACCGTCATGCGGGTTTCTCCCAAATCATCGTGGACCTGAAAAACGACGGTGCCAAGGTGCGGCCTATCCGCAACATGGCCGGCGGCGAAGACTTTAACGAAGTGGTGTTCGATAACGTGCTGGTACCCAAGGATCGAATCGTTGGCGAGCCCGGTAATGGCTGGCAGCAGGTAACCTCAGAGCTGGCCTACGAGCGCAGCGGGCCAGAACGGTTTTTGTCGTCTTTCCGCGTGTTTGTCGAGCTGGTGCGTGTATGCGGTGACTCGCCAACGCCTCATCAGGCCGCGGCTATCGGCCGCATCGCCTCTCACTTCATGACCCTGCGCCGTATGTCCCTTTCCGTCGCGGGTATGTTGGAATCCGGTAAGGACGTCAGCGTGGAGGCCGCGCTGGTGAAGGAGCTTGGCAACAACTTCGAGAAAGTGCTGCCGGAAATTGCCAGATTGGTAGTGCCTGATCTGAGCGCCGTGGACCCAGCCAAGCAGCGGCTGTTTCGGGAAACCTTTGAAGAAACGCTGATGCTGTCGCCGTCGTTTACATTGCGCGGCGGTACCCGAGAAATCATGCGCGGGGTTATCGCTCGCGGTCTAGGTCTGCGCTAGGAGGACATATGGACACATCACAACTCATCATCGATACCGCAGAAAAAATCTTCGCAGACCATTGTGACAAAGCGCTTCTGGACGCTACCGAACAAGGCGCGTTTCCCGACGCCCTGTGGCAGCAGATTGTCGAAAACGGTTTTCATCAGCTGGGTAGCCCGAACAGCGGTACCGAGCCCCGGGATTTGTTCGCCTTTCTGAAAGTGTGTGGACGCTTCGCTGTGCCCCTGCCCATGGCAGAGATTCTGCTAGCCAATATGTGGCTGGGTGCCCGTGCACCGGCGGAAGGTTTTGCCACGGTAGGGCTAGAGGGCCAAGGTGCCACCGACCAAGATGCCACAGCCCAAGCTCCCATTGTCCAGGCTGCTTGGGGCCGGCAGGCTCAAACTGTGCTGGGCGTTTGTGCCGATAACCTCGACGTCAGAGTCTACGAGGGCGCCTCAGCGATAGAGCAAGGCACCAACCTTGCAGGAGAGGCTAGGGACACGATGGGCGGCACAGCGGCCCCAGAGACCATTGAGTTAACCGATGCGCCCTACGCTCAGCTCGCGCTAGCTCGAGCGAATTTGATGGCCGGTGGCCTGCAGGCCGTACTGGATCTTGGGCTGCAATTTGCCTCCGAACGCAGTCAGTTCGGACGCTCTATCAGTAAGTTTCAGGCCATCCAACACTCCTTGGCCGTGGTCGGCACCGAAGTCGCGGCATCCCAACGGGCGGCGGATGCTGGCGTGGACGCCATGGGCACCGACCGGTTTGAGCAAGAAGTGGCTGCGGCCAAGGCTCGGGTGGGCGAAGCCGTCGGCATTGTTGCCGAGCAGGTGCATCAGGTACACGGCGCCATGGGTTACACCTATGAGCACCGTCTGCATCATTTTACCCGTCGGCTCTGGGCTTGGCGGGATGAGTGGGGTAACGAGTTCTATTGGCAGGCCAAGCTAGGGCAGCATTTGGCCGGGCTGGGTGCGGATCAGGTGTGGGGTTATATCGCGACGCCGAGCTAGATCGTTATGACGCGCTAATCCCTCGGGTTGGCGATAGCCTGAAGACGTTGCAAACGGGGGTCATCGTCGCCTAGGTAATGCCCGATGACCCCGGCCACAAAGGGCGCGTCCAGTGTGCCGGCTTCCTGCATGGCCTCTAGATCCGCCCAGTCCTTGGTGCGGTCGAAGAACACTTTGAATACCGCCAAGTCCTGACAGCTGAGGAAGGGGACCTTGGTGCCGGCAAAGTCCTCCCAATGAATACGCTCCAGCAAGCCCTGATGAAAGTCTGTGCTGTTAAAAAACAAATCCAGCGGTGTTTGCTGCCACCACAGGCGATGCTGCATATCCAGCTTTAGGCGCTTGATATCGGCCCCAGTCCAAGACACCTCTTGGGGTAGTGCATCCAGCACGGTTTGGATGTGTTCCTTGCCCACAAACAAATTCACGTCGATATCAATGGTGCCCCGGGCACTGCCGGTACACCAAGCCAAGGCCAAGGCGCCGCCAAAGGCGTGGGGAATCGCTGCCGCTGCCAGTGCGTCGTGGCAGGCCCGTATTTTTTCTACCAGCGTCATCGGGCGCTCCGGTTGATGACAGGGGCTGCTTCCAACATTCGTTGCGCCACGGTTTAGACCTGAGACCTTAAGCCTCAGACCCCAGACCTGAGACCTCAGGGCGTTGGGGGAATACCGGCAGCTTCAGCGCCTTGCTTTGCCGGACCGGAAATTGCTCGGCCAAGGTCAACACTTCGGCCAGCTCTTCACCCCGAGACACACCGTTGCTAAAGCGAACACGTCGCCGCAAGGAAATATCCATGTCAAAGCCGCAGGCACTAATAATGCGTTCAAGGGTACCAGC
>JAYOVN010000133.1:0-3669 GCA_038151515.1 Gammaproteobacteria bacterium | reverse complement strand
GTTTTCACAACCAACAAAAGGAAAGCCTGTGAACATTGAGGGAAAAGTAGCCGTCATCACCGGTGGTGCTTCTGGCCTAGGCCGTGCAACCGCAGAAATGATTATCGCTAACGGCGGTAAGGTAGCCATTCTGGATCTTAACGAAGATTTAGCAAAGGCTACGGCAAGCGAACTTGGAGACGCCAAGGCTTACCAAGTTAACGTGACCGAGGATGAATCCGTTAGCACCGCCATCAACCAAATCGCCGAGGACTTTGGTGCCATCCACATCAACGTAAACTGCGCAGGGATTGGCGCAGCATCTCGTACCGTTGGGCGAGAGGGAGCGTTGGACATTGCAAAGTTCAATTTTATCGTCCAGGTGAACCTTATCGGCACCTTCTCGGTTCTCAGTAAGTGTGCGGCCATCATGCAGGTTAACGAGCCAGAGGGCGAAGCCCTTGAGCGTGGCGTGATCGTCAATACCGCCTCGGTAGCTGCCTTTGACGGTCAAATCGGCCAAGCGGCCTACTCAGCAAGTAAGGCCGGTGTATCTGGCATGACGCTGCCCATCGCACGGGACTTGTCGCGTCAAGGAGTACGCATCTGCACCATCGCCCCGGGCATCTTCAATACGCCTATGATGGCCGGCGCACCGGATCAGGTTCGAGACCCGCTAATTGATATGGTCCAATACCCTAAGCGTTTGGGTCTGCCACCGGAGTTTGCGCTACTGAGCAAGCAAATTGTTGAGAACCCCTATCTGAACGGTGAAACCATCCGTCTGGACGGTGGTATTCGCATGGCACCCAAGTAGCCATCAAGCACGTCTAGCAGCCACTGCTGCTATTGATTCAGGCGCTGAAAAGCGCCTGAACTCTTGCGAGATCCGCTGTTGTATCTACGCCACCCGGCACCGGTTTTGACGCCAACAGCACCAACAAATCCCTGCCCGCTTGCAACCATCTCAGCTGTTCCAGCCGCTCGATGCTTTCCAGACGAGATTCCCCCAGTTCAACGAACTCTCGCAACGCCTGAACCCGAAACCCATATATGCCAACATGGCGAGCAGCCCCATCGGGCGTAGCCCCTGGATTATCTCTCGGGAAAGGCAGCGGGGCTCTTGAAAACATCAGCGCCAGACCGTTGTCGTTGGATAGTACTTTGACCACATTTGGATCAAAAAAGTCTTCGTCCTGTTTCAGCGGCTCAGACAGGGTTGCCATAGGGATCTCTGGCCTTTCGACCATACCTTGAATCAATTGATCAATGACCTCCGGCGGAGCGAGAGGCTCGTCTCCTTGCAGATTAATGACGATATCGTCACTGGCCCAACCGCGCTGCTGTGCCACCTCCATGACGCGATCAGAACCCGACTGATGATCGGATCGCGTCATTTGTGCGTCGCCGCCAGCGGCTTGAACTGCCTCAGCAACCCGGATGTCATCTACGGCAACCACGACATCATCGGCACGCGACTTCGCCGCCTGAGCCGCCACACGCACAATCATGGGCTGTCCTGCGATATTGGCCAGCGGTTTTCCCGGAAGCCGCGTTGATTCGTAGCGAGCGGGTATCACGACGTGTATTGCCATCACCCTTCCCTCGCCCTGTTTTGATCTTCGGCGATCCTGCCCTCAGCGGATTGTTGCCCGGCCCTGGGGCGGATGTCCCGATCCGCCATCAATTGGAACAGCCTTGCCGTGAAGTTCGGATCCAGATCAAGTGAGATCTCTAAGGCCCAGACAAAGCTCAAATCCACGTCTAAGGCTGTCAGCTTCATAGCATCTTTTTCGGTACAAACAATCGGATTGCCGCCGGCAAAATCCAACTCGTCGCCGGTGTAACCGTGATGATCTGGATACAAGTGGGGCTCCACGGAAATGCCAAGGTCAGTCAGCGATCGCAAAAACCGGCTGGGATTGCCAATCCCACACAAAGCGTGAACCCAAGGGTAACGCTCGGCGAATTCATTTACCGGTGTTTTGGCACCGTCACTTAGGCGTTTGAAGGCCAGCGGCACAGTCTGCATTGTGTACTCTTGGGGCACCAAGCCAGAAGCCCCGCCATGGCTGATCACCAGATCCACCGTAGACAATCGCTCTACCGGCTCTCGCAGTGGACCGGCGGGCAGCAGCAAGCCGTTGCCGACGCCGCGAGCTGCGTCGACGACGGCTATCTCAACGTCACGTGCCATAGCGTAATGCTGAAGCCCGTCATCTGCGATGACCAGATCACAGCCGGCTTGCTTGAGCAGAGCTATGCCTTTGTTACGCTCGGCGGCGATAGCGACAGGACACTGGAGTTTTTGTTTGAGCATCACTCCTTCATCGGAATAGACCGTTGCAGAGGCTCCCGCCGGGATCAGCGCACCCTGACGACTGAGTTTGCCCTTGTAGCCGCGCGAAACCACCCCAGGGGAATAACCTTTAGCCACCAGAAGCTCGACCAAGGCTAGCACCAACGGTGTTTTACCGGTGCCACCGACCGTAATGTTGCCGACCACTAGAACCGGTAATCCGGTGGTATCCGTTGAGCTTTCATCCCGTAACTTAAGCCTTTGCTGAGTAGCCCGACGCCCACTGATCCAGCCGTATAACCATGACAACGGCAGCAAACATTTCACCCAAAAACCATCGTTGTACCAGGCCCGGGTAATGGCGTTGGCTGACTGACCCAGCAAAGATCCTTTTCTAGAGGCTTCACCGGTGGCTCCCAATGACCCGGGCACTGGCAGCTGGGGTTCTAATTCATCCTCCTGAAATTGGGCGCCATAAAGGTCTGAATAAAGGCCTCCCTTGGCCAGCAAAGTCTGATGGGATCCCTTCTCGACAATTCTTCCTTGATCCATAACCACGATAACGTCCGCAGACTCCACCGTAGACAGCCGGTGCGCGATGACGAGGGTTGTCCGCCCCTGCATGACCTCTTCTAGGGCCGCCTGAATCGCTTTCTCCGATTCGTTGTCCAGCGCGGAGGTTGCTTCGTCCATGATTAACACCGGCGCATCCTTCAACAGGGCCCGGGCTATGGCTATGCGTTGGCGCTGCCCTCCAGACAACAGCACCCCATCATCTCCAATCAAGGTCTCAAGACCTTCAGGCATTTTGCTGACAAATTCATCGGCATAAGAGCGCCGTAGCGCCTCATTGATTTGCTCATCGGACGCCCCAGCCATATCTCCGTACGCAATGTTGTTGCGCAAGGTGTCGTTGAACAGGGTCACTTGCTGACTGACGAAGGAAATGTGCCGTCGCAAATTGGTTAGCTCAAAGTCTTGAATATCTTGCCCGTCCAAAAGGATAGAACCACGCTCAACTTCATAGAATCGAGGCAAGAGACTGGCCAGTGTGGATTTACCACTTCCTGACCGCCCAACCAAGGCCACGGTTTGGGCGGGAGGAATTTTCAGATCGATATCCTTCAGCACATCAGGGCCGTCTTCGACGTAACGAAAGCTGACGTTTTGCACCGTCACCTCGCCCTGAGCACGCTCTAGCGTGTATGTACCTAGGTTCGCCTCCACCCCGGAATCCAATTGGGCAAAGATGTCTTCTGCCGCCGCGAAACCACGCTGCAGCTTGGCGTTAACCTCAGAAAGATTCCGTATCGGCCGACCCAACATGCCAGCCAATACCAAAAACTCGACCGCTTTGCCGCTGGACAACTGCACCCCAAATTCCGGGCTGT
>JAYOVN010000132.1:0-3692 GCA_038151515.1 Gammaproteobacteria bacterium | reverse complement strand
CCACAAACCACCGCCAACACCAAACCCTAGAACCAGCGCCCAATACCCTGTCGCCCGTTCCAGATAGATCAATCCCACGGCCCCTAGCGTGAAACTCAGCAACATCAACAACAGAAATGGTTTAAGTCGCGTGTAATCCGCTAAGGCACTAGCACTGAGATTGGTGACCACCGACACCACAGCCTGGGGAATGAAATAGGCAAAGGCTTCTTCACGGCTTCGGCCTGCTTCGTTAAAGATCGCCACGATATGAAAGGTTACTGCTGTGCCAAATAGCGCATGTATCGACAACCCCATGGAATAAAGCCAAAACACCGGGTCTCGCCTTACCACTTTCAGCTGGTAGCTAACGACCTCTGTCTGCCCACCGCCCTCTTGCTGGGCCGGCTCTTGGTTATCCGCTCTAAGCCCGCAAACTTCCGGGTTATCTCGAATCAAAACCAAACACACCACTGCGAAGCCCGGCCCGACAATCAACGCCAGCCACCAAAGAGCCTCCCGCCAGCCCCAACTGTCGATTAGAAATGCAAGAAACAGGGGGGCCAATGAAAACCCCAAGGAAACGACGACGCCGCGTGTACCGGAAACTAGTCCTCTTTTGCGCTCGAACCAGACCAGCAACATGTTGCGGCTGGCGCTGGTCATAACGCCTTGACCGCTGAAGCGAACACCAAAATAGCCCACAGCCATAAGCACAAAGGCCAGAATAGTGGCATCGATGTCCAGCGCCCCAGCGACCCAGCCGCTTAACACATCGACCAGCGAAACAAATGTCACAGAGGCACCAAGAAGCAAGCTGGCACCGATCAACAGCAACCGGGGTCCGTAAAGGTCATACAGACGCCCGGCCCGGGTCAAAAACAGCGAGCTGGCTATGGTGCCCAGCATGTAGGCAAAGGAAAGCTCGGTTCGGCTCAAGCCCGTGGCCTGAATAAAGGCATCGGCAAATACCGCCATGCCCATAGTTTGGCCGGGCACGCTAAACAAGAAACCCAGCGTCGACACTACGGCAATAACCCAACCATAAAAAATCGGCAGGCGCTCGGCGGGAAACGGCCAATCGGCACGCAAACGCTGAACGAGGCTTGCACGTACACTCATATTCTTACCTTGATTTGCAGATTCAGCGCGGTTGCTGAATCTGTTAGCGACTGGCCATTTGACCCGTGAAAATCAGGGCTACTTACCAGCGACGGGATATTATTAGGCGGCCTGTATTACCTTAGCCTGTGCTGCCAGATTTTGAGCGACTAGTTCCACTTCGGCTTTATCCTCGCCCTCCACCATGATCCGCAACAACGGTTCAGTGCCGGAGGGTCGAATCAAGATTCGTCCCCGAGGGCCCATTTGCAGTTCGTAGGTTGTTTGGGCCTCGATCATTTGCGGGTGCTCACAGACTCCGGCTGGGGAGTCGACACTGACGTTGATCAACACTTGAGGCGCCTTGGTAATACCGGTTGCTAAGTCCTTAAGTGGCATGTCCGCCTCTTGCATGGCTAACAGTACTTGCAAGGCCGCTATGATGGCATCCCCCGTACTGCACAAATCCAACGTCAAAATATGGCCCGACGGCTCACCACCCAACGTCCACCCACGCTGGTGTAGGGCCTGCATGATGTGTCGATCCCCTACCTTAGCCCGGGCAAAGGGCACAGCTAGGGCCTCGAGGGCTCGCTCCAAACCCAGATTGGACATGACAGTACCTACCACACCACCCTGCATGCTTTGCTTGGCTTGTCGGCTACGAGCGATGATGTAAAGCAGGTGGTCGCCGTCTAGGAGTTCGCCATTGGCGTCCACCATAACTAAGCGATCCCCGTCGCCGTCGAAGGCGATGCCGACATCTGCCGCCTCTTCGATTACACGCTGCTGCAACATTTCCGGGTGCGTGGATCCGCACTGGCTGTTGATATTGAAGCCATCTGGCTGCACAGCCGTCGCCACTACCTCGGCGCCCAACTCCTGAAATACTCGCGGTGCAACTTGGTATGCCGCACCATGGGCACAATCCAGCACAATCTTCATGCCCCGCAAACTAAAATCTCGGGGCAACGAATTTTTGCAAAACTCTACGTAGCGGCCGGGGGCATCACTGATCCGAGAAGCTTTGCCCAAGCTTTGGGAATTTTCACAGACCATTTCATGCTGGATCATGGCTTCAATTTGCTGTTCTAGCTCATCCCCCAGCTTGTTGCCGTTACCATCAAACAGCTTGATGCCGTTGTCGTAAAAGGGATTATGGGATGCGCTGATAACAACCCCAACATCGGCGCTAACGGCCCGTGTTAAGTAGGCGATAGCTGGCGTGGGAATGGGACCTAACAAACTGACGTCGGCGCCGGCAGAGATGAAGCCAGACTGCAAAACCGATTCCAGCATGTAGCCAGATATCCGGGTGTCTTTTCCGATCAGCACATGTGCACGACGACCTTCGCCGGCAAACACTTTCCCTATGGCCCAGCTCAGCCGGAGCCAGAACTCTGGGGTGATTTGGCCCTGTCCCACGAGACCGCGAATTCCATCCGTACCAAAATATTTTTGCGCCATCGCCCCGCCTGATCGATTGCTGCGCGCCAGATACAAGTCTGGTGCTTTTTGATGATGGGTTTAGGATGACAGCGCCTTGGAGATAAAGCCAGCGTACGCCCGAAGCAGCGACAAAAACACGGTCAATCCGAGCAATAGGCATCCAAAATTGCCAAGACATCGGCGCTTTCTGCCACATCATGGACTCGAATTAGGTTAGCTCCGTTTTGCGCAGCCAGCACAACGGTAGCAAGACTCCCGGCCAACCGCTCATCCACCGGCCGGCCGGTGATCGCGCCGATCATTGATTTACGCGACAGGCCAACAAGGATTGGGCTTTTGCCAACACGAATCTTTGGTAGTTGTCGCAACAGAGCCAGATTATGTTCCAAGGATTTTCCAAAACCGAAGCCCGGATCAACGATGAGTCGGTTAGCTGATATGCCTGCACGCTGGCACTCACCTACCCGACGAGCTAAGTATTTGGCGATTTCGGCCACCACGTTCTCGTAGGTTGGATCTTGCTGCATGGTTTGTGGCGAACCCTGCATGTGCATCAAAGCATAGGCTACGCCGGAGTTCGCCACGGACCCAACAACTGCCGGGTCACTGCCGCCGGTGATGTCATTGATCATACCCGCACCGGCACCAATGGCGGCACGAACTGTGTCAGCGTGATAGGTATCCACGGAGAGCACTACGTCTAAGTCGGCAAGGGCTTCCAATACCGGCAGCACCCGCCGTTGTTCTTCCTTGGGACTGACCGCTACCGCGCCGGGACGGCTGCTTTCACCGCCTATATCGAGAACTGCGGCTCCGGCTGCAACCATGGCTTGGGCCTGGGCGCGGACGGCATCCAGCCTGACCGATCCCGCATCGAACAGGTGGCCGCCATCAGAAAACGAGTCCGGTGTGATATTCAGAACCCCCATGAGCCGAGGGCTTGAGAAGGACAGAACCCGATCGTTACAGATCAGGTCCTGAACAGCGTCTTCTGCTAAGAGCCTAGGATTCTTCGGCTGGTCCACCGATTGGCGATCCTTGTTGAGCGTCTGGCTTGCCTTGATCGTTGCTCGGCGGCGGCTCGGTAGGATGACGGGGCTTGCCACCGGCCATGATGTCATCCAACTGATCCGAGGACAGAGTTTCGAATTCCATCAACGCAT
>JAYOVN010000131.1:0-3727 GCA_038151515.1 Gammaproteobacteria bacterium | reverse complement strand
GGGGGCAGGCCGCGCAAGATCACCACGGGCATTTTCTCGGTGGTTTCGCCCATCATCAGGGTGGCGGTACCGGCCAAGGCGTCGGCACGGCTGATCAAGGTCGCTTGCAGGGTGCGGCCGTATATATCCTCGCCGCCACGGGAGTCATCTAACACCTGAATGCCGGCGCAGCCGATGGCGCTGCCGATCGTACCCATGCGCCAAGCGCGGTTGTGGGAGTCAGTAATGACGACGCCTAAACGTGTACCGTAGCGCTGCTCCAACCCGGTGCGCAGGGCCATGGCCGAGGCGTCGGGATCCTTGGGTAGCAGCAGGGCCATTTCGCCATCACTGTGATCCACATTGGACTGATCAATGCCTGCGTGAGCGCCTACGAAGCCCAGATTGTGACGCACCACGAGCACATTGGGCTTATGGCGCATGACTTCACTGGACTCGTCCAGAATCAGTTGCACCATGCGCGGATCTTTGTGGGTCGCCGCAGCCAGTGTCTCGGCTTCTGTTGAAGGCACAATATCCCTCAGCGCCACAAGACAGCCCTCGGCTTTGGAGACAATTTTCTGCGCAACACAGATCACATCGCCATGTTCCAAGGTGAGCTGATTTTGCTCCAGCGCCTGGGAGATGACGGCGGTTAGCTCGTCACCGTGCTCAATCATGCCGATACCGGGTACGCCAATAACGCTGAAAGCCGGCACCTCAGAAGGCCCGGCTTTCATGGCATGGTCGTCCCGTTGGCTCATAACAGGTACTAGTGTTCCTGACCAATGATCTTGATCCCCGAGTGAGACACGATCCCGCTGCGGTTGATCTGAATCAGAATCGAAGTCAGGGCTTCTGCAGCCGCGGCGTTGGCGATGGGGCCAGCGTGCCAGCCGTTCATGCCGGCTTCGCCGATCATTTCAATAATTTTGGTGCGGGCTTCTTTGCTGTTACCGGCAACCAGTACGTCACACTCAATCTGCACGTCTTGCTGCAGCAGGTGAGCGGCGATGTTTTGGAAGGCACTGACCACGTGAACGTCTTCACCCAGGAAGTCTTGGGCACGTTTGCCCGCACTGCCTTCTTCCGGCATTTGCACGGTGCCAACCTTGGGCGGTACCAACGGCACCGTCACGTCGATCAAAATCTTGCCCTTCAAATCGTCTTTCACCGCATCCAAGGTTGAGATCTGATGGGCTGCAGGCACTGTGAGCACCACAATGTCGCCGGCTTTTGCCGCCGCACCGTTTTCCATGGCTTCAGCGGGGGTGTCCGGGCTGAGTTCCTTGAGGGCAGCCACGGCTTCGTCAGCTTTTTCCTGTGTGCGCGAGCCAATGACGATTTTGTAGCCTGCTTTTGACCAACGAATAGCCAGACCGGTACCGAGATCTCCAGTGCCGCCCAGAATAGCGACGGTTTCTTTTGTCGACATGTGATGTCCAAGTTTCTTGATGAGGGCGCGGATTATGCCGTGATCCATGTGCAAAAAAAATGAAAGCCTCAGATCTGTCCAGTGGTGTTGCGCTGGGGCGAGATTTGGGTAAGCCTGCGCGCTGATTTGAACCAAACAGTAAAAAAGGGGTCAGGCATGCGTATTGGAGCGATGATCGGGGCAGACGGCACCAAGGAATCCATAGACGATGTGGTGCGATTGGGTAAGGAGATTGAAGCGGCTGGTCTAGACCACGTTTGGATAGCCAACATCTTTTCCTTTGATGCCATCACGACGTTGGCGCTGATCGGGCGTGAAACCTCACGGGTTCGTTTGGGTACGGCAGTGACTCCAACCTATCCGCGTCACCCGGGTGCCCTGGCCCAGCAGGCCATGACCACCGCCGCAGCCACCAATAACCGCTTTACCCTAGGTATTGGCCTGTCCCATCAGGTGGTTATCGAGAACATGTTTGGCTTGAGCTACGACAAGCCTGCCAAGCATATGCGCGAGTATCTGAACGTCCTCATGCCCCTGCTACGCGGTGAAACCGTTAGCTATCAAGGTGAGCAGTACACTGTGCAAGGACTGGCACTGGATATTCCCGGCGCTACGGATCTGCCGGTGGTGGTGGCGGCACTGGGGCCGGCCATGATCAAACTCACGGCGGAACTAGCCGACGGCACCAATACATGGATGGTGGGACCAAAGACCATGGAAGAGCACATTATCCCCAGCTTTCAGGCGGCGGGACGCCCGGATCCGGCCATCGTTGCCGGCATGCCCATCGTGCTTACCACCAACGTCGATCAGGCCAAGGAAAAAATTGCTCAAGACCTAACGGTTTACGGGCAGTTACCCAGCTATCGAGCGATGTTAGATCGTGAAGGCGCAGCAGGACCGGCAGATATCGCCATTGTCGGGGACGAAAATCAGCTGCGCGGCCAGATCAAGCGGTTCCAAGATCTGGGCGTAACCGACTTCAACGCCGCGATTATGGATACCGAGGATGGCGCCTATGCGCGCACGCTGGAATTTCTGGGCAGCATCAACGGTTAGGTTCGTTCCAAGGGCGACTCATAAAAAGGCTAATAATGAGGTGGCGGTGGTTCGATTTGATTCGGGTCGGCGCCGTCTTCGTCTTCGCCCCGGGCCTGCAGGCGCTCGTTCAAGCGCTTGAGCTGTTTTTCTTGGGCAAACAGCTTGTGCTGGAGCTGAACCATCTCATCGTTGAGCTTTTGAATGGTCTCGTCTTGAAACTCCAGCCGCGACTCAAGCTCACTGATGCGCCGGTCCTGTCGCTCTGCCTCATCATTGGCCGTGGTCATAGAAATCTCGCTGGTTGTCTTTGCTTGGGTGGTTTGTTGTCGGTGAGACAACATCAGGAACCGATGCCATCAAGAGGGTGGTAGTTCCGCTCGGTACTTGCGCCCTTGGTAGTCTTGGTTAATTAACCGTTTTGGGTGTACCCCGTCCACATAGCCCATAAAGCTGGGCTCAATGATGTTATAGCCCAGCATGTTTTGAATACGCTCACTGTATTGACCTGCAATTTCCGGTGGCACTGCAAGGACCATATTTTCAATTTGCCGCAGACCCGGATTGCAGTATTGAGGCGTGATGGCCAAACGATCCGCGCTAGAGGTGTTCGCGCCGCCGCGATGTATCAAAGCGCCGTCAAATACCACGACTGATCCCGCCGGCATCAGCACTTTGACAATTTCGGCCTCATCGGGTTCCCGATCCTCTGGCCAGCGGTGGCTGCCGGGTATCACCTCGGTGGCACCGTTGTTTTCGGTGAAGTCATCCAAGGCCCAAATGGTGCTGACCCCAAAGCGCGGACGAGGTTTGTAAACCGGGAGGCCGGCGATACCGTCGTCGTAGTGAAAAGGCTGTGGTGTTTCGCCCGGGTGTACCAAGATGGATAGCGCAGCAGACAGCAAGTAGTTCTTTGGCAACAGCTGGTCGATCAGCTCCAGCGTCCTTGGGTGCTCGATGAGTTCAGCTATCGAGGGAGCCTTGGCCAGTAGCGCGTAGACCCGCTCGGTGCTGGTGCCCTCAAAGTTGTTACGTCCCAGGTAATCGCCCTGACAAAAGGGGGCAAGCTCGTCGCGAATGCGCTGCATCAGGTCAGTGCTCATTACCCCTTCGATGATGGTGTAGCCGTCATTTTCGATCTCGGCGATGCGTACTGCTGCGTCTGTGCTGGTTCCCATTCCCTATCTCCTCCTAGCTGCTCGCGCCGTGGTAATCTCGATGGTCAAAGAAGGTGAGCAGGAGACAGAGCATATGCTACGCAATTTGGAAAACAAG
>JAYOVN010000130.1:0-3750 GCA_038151515.1 Gammaproteobacteria bacterium | reverse complement strand
AGATCCAGTAGCTTGCGGTGACGAGGCTTGTTCGCGAGCAATTCTCGACGCAGCAGGTATGGATCCTTACCCGCAGCTTCAGCGACTTCATCAAAGAATGCTTCTGTGAAGAATCCGTGTTGCGAATGGTCAACGCTGCGCCATGCGCCAAACGGCACATGAGTTGAGCTGTTCGTGTAGTGGATGTGCTGGGCCGCTACATCGTAGGGAATCACCGGCGCCTCAACGGGTTCATGTTTTTCGCTGTAGATGTTGTCCCAAGCCAATACCTGACCGTCGCTACCTAAGGCCGCGCGGAATTGTGATGCCACGCTGGGTCGATAAAAGTCGTGCTGTATGTCTTCCGCACGGGACCAAATGAGTTTCACCGGCACACCGGTGTCTTTGGCGATGCGAGCAGCCTGAATCGACGCATCATGCATTGCTCGACGACCAAAGCCACCACCCATGAAATGTTGATGCAGGGCAACATCTGCCAGATCCATCTCCAGAGCTGCCGCGATCTCATATCGTGCACCCAGCGGGTTCTGCGTTCCAGTCCAAACTTCGCACTGACCGTTCGCAAAACGCGCCGTTGCATTCATCGGTTCCATACAGGAATGGGCCAAGAAGGGCACCTCGTAGGTCGCTTCGATGACCTGCGCCGCGGCAGCGAAAGCTCCGCTCACATCACCGGCCTCAACATCGGCACTGCTGGTTCCGTCGGCTTGGGCCTGGGCCAAATCCGCACGAAACTGCTGCCGAATCGATTCACTGTTAACGGTGTCGTTTTCCGTTGCCGTCCACTTGATATCCACGGCATTGGCCGCTCGTTCGGCGGTCCAATATCCGGTAGCTACTACGGCAACGGCATCACCCAAATCAACCACGTGGGTCACTCCCGGTTGCGCCTTGGCTTTCGTCGCATCAAAAGACTTGACCTTGGCACCGAACACCGGCGCTTGGCGGATAGCCGCGTAGTGCATCCCGGGCACCTGAGCGTCCATGCCAAACATCGCTTCCCCGGTGACCTTAGAGGGAATGTCGTGTCGCGGTAGGTCCGTACCCATCAGCGTAAATTGCTCGGGATCTTTCAAGGATGGCTTATTCGAGGGCTCAAATTTCGCTGCTGCGCTCGCCAGCTCGGCGTAGCTTGCAGCGCGATTGGATGCCTTGTGCATCACCGTGCTGTTTGCCGTCGTCAATTCTGATTCGGGTACCTGCCAGGTACCCGCCGCAGCCTTAATCATCATTTCCCGCGCCGCAGCGCCTGCCACGCGCATGCCGGCGACACCAGTCGCTCGAATGCTCAAGCTACCGCCGGTGATTTGTTGCACCAGTGCCTTTGCAGCTTGATGCATTGCACCGTCTACAGTCGCCATCAAGGCGGCAGGTATCTCAGCGCCAGCCAACAGATATCCCTTGCCAAGAGGACCGTTGGCGTATTCGTCTTCGGCAGGCGCTTCGACAAAGCTCACATCTGCCCAGTTCGCGTCCATTTCATCGGCCAGCATTTGCGTCAGCACCGTTTGCGCGCCCTGACCCATTTCACTGTGAGGCACGATAGCCGTAATTTTGCCGGCTTCGTCGATCTTCACCCACATACTTAGCAGCGTATCCCCTTCTTCGGATACCAGATCTGCCACCTGATCGCGGCGATCGCCGCGACGCAGCGCGACACCGATAATCAGTCCACCGCCAGCAAGGGCACCCGCAGAAATAAACCCTCGCCGCGTCCATTTAGCCAAGCCTGACGGTTTCGCGGTCGCCTGAGTGTTTTCTTTTACTTGCTCAGACATGCTTCACCTCCTCGGTCACTGCTTGGGGATCGAACACGCCGACTACGGCCTCAGCGCCCGCTGCCCGCTTGATCGATTTACGAATACGCTGATACATACCACAACGGCAAATGTTCCCAGACATCGCCGCGTCAATGGCCGCATCGTCTGGGTTTGGGTTGGTTGCCAGCAAGGCTGCCGCTGACATGATTTGACCAGACTGACAGTAACCACACTGTGGGGCCTGTTCGTCAATCCATGCCTGCTGCAACGGGTGAAGTTCGCCTTCTGCAGAAGCCAAGCCCTCAATGGTTGTCACTTCGGCCCCTTGGGCTGCGGCAACCGGAGTCACGCAGGAGCGTATTGCCGCGCCGTTCAAGTGCACGGTGCAGGCACCGCATTGGGCCTGACCGCAGCCGAACTTCGTACCGGTCATACCTAAATTTTCGCGGATGGCCCACAACAATGGCATGGTGGGATCCACATCCAAACTCCGTTCAGCACCGTTTATACGGAACGTAATCATACTGGTCTTCCTATTCTTTCTGTTCTGCTTTCTCGCGCTAACCTCCGCCGCTTGCGCGCCGGCTAATCATAAAGCGTGATTTGCCAGCGAGCTTAGCGCGCCGCCCGACTTTTGCAACTGCCCCACCCGGGTTAGCTACCACGTATCCACGTTGGGGCGTTTTTTACCCTCGCGTGCTGGTTTTGCAGGCACCGACTTTAGGCCCCGAATAATCCAGTGCCGGGTTTCCGCGGGGTCAATAACATCGTCCAGCTCGAAGTGCGACGCCATATTCACGGCCTTACCGCGCTTGTACATATCAGCGACCATTTTTTCATAGGCCACCGCACGCTCTGCAGGATCTTCTATGGCTTGCAGTTCCTTGCGATAGCCCAGCTTCACGGCTCCTTCCAAACCCATACCGCCAAATTCGCCTGTGGGCCAAGTGACTGTGAACAGGGTGGACTTGAAACCACCCCCGGCCATCGCCTGAGCACCCAGACCATAGCCCTTTCGAGTAACAATCGTCATCAGCGGTACGTCAATATTGGCGCTGGTCACAAACATGCGGGCGGCATGTCGAACCACGGCAGTTTTTTCGATTTCCGGGCCCACCATAATCCCCGGACAGTCGCATAAGGACACAATGGGGATATCGAAGGCGTCACACAGCTGCATAAAACGCGTGCCTTTGTCAGCACCGGGCGCGTCAATTGCTCCGGACAAATGCGCAGGGTTGTTGGCGATTAATCCCATGGGTCGACCTTCGACGCGAATGAAGGCCGTAATAATGCCAATCCCCCATTGAGGACGAAGCTCCAACACGGAACCCACATCGGCAATCCCCTCAATCACCTTGCGCATGTCGTAGTACCGTAAACGATTCTCCGGTACCACGAATCGAAGCTCTCGGGGATCGGGCGCTTCCCATGTATCAACCGGGCCTTGAAAATAGGACAGATATTGTTTTGCCCGAACCACCGCTTCGGCTTCATCGGCCACTTCGATATCCACGACGCCATTGGGCACCTGCACGTCCATTGGCCCTACTTCGTCTGGCGTAAAAACACCCAAACCGCCGCCTTCGATCATGGCTGGGCCACCGATGCCAATATTGGAACCTTCGGTGGCAATGATCACATCGCAGCACCCTAGCAGTACGGCATTGCCCGCAAAGCAGCGTCCGGTAGTGATACCAATCGTTGGCACCAGACCAGACAATTTAGCGAAGTAGGTAAAGGCCAAGCAATCCAGTCCAGCGACCCCAGATCCGTCTGTGTCCCCGGGACGCCCGCCGCCGCCTTCGGCGAATAACACCACCGGCAGCTTGAATTGCTCAGCAACCTCGAACAGACGATCTTTTTTGTCGTGATTTTTCATACCTTGGGTGCCAGCCAGCACCATGTAGTCATAGGACATGATCATGGCACGGCTGTGGTCTTCGGCGAACAGATCGCCGTTGATCTGGCCAAGCCCAGCCACCATGCC
>JAYOVN010000129.1:0-3751 GCA_038151515.1 Gammaproteobacteria bacterium | reverse complement strand
CCAATGGCGTTGGCATGATGATGCCACCAGATCCCGCCGATGATTTCGGTCCCGAACCTGGGACGATTGAGATAGCTGGTAACGTTCCTGGTGAACCCGAGTCCTGGCGTCCACCGACAATGTCTCGTCGGACTTTCCTTAGGGGCGTGATTTGCTCGGGGGTTGTTATCGCCTCGAGTGGTTATTTATTTTCTTCACAACCCGCCCATGCTGCAGCCAAGCAGGCAGATCGGTTGATAACATTGAGCGTCAACGGCCGCAAACATCGCCTTGATGTGACACCCAACGAGACGTTAGCACACACACTCAGATATCGGCTCGGTCTGACTGGAACCAAGATAGGGTGTAACCGGGCCGAATGTGGTGCGTGTACCGTTATTATTGGTGATCAGACAGAATACTCATGCTCGACACTTACGATGCGTGCGCAGGGAAAAGAAATTCGTACGATCGAAGGCGTCGCCCAAAATGGTCAGCTTCATCCTGTACAACAAGCATTTATAGACGAGCTCGGTCCGCAATGCGGTTTTTGCACCCCGGGTCAGGTGATGTCAGCTGTCAATTTGCTTGAGAAAAATCCCAACCCGAGCGTCGACGAGGTCCGTCAGGCGCTTTCAGGAAATCTCTGTCGTTGTGGTGCTTACGAGCACTACCTGAACGGCGTCATGAGTGCGGCTAAGAGGGTCTAAAGATGGCTTACAAAATTATAGGTAAAGACCTCACACCTCCAGATATTGAGGCAAAAGTGACAGGAAAGGCGCGTTACGCAGAGGATTTTCGTGCCGATGGTATGGTGTTTGTAAAGTTGTTGGCGTCTCCGATGCCGCACGCGAACGTAACTAACGTCGATATTTCAAAAGCAAAAAAAGTTCCCGGTTTTGTGGGTGTCTTGACCGCGGATGAACTCAAACAGCCGAAGGATGCTGGTCACGCAATCTTGACCAACGCACCGGCGTTTGTGGGTCAACCGATTCTGGCGATCGCTGCCGAAAGCGAGCAGGCCGCGGCTGAAGCAATAGAGGCGGTTGAAATTGAACTTGAACCACTTCCATTTGTTATTGACCCGCTGGAAAGTCTAAAACCAGATGGGCCCAATGCGATCAAAGGCGGTAATGTTGCGAACAGAAAAGGTGTCAAGTTCCAGGAAGTGAAGTGGAGCGGTAAAGACTTCGCATTGGCTGGCGATGATTCTCTCCCGAAAGGCTCGGCGCCAATCGATTGGTCATTCGGAGACCTTGACGCAAAGTTTAAAGAATCAGATCTCGTGCTTGAAGAGACCTTCGTCTCATCTGCGAACGCCCACCATGCTCTGGAGCCTCGTTCGGCGGCAGCGTATTGGGAGAACGGAAAACTCCATCTTTGGGGCTCGACTCAGTCATCATCTTTTGCGGTCCCAAGCCTTGCGAAATATGTGGGTATCGAACCCAAAGACGTTGTAATGGTCAGTGAGTTTTGCGGTGGTGGTTTTGGGGGTAAGGGTTACGCTTACCCGGTGATGGCCATCCCGGCGTTCATGTCTAAGAAACTGGGCGGTCGTCCGGTGATGATGCGGATGAGTCGCGCTGAAGAGTTTTATAACGGGTCTGCACGTGCGGGATTCCAAGGATGGGTTAAAGTCGGGTTTGGCAAAAACGGACGGATCAAGGCCATAGATGCCTTTGTTGTTCAAGATAATGGGCCTACCGGAGGTTTCTGGGATTTCCAAAACTTCGGAGACGCCAGCTCTATCGTTTTCCAGCCAGAGGCAATGCGATATCGCGGTATACCCGTGCTGACCAACACTCCGCCTAAAGGTCCACAGCGTGGGCCGGGTGAGAATCAGACGGCGAACATTATGGAGCCGATCATGAATAAGGCGGCTCGTAAGCTTGGTATTGATCCACTGGATCTTCGTTTAGCTAACTCTCCTGGTGGAGGAGGCAAAACTGCCAAGATTGGCGCGAAGCAAGGGCCAGTGACCAGCGCATATCTTAAAGAAGCGTTGGAGCAGGGTGCTAAGGCATTCGGGTACGCAGAGAAGAAGAAAAACTCGGGCAAGCGAACTGGCAACAAGATTCGCGCTGTCGGGATTGGTCAGGCCTACCACTCGGCTGGTGGTGCAGGGTTTGATGGGTTAGTACGGATTACACCCGATGGCGTCCTACACATTCATACAGGGGTAGGTAACCTAGGTACGTATTCTTATATGGATACGTCTAGGGTCGCTGCCGAGGTGCTGGGCTACAACTGGGATCGTTGCGTGATCGAACGGGGTGGAACCAAGGCAAACATGCCATGGAACTTAGGGCAATTTGGCTCGAATACCTCGTTCACCATGACTCGGACAAACTTCGCAGCAGGAACTGCTTGTAAGAACCTGTTGCTCGAGTTGGCGGCCCAGGTGATGGGTGGTAACCCGGCGGATTACGACCTTAAGGACGAGAAGGTAGTCGCCAAGGCTGGTGGAGCTTCGATGTCGTTTGCCGACGCGGCTAAGAAGGCAATTGAGCTCGGTGGCAAGTATAGCGGTGCTGAGATCGATGAGGAATTGAATCCAATGACCAAGGCTTCGGCTAAGGCTCTCGCTGGCACAGGTTTGATCGCTGCAGCAAAGGATAAGCTTCCTAAGAAGGGAACGGTTCCTGGTCTGGCGGCCGCTTTCGTTGAAATCGATCTAGATGTTGAGACAGGACGTGTTGACATCATTGATTACTTAGGTATTCCCGACGTTGGTACGGTCCTTCATCCGAAGGGTCTTGCGGCACAGGTGCGAGGCGCGGCCGTGATGGGCTTTGGGTTGGCCGCGCTGGAACGCTACGTTTATGACCCTGAGTATGGGCGGCCAAATATTCGAGGCCTCTATCAGGCCAAGCCGCCGTCATATCTGGATATCCCAACCACTATGAAGGCGACATACGTGGAGGGTGCGAATGATCCACAAAACCCAGTGGGTGCAAAAGGTGTGGGTGAGCCGATTCAAGGAGCAGCTTCGTCTGCCTACCTTGCTGCGATTACAGAAGCGCTGGAGGGGCACACCTTTAATCGAGTACCGGTGGTCAAAGATATGATTATCAACCATCTTGCTGGTTTGGCGCCAAGCCACAAGCCACTGCAAGTTAATTGCCAATAAGGAGAATGACAATGACTGACATGATGCACATATTTGAAATGCTTCAGCCTACGTCTCTCGATGAGGCCGTAAGTCTCCTAGATAAACATGGGAAAGACGGCTGGGTGATTGCAGGGGGCAAGGACAGCCTTGACTGGTTCAAGGACCGTGTCAAGCGGCCCGAGTACCTGATCGATATCTCTGGAGTGAAGGAGCTTTATGGTATCCAAGACAAAGGTGATCACATCGCCATTGGTCCGATGGTTACGCTCACAGATCTAAGCCAGAACAAGTTGGTGCGAGACCTTTTCCCGGTTCTGGCTGACGCGGCTGGTCGTGTTGCGAGCCCGCAGATTCGTAACTCGGCTACCATTGGGGGTAATATTTGTCAGGACACGAGGTGTTTATATTATCGAGATGGTTTTCCTTGTTATCGAGCGGGCGGAAATACTTGTTACGCAAACACGCCGACAGCAATGAATCGTGAACATACTCTGTTTGAGGCTAAGCGCTGTGTCGCCGTTACTCCTTCAGACACAGCGCCGGCACTGTCAGTACTCGATGCCCAAATGGTCATCGCGCGAGACGGTAAGCTTAGAACCGTCGGCGTGGATGATTTCTTTGTGGGACCAGAGATTGATATTGAAAGGATGACGGCGGTCG
>JAYOVN010000128.1:0-3845 GCA_038151515.1 Gammaproteobacteria bacterium | reverse complement strand
GACGTGGTGACGAATTTCACCCCTTGGTCGATGATGAAATTCACAATACCCGGGTCGCGAACAAAGGCTTGGGCGACATTGACGCCAAAGGGTTTGTCCGTGAGCTGACGCATCTTGAGTATTTCCTCACGAATGGCGTCCAGCTCACCGGAGGACGTCTCGATAATGCCCAGGCCACCGGCGTTCGATACCGCCGAGGCCAGCTGGGACCGAGCTATCCAGCCCATGGGCGCCTGAACAATAGGGGTCTCTACACCAAGCAGCTGTGTGACGCGGTTGTTAAATTCCATCTGACATCTCCAACAAATCAGTACGTTGCACTGCTATTCAACAACAAGATCCACTATTCGCTCCACCAAGGCCTGTAAATCGTAGGTTGGCACCGCAGGTCCAGTACTTGCTAAATCATCTGCAGCGGCAGAGCAACTGTTGCGACCTGTGCAGGTATTCGGGAAATTCAGTGTATCGCCATCAAGGTCCAGTACATAACCTTGATTCGCAAAATGCTGGTACTTCGTCAAAACAACCACCACGATATCGTGCTCAGGCCAGACCAATACGCGCTGTCCGTTAAGACCGATGGCGGATTTCACGTCACCGCGCACAGGGCTGCCGAAGTATGCTTCATTCATAGCCCACCATTGATAGCCATAAAATCCAACCGGACTCAAACTGGCGGCAACATAGCTTTCGGGCACCACCTGGGTATTCTGCCAGCGCCCATCCCTGGCAAACATCAATCCGAAGCGCAGAAAGTCATCGGGACGCATATCAATGCAGCAGTAGCTCATTGGCTGGGTACCGGTCGCGTCTAACCATAAACCCACATTGGCCGGATCAATGCCTATCGGGCGGAGAATTTTTTCCGTGAGATAACTGTGTGCATCCATGCCTGTGGCCCGTCGTAGCAGCGGCTCAAACAATTGGGAATTCGCATTCGAGTAAGAGAACTGGGTATCCGGCGGCGTTACCAGCACATTGGCCAATGCATGAGCCGTTTGATCGCCACTGAAGAACACGTCGGTATTAGCGGCCAAGCCCGAGCGCATGCGCAGAATTTGCTCAACGGTGATGTCTTCTTTATCGGTGCCAACGAACTCCGTTAGCACATCGCTGGCTTTTTGGGTTACCGATGAAAAGTGCCCTTCCCCTACCGCTACGCCCACGGCGGCGCTGTAGAAACTCTTTGCCACGGACCAGCTGGTGCCCAAGCTGTCCGCATCGAATCCATCAGCATAGCGTTCTCCCACCACATAGCCGTCCTTGCTCACCACTGCAGATTGGGTAGCCGCATCGGAAAAGATGTGGTCCAAAATCGCGTCCACGTCTGCCTGAGACACATCAACACTGGCTGCGCTTACGCGGGCAAGCCCCCAATGCTCGGCAGGTGCCGACGGCGGATCGTTGCTCGCATCATTCAGATTTGGGGGAGTTGCAGACGATGAGCCACCGCCTCCGCCGCATCCCGACAGGTTCACGCTCAAACAAATCAAGATCGCTACACATAACTGTTTCACTTTGTGCCCTCTCGCTAAACAGACGAACTCACAGCGTACCTGAGACGACACACAGGGCGACAGGCGAAATCCAGCTTTGCTTACGCCGATTGGCTATACACCTGCTCGCCGCCCACCCACGTTTCCAGCACATCGATGCTACCCAGCGTCTCTGGCGGCACGTTGTGAGGATCCTGAGCTAGCACCACAAAATCCGCGAACTTGCCTTCTTCAAGGCTGCCAACTTCGTGATCTGAATGACACTGCCAAGCCGCATCAATGGTCATCGCGCGAAGAGCCGCCGCCACCGGCACACGTTCTTCCGGCGACAACAGTTCGTCGCTGCGCCACATGTTACGCACGACAGCGTTTTCCATGCAGCGCAGCGGATTCATCTCAGTCACCGGATCATCCGAGTGCAGGCTCCAGCGAATACCGTTGTCCTCACAGGCCCCGGTGCGATCGAGCTTAGATGCTTTTTCAAGACCAAAAATATCTTCTACAAAGGCCCTTCCCCAATAATGGACATGGCCGATCAAAAAGCTTGGCGAGAGACCTAGCTCGGCCATTTTATCGATTTGTTCGTCATGCAAAATACTGCAGTGTTCTATACGGCAGCGCATGGCTGCCGGGTCTAGCCCCTTGCCTTTTGCTTTGGCAAAGGCGTCTAGGGCGCGATCAATGGCAGCATCTCCGTTGGCGTGAACACAGACCGCCCAGCCCTGACGCAAACGTTTTTCTACTGCGTCATCCAGCACGTCTTTGTCGATGTAAGCCATGCCGCGGGCGTTTTCCCCTTCCGCGCCAATGAAGGCCTCACGCTGAAGACCCGTTCTGCCTTGGTTTGAGCCGTCAGAGACGATCTTCCAGCCGGTTCGCCGGACCCATTCGTCACCTTCTCCCCAGACCAGTTTTGCCTCGTCCCAGCGGTCGGCCATAGCCTGACTGACACTGTAACGAAACCTTGCAGTCATGCGTCCGCTGTTCCGCATGCTTTGATACACATCCAGCTCTTTTACGCCCTGAAACATGCCTGTGCCTTGATCACAAAGCGTGGTGATGCCCACAGCGTTGGCTTGACCCAGAACACTCAAACAACCTTCCGCGATATTGCTGTGCTTCAATTTGGAATTGTGCCGCACCACCAAGGCCATAGCCGGTCCCGCTTTGAGTACGCCATTTGGATTGCCATCGGCGTCACGCCCGATTTCGGCACCTTGAGGATCTGGTGTATCTGCATCAATACCGGCTAGGGTCAAGGCGACCGAGTTGCAGTAACCCAGGTGCAAGGATGTGTTATAGACGAAGACAGGATGATCTGTGCTTACCTCATCCAACATATCGGCAGTCAAATAATCCGGCCCGCTCTGTAAAGACGGATCGAATTGCCGCCCGACAACCCACTCTCCTGACGGTGTCGCCGCAGCATCTTTAGCGAGTTGAGCCAGCGCCTCAGCCGCCGTATCAAAGCGATTCGGACCAATGTTCGAAAAAGCATGCATCATCGCCAACGGCGGCAAATGCATATGGGGTTCTACGAAGCCCGGCACCACAACCTTGCCGTTCAAATCCAATCGCTCAACGCCTTCGGCGGATTCGGGCATGTCAGACAGCTGGCCTAGCCACGCAATGCGACCGTCTTCAACCAGCATCGCCTCGGCCGCGGGCATGGCCGCATTCATGGTAATGATCTGTCCGCCGGTCACTAACACCGGCGCCGCAGGCGGACGGTCTGGTGCCGCAGGCAGGCGCTTGGCTTGTTCCGCGAGATCGGTTCCGCTCAGCCTCAGGGTCTCAGCAAATACGTTGGCACAGCATGGGCAAGCAAACGGATCAGCACTGTGATCTTTAGGCACGCTGTGCTCGAAGGCCTCGAGACGGTTCGAGAGCTCGAAATGCTCCCCTTGCGTATTGTCTAACATATGCATTCCCTCACTTGAAAAGCAGACAAAAAAAGGGATGTTGTTACCAACATCCCTTCGCGCAAACGACTTGGCGCTAGCCTGTCGCCTCCCCTCGCAAAGAAGGCAGCTGGTAGCCCTTGGACTCTAAATCTGCGCGCACGACTTTCTTATCCATTTTGCCTGTGGACGTCAGCGGAATGTTGTCAACGAACAAAATTTCATCGGGCAGCTGCCACTTAGCGAAGGCGCTCTCGCAGTGCTGCAAAATGGTTTGCTCGGCCACTTCCTTGCCTGCCTCAAGGATCACCAACGCGACCGGCCGCTCATCCCACTTGGGGTGGGGTTGAGCAACCACACAGGCCTGGGCAACCCCGTTAACACCAACAATGTGATTCTCCAGATCAACCGAAGATATCCATTCGCCACCACTCTTCACCAAGTCCTT
>JAYOVN010000127.1:0-3888 GCA_038151515.1 Gammaproteobacteria bacterium | reverse complement strand
ACAAACCTTCGTATTCGTAACCAAGCCCAAGTTTGGCGGCTGGAATGCCAAAGCGTGAATCTGGCGTGGCAAAACGCACATCTGCCGCCAGAGCCGTGGCCAGGCCGCCGCCAATGCAGTAGCCCTCAATTAGACCGATCAGGGGCTTTTCTATTTTCGCCAGCCAGTTGGTTGCTCGTCCGGCGATAACGCCGTAGCTGGCGCGCTGTTCGGCATTGGCTCGTGCTTTATCAAATTCTGAAATGTCCGCGCCGGAGACAAAGGCTTTGCCTCCAGCGCCGCGCATGATGATGACGCGCACATCGGGGTTCGCGGCAAAGTGTTCCAGAATGTCGCCGATACCTTCCCACATTTCCAATGACAGGGCGTTGTGGCGCTGAGGATTGTTGAAAATCATCCAGCCAATACCATTCCCGATTCGGGCCTGCATGCGTTCGGTTTTTAGCGTCAGCGTGTGTTCAGATGTCATAGATTCCTCTGCTGTGGGTGGTAACGTTGGCTGCAGGGGATTGTTTTATACTTTCTGAGTCGCTGCGCCAATGGTTTGTCTGGACCCAAGTCTGGAGTCTTATGGTGGGGCCGTAACAAACTGGGGGGTTTATGGATTTTGCACTAACCGAAGAACAAGACTTGATCCGCGATGCTGTGGCCAAGGTCTGCGAGGATTTTCCCGACGAATACTGGGCGCAAAAAGACGCCGACCACGAGTTCCCTTGGGATTTCTACAACACCATGTCCGAGGCGGGTTGGATCGGCATCGCCATTCCCGAAGCCTACGGTGGTAGCGGACGAGGGATCACCGAAGCCAGCATCGTGCTGGAAGAGGTGGCGGCTTCTGGGGCGGCCATGAATGGCGCGACCCCTCTGCACCTGTCCATGTTTGGCATGGAGCCGGTGGTGAAATACGGCTCGGAAGAGATGAAGCAAAAATACCTGCCCGCCGTTGCTCGGGGCGAACTGCATGTGGCCTTCGGCGTTACCGAACCCGATGCGGGAACCGATACCACGTCCATTAAAACCGCCGCTCGCCGGGAGGGTGACCAGTACATTGTTCGCGGTCGCAAGGTTTGGACCACCAAGGCCTTGCAGTCCGAGCGGGTGTTGCTGCTGACCCGCACCACGCCACGAGACGAGGTGGAGCGTCGCACCGATGGCATGACCTTGCTGCTGGCCGAACTGCAGCGAGACGAGGTTACGATTTCGCCCATCGATAAAGTTGGCCGTAATGCCGTTGCCACTTGTGAGGTGGTTTACGACGATTTGCCGGTCAGCGTTACCGACCGAGTAGGGGAAGAGGGCAAAGGATTCCAGTATCTGATTTCTGGCTTGAACGCCGAGCGTATTTTGATCGCCGCCGAAGCGCTGGGAATTGGTAAGGCCGCTCTGCGCAGAGCCGTGGGTTATGCCAACGAGCGGGTGGTTTTTGGTCGACCAATTGGCAAAAACCAAGGTGTGTCCTTTCCTTTGGCCGAAGCGAAGATGCGCCTGGACGCGGCAGAGCTCATGATACGCAAAGCGGCTTGGATGCTGGATAACGGAATTCCCTGTGGGGCCGAAGCCAATATGGCGAAGTGGCTGGCAGCGGACGCTGGCTTTCAGGCTGCAGATCAGGCCATGCAGGCTCACGGCGGCTTTGGTTACGCCAAGGAATACCATGTTGAGCGTTATTGGCGTGAAGCAAGGCTGATGCGAATTGCGCCCATCTCCCAAGAGATGATTTGCAACTTTGTGTCAGAGCATGTGTTGGATCTACCTCGATCTTATTGATTGCCCTAAGTTGGCTGGCTGGATCGAGGTGGCAGACACCGGTAGCAGAAGCAGGATAGATAGATGGCCCAACAGAGGGTCAAAAAGGCCCTGAGAGATAACGATCGAAGAAAGGGAGGAACCCATGGCAGATAATGCACAAATCATTCGAGACTTTGTGGCTGCTTGGTCACGGCTGGATCCGGATGAACTGGCGGGGTATTTCTGTGAGGACGGCTGCTATTACAACATGCCTTCTAACCCAGTGAAGGGCCGGGACAATGTACGCCGGTTCATTGCCGGCTTCACAGCCAATTGGACCGAGACGAACTGGGACATCCTCAACTTAGTAGCCGATGGCGATGTGGTGTGCTGCGAGCGGCTGGATCGCACGAAGTTTGCTGAAGGCGGTGTGGACCTACCCTGTTTCGGGGTCTTTGAGATGTCCGATGGCAAAATCAAAGAATGGCGCGACTACTTTGATCTGAATACGTTCATGCAAGCCGCACCTAAGGCCTGATATTCGCGCCTGGCAAACAAGACGAAAACGCAAAACTCAAAATGACAGCGTGCTGGGCCATCGATTCGTCGCTTGGATGATGTGTGAGGAACGAACCGCTTCAGGTCCGCTGACTTAGCAGGCTTGCAACCCGAGCCTGCACCATGGGGACAATGGTGTCCTCAATCCATGGGCGTTGTCGCAACCAGTAGATATTTCGCGGGCTGGGATGGGGTAGCACCGCCACATCGGGCCAGCGGGCCTGCCAATCAGCCACGGTGTCGCTTAAAGATTCTTGGGGTTTGTTTAAATGCCATCGCACCGCGTGACTGCCGACCAGCAGCGTGAACTGCACATTGGTCAGCCGCGCCAGCAGCGTGTCCCGCCAGCGCTTGGCGCACTCTGGTCGGGGCGGTAGGTCACCGCCACTGCCCTTGCCCGGATAACAAAAGCCCATGGGCAGCAAGGAAAAGTGTTCCGGATTGTAGAAGCTTTGCGGACTCACCCCCAGCCACCGCCGTAGGCGTTCACCGCTTGGGTCATCGAAGGGTTTGCCGCTGTGATGGGCTGCGGTCCCCGGGGCTTGGCTGACCAACAAAATAGGCGCCTTGGGACCAAACTGGAACACGGGTTTGGGTCCCAAGGGCAGATGTCCTGTGCATTCGCTGCAGTTTTTTACCTGCTGAATAAGGTCGGCGTCCCGGATCATGGCTCGCTACAGGCCTAAGACATCGGCGCGATCCAGCAGGCTTTGGGTAATGCGAATGCTGGCGGCATCCACCATGACCCCATCGACGCTAATGGCGCCTCGTCCTTCTTGTTGGGCTGCTTGGTAAGCAGCTTTTTGCTTGCGTGCTTGAGCGATGCGTTCGGCGGATGGGGTAAAGGTCTGTTCAATGGCCGTTATCTGGTTGGGGTGAATGGCCCATTTGCCACCCATGCCAAGCAGTTGAGCGCGTTGAGCCTCGACGGCGGTCGTGTCTAGGTCGCTAAAATCGGCGTAGGGGCCGTCTATGGGTTCGATGCCATTGGCGCGGCAGGCCATGGCGATTTTAAAGCGTGGGTAGTGCCACAAATCGCCAGGATAACCGTCGGTGCTGCCCACAGACTGCAGTTGCATTTGCTGGCTGGCGGCGTAGTCGCCCACACCAAAGATCAGGGTTTCGATTCGATCCGAGCAGCCGGCGATGGCCTCTACCTGCAGCAGGCCTTGGACTTCTTCGATTAAGCACTCGATACCGATGCGCTTTGTCAGGCCAAGCTTTTGCTCTAGCTGATTTAACAGTAGGTGCACAAAGCGCACATCGCTGACCCCAGTGACCTTAGTAAGAATGATCGTATCCAGTTGCTCGTGAGCATGGGTGACCACGTCAATGATATCGTCGTGACACCAGGGCGTTGTGACGTCGTTAATGCGCAGGCTCAGGGTATGGGCCAGAAACCGCTGATCGCTCAGGGCTTGAATAACCTGGGCACGAGCAGCAGCTTTTGCCTCCGGGGCCACCGCATCTTCCAGATCGAAAAATATCTGATCCACTGACAGCGCTGTGGCCTTGGTGATCATTTTCTGGGAGCTGCCGGGTACGGCCAAGGTGCAGCGTCTGGGGCGGTTGGGTTGGGCAGTCATGGTGTGCTCCTCAGTA
>JAYOVN010000126.1:0-3964 GCA_038151515.1 Gammaproteobacteria bacterium | reverse complement strand
AAGGCTCGATAGGAGGACTTATGCCTAGAATTAAAAGAGGCGTAGCTTCCCGAGCTCGCAGGAAAAAAATCTTAAAAGCCGCCAAAGGTTATTACGGCGCTCGTAGCCGTACCTTCAAGGTAGCTAAACAAGCTGTTATCAAGGCAGGCCAGTATGCCTATCGTGACCGACGTCAGCGTAAGCGTCAGTTCCGTCGTTTGTGGATTGTGCGTATTAACGCCGCAGCTCGTGAACATGGCTTGTCCTACAGCCGCTTTATCGCCGGTCTCAAGGAGGCAGGGATAGAGGTTGATCGTAAAGTGTTGGCGGATATCGCCATGCACGAAAAAGACACCTTTGCAGCATTGGCCCAGCGGGTTGGTGCAGGCGCCGCTAAGGCCGCGTAGCAACGCAGAGGGTTTGTTCAGACCGACAGTACCGGTTCTGAGTAACGTCAACAACAAAGCAAACTGCCTTCAGGAGACCTTAATAGAGTGTTCTTCCTGAAGGCGTGTGCTGGACAGAAAGGGAAGAACCTGAGTTCTTCCCTTTTTTTCTGCCTGTTCAGATCGCAGGTTGGAGCGGAGGGAAGGGCAAGAATCGCAGACCGCTAATGCCAGGAATGAAAATGGATATCGAAAACGTATTGAAGCAAGGATTGGACGCCGCAGATGCCGCATCGAGTCTGCGTGATCTCGAAGAGGTACGGGTAAGCTTCCTAGGTAAGAAGGGCGGGTTAACCGAACTCTTGAAAGGGTTGGGCAAGCTCGATTCGGAGCAGCGCCCACAAGTTGGAGCCAAAATTAACGAAGCCAAAGTTGCCCTTCGGGAACATTTGGCGGCTCGCAAAGACACGCTGGAAGCAGCGGCTATGAGGGCAGCACTGGAGTCCGAAACCGTGGATGTGACCCTGCCGGGGCGGCGTCAAACCGCTGGTGGCCTACATCCGGTGACTCAGGCCATGTACCGCATTGAGTCCATCTTCACTGGCGCAGCCTATGAAGTGGTTAGCGGGCCAGAGATTGAGAACGACTACTACAACTTCGAGGCTTTGAACATTCCCGCCCATCATCCGGCGAGGGCAATGCACGACACGTTTTATTTCGGCGATGGCACCCTGTTGCGCACACATACCTCACCGAGCCAAGTGCATACCATGGAGCAGCAGCCACCGCCGATTCGAGTGATCTGCCCGGGCCGTGTGTATCGCAGAGATTCTGATTTAACCCACAGCCCAATGTTTCATCAGGTGGAAGGTCTGGTGGTAGATCAAGGCATCAGCTTTGCGGATCTCAAGGGCACGGTAATTGATTTTCTGCAGCGTTTCTTCGAAAAAGACCTGCAAGTACGCTTTCGGCCCTCGTATTTTCCGTTCACCGAGCCGTCCGCTGAAGTGGATGTGCAGTGTGTTCACTGTTTGGGCGAAGGGTGCCGGGTCTGTAGCCATACTGGGTGGCTCGAGGTGATGGGCTGCGGCATGGTGCACCCCAATGTGCTGCAAATGTCGAACATCGATACCGAGGTTTACTCGGCCTTTGCCTTTGGTTTCGGCGTCGATCGCCTTGCCATGCTGCTGTACGAAGTAGACGACCTACGATTGTTCTTCGAGAACGATCTGCGCTTTCTGCGCCAGTTTAACTAACCGAATATCAGGAACAGACGATGAAATTCAGTGAAGCATGGCTCCGTCAGTGGGTGAATCCGGCTCTGAACAGCGATGACCTGTTGTTTCAGATGACCATGGCCGGCCTGGAGGTTGATGGCACCGAGCCTGTGGCCCAGAGTTTTAGTGGCGTCGTGGTGGGCGAAATTCTCAGCGCCGAGCAGCACCCTGATGCGGACAAGCTCAGGGTATGTCAGGTCAGTGCCGGCGCGGATCCCGTTCAGGTAGTTTGCGGAGCACCCAATGCGCGGGTGGGTTTGAAAACGGCCTTTGCCCAAGTGGGTGCAGTATTGCCCGGTAACTTCAAAATCAAAAAGGCCAAGCTACGAGGCGTGGAATCCTTTGGCATGCTGTGCAGCGCCGAAGAACTGGGCCTTGGTGAGGATGCCGATGGCATCATGGAACTTTCTCATGCCGTAGGCGCGGACTTGGCAGAGATTGCCGGGTCGGACTTGCCCCTTGACGACCTGACCGTGGACGTGGATTTGACACCCAATCGAGGGGATTGCCTGTCGTTAAAGGGCCTAGCCCGGGAAGTAGGGGTGCTCAATAACCTCGAAGTGACTTATCCGCAAATTACGCCTGTACCCGCTGCCAGCGAACAAACCTTTGCGGTCACGCTTGAGGCAAAGGCTCAGTGTCCTAGATACCTAGGTCGGGTCATCGAAGGCGTCGATTTGACGCAACCTTCCCCAAGTTGGCTCACGGAACGATTGCGCCGCTGCGGCCTGCGCAGTATCGATCCCGTGGTTGATGTCACCAACTACGTGCTGATCGAGTTAGGTCAGCCCATGCACGCCTTTGACCTTGATTGTCTGGATTCGGGGATCACGGTGCGTATGGCACAGAGTGGTGACACGCTGACCTTGCTGGATGGCCAAGAGGTTTCCTTAGATCCTCAAACGCTGGTGATTGCTGATGCCCAGGGGCCGGTGGCCATGGCCGGTGTTATGGGCGGTAAGAACAGTGGTGTTCAGAATGACAGCACCAATATCTTCCTTGAGTGCGCGTTTTTCGCACCCATTGCCATCGCTGGAACGGCTAGGCGCTATGGCCTGCATACGGATGCATCACACCGCTACGAGCGTGGCGTTGACTTTCAGCTTCAGCGCGACGCCATGGAGCGGGCAACCCAGATTCTGATCGACATCGTCGGAGGACGGCCTGGTCCACTGGTGGAAACCTTAGACGAAGCCTCGGTGCCGGTTCAGGCCGAAGTGCGTCTGCGAGAGTGGAAGCTAAACGAACTTCTGGGTATCACCATCGACGTATCCCAAGTCGACCAAGCGTTGGAACGGTTGGATTTTAGCGTGTCCCAGCGACAGCAAACTGATCAAGGCGTGGTTTGGGAGGTTGTTTCACCCACCCATCGCTTTGATATCGCCATAGAAGCAGACCTGATTGAAGAAGTCTGTCGAATCTATGGTTACAACAACGTACCGGTGACCCAGCCTCAAGTTCGTTTGCCGCTTGCTCAGGTGGCGTTACAGCACCACAGCGAGCGACAGCTGAGAGAGCGAATCGCCGGGCTCGGATTCCAGGAAGTGATTACTTATAGCTTTGTGGACCCTAAAACAGAAGCGTTGTTGAATCAGACGCTTACACCGAAAGCGCTGGCCAATCCCATGTCATCTGAGCAATCGGTGATGCGCACCAGTTTGCTACCGGGGTTGATCGACGCAGCAAAGAAAAACCGTGCGCGTCAGCAGGACTCTGGCCGGCTTTTTGAGGTGGGTTTGGTGTTCAGACCCAAGCAAAGGCTGGAGCAAGACTTGACCGTTGGCGGTGTTATGTGGGGCAAGCGAAAGCCGGAGGCTTGGCACAGCGACAGCGCCGCTGCAGATTTTTTCGACGTGAAAGGTGTGGTGGAAGAACTGGCCCAATGGGCAGGGCTGAACCTGACCTACGCGGTTTTGGATGACCCAGCCATGCATCCCGGTCAAAGCGCTTCTGTCCGTTTGGCGGGAGACCACATAGGCCGCGTGGGGCGCCTGCACCCGCAGGTGGAAAATACTTTAGACGTAGAAGAGTTTTACGTTTTTGAGTTAGACGCTCATGCCATCTTGCAGCGGCCAAAGCGAGGCCATGGCAAGGTGTCTCGTTTTCCAGCCGTGCGCCGAGACATTGCGGTGGTGGTGCAACAAGATATCAGCGCCCAGACTGTTCTGGATGTGTTAGCCCAAGGCATGGGCGCGCTTTGCACCAACATCACGCTTTTTGACGTGTATCAGGGCGATGGCATTGATTCAGAAGAGAAAAGTTTGGCCATAGGCTTGACCTTACAAAGCCAAGAGAACACCCTAGGCGAAGAAGAAATCAACG
>JAYOVN010000125.1:0-3995 GCA_038151515.1 Gammaproteobacteria bacterium | reverse complement strand
GTATTACGCAGGCTGTGGAACAAACCTAATTTTTGATCATCGTACCAACCCGCGGATGATGATTTGTACGAAACTGCATCCTCTGCTTCTGCAGCACTTAAAAGCCTCCCTAGCACGGCGTCGTCGTTGATCGTAGTCAATCTACCAAAGTTAGAAGTCAAAAATGGAAATGCCTGCTTGATAAAAGTGCCCTCTCTCTTAATCGAATTTTCGGGGGTATCTCCAACTATGAGACTCATCTGGCCTCCTCGAGCAGAGAAATACTGGTGCAAGATTTTCCATGGGATTACAAAAAGAGATGAAAAAAAGATATCCATGTTGGGTTCAATAACGCTTATGTAGGCAACCCTCTTTTCCTTTAGCAGTCTCAGTAGCTGGGTGCCCAATCCAGCACCGTAGACTCTGAGAAAAGGCAGAAACGCTGTGTCTTGCGGCTCTATCAGGTAGTCCGGTTGGCCATCAGTGCCTTCAACCTCTTTGACACCCATCGGCGTAATGCCGAGTAGCTCAGAGTAGGCGCGGTTTTGGACCGGGCTGTTATTGAAAGCAAGTCCTTCACCTTGCACAAGATAGGTTTTCGAGAAATCAAATTTTCTGGCCATGCCACGTAGTTTGCGTTCATTTAATGCGTCGATTTCTTCGGCGCTGGGGGGATACAAGACTGTTTTATCAGACATGTTTACGACATTCGCGCTGCCGTCAGCGTTTAAACAAAGCCTGTGTGAATCCGGATTGTGGTCCTTTACCAACTCGTAGACTTCTGGATACGCATTACTGAGCAACTCGAGGTTCTCTTCAAAAGTCGAATTTCGAAAGTCATCTGGAATTAACTGAACATTCATTTTTTACTCCTGCGCAAGCAAGCTTCAGCCGCCCGTAGCGTTTAAGAGCGTCAAAGATAATTAAACAGACTCATGCTCTGAGTCTTAGCAAAGGTCTGCTGAGCGGCCTGTAGCGCCAGCATCTGGATATTGAGGCGGCTGATGGCCTCGGCGTAGTCCAGATCCTGAAGCTCAGCGAGGGTCTCTTTGAGTTGCAGGTTAAAAGCGTCGTTGGTCTCCGATTGCAGATCTGCTCGCCGCATGCGGGTGCCTACATCTGCCTGAATTTTCAGGATATTTTCGATGGCATTATCGAGGTTCGCGAGGCCTCTTGATGCTTCATTGCTGACGATGGCATTGTTGGACGTGGTGCCCGTGGCACCATTAAAGGCGTCCATCAGGTCCTCAACCGTCGTGAACACGTCCTGCCGGGCAGTGGATGTAATCGTGAAGCTGTCGGTATTGGCCGGTGTGCCCTCGATGCGCACCTCGCCCCCGGCAAAGGTAATGGCATTACCGGCGGTATAGGTGCCCGTCGCCACCTGCCCGGACACATCACCGGTTACGGTGTAAGTGATGGGGTCTGTGGCGCTGGCCTGGGCGAAGGCAATGGTATAGGTCTCGGGCACGTAACTGGACGACGCCGATGTGGCAGCGACTGTAGCGGTGCCCGTATTGCCACTGCCCGCGCGGTAATCAAAATCGCCGTTACCTGCCTTGGCTGACATAAATACGGCCTGGCCGGAGTCTCTAGAGGCAATTTGCCCGTCGGCGGCGACCTGCAAGAATCGGCGGCCGTCGTCGCCGCTGTAAGTCACGCCCGCGGTCGTGCGCGCAAAAGGCTGACTGTCGGCCTGAAAGCCGCCAAAAATATACTCACCGCTGGCGTCCCGCGTGTTGGCGCGATCAACCAGTGAATCCAGGATGCCCGACATCTCAGTCGCGATAGAGTGCCTGTCTTCAGGGCTCATGGTGGCGTTATTAGCCTGCACGGTGAGCTCTCGGACCCGCTGCAGATCACGAATTACCGAAGACAGTGCGCTATCTTCCATGGCCAGCTGGCCCTGTAGCGTGTCGGTATTGCGCTGGTAGGCGTCAACCCTGGCCAAGTCTGAGGTGATATTGAGAATACGGACCGTACCCGCCGGATCCTCACCTGCGTTGAGCACGCGCTTTCCTGTGGAAAGCTGCTCCTGAGTTTTGGTCACATCCGACTGGCGATCGAGCAGGTTATTCACGCCCTGCTGAAAGATTTGTACGGTAGACATTCTCATGGCTGCACCCTACCTACCGTTGAGTAGCACTGAGCATGGCTTGAAAAACATCGTCAGCGACCGATACCAACTGCACCGCAGCCTGCAGCGACTGCTGATAGCGCATGAGCTGAATGGCTTCCTCTTCGAGGTTGACGGCCTGAAGGTTGTCCCGAGCGATGGTGGCCTGCTGGAGCAGCACATTTTCTGACGCAGAGGCCGACTCAGCCTTGCGTGCATTGACTGATACGTTGGTGACCAATGAGTTGTACTCATCGGTAAAAGTCCGCTGACCTTCAACAGTGTTGGTGTTTTGAAGCGCCACCATGGCCAGCATGTTGCGGTTATCGCCCGAGCCCGAGGTATTGTTTTCAATGGTGATGACATCACCATTAGCGGGCGTACCTGAGAGCGTAAAGGTAATGCCGCCAATGGTGCGCGACACGCCTGCGGCATCGGTCGACGGATTATAGGCGACCGTCGTAGTGGCGCCGCCCGTCACGTTATAGCGATTATTGGCGCTGTCGAAGGTTAGCGTCAGCGACGAGGCCAACGGCAAGGTGGGCGCCACGTTGGTCGCTGTCACGGCCATCGCCGACAACTCGCCATTACCCATATTAGTGAGTGAAGCATTGCTTCTGACCGGCAAAGCCGCAGCGATCGCCTCCGGGTCTGACAGTGTTACCCGAAAATCCGACGCTGCCGTGCCCACCAAATCAATCAAAAAGCTGTCACCTGCATTCGCCGCGCCGCTGGCGATGGTCACCGTAAACCCGTCTACGGTGGCGGGCGGCGCTATCACCTGCGAGGTCTGCGTGGTGAGATTCTGCAAGTTCCAGTTGGCGCCGTCATAGGCCAGGTTATACCGGTCACCGGTCAACGCGCTGGCGTCGGCAATAGTGGCAGTGATCACCGCGCTACCCGCATTGGCATCGGCCGATATCACCGTCGGTGTCGGGCTTGAAAAAAATGCCGCCCCAGCGTTGCCGTTCAAATCAAGCCCTAGCGCTTGTTGTGCGTTAAAGCTGGCACTTAAGTTCGCTGCCACCAAACCGAGCTGCGCCTGAGTGGGCTCGAGGCTGTTTTCCCTAAAATCAATTAAGCCACCCAACTCGCCGCCGCTAATGCGGTTGCTAATGTCACTGTTGGGTGTTTTACCGGCAATGCCAAGGGCTTTGGGGTTATCAACCGCGGTAAAGGTTGAGAGATTGTAAGACTGGAATTCTCTGACCAAGGGCTGACCGCCGCCCATGGTCACATTAAAAGAGCCATCTCGGTTTTCCTGAATGTTGTAGCCCACCAGCTTGGACAGATCACCCAACGCGCGGTCCCGCGCATCGAAAAGCTCCGGCGGCGCGATACCCAAGCGACCGGTCTCTTCAGAGATTTTTTGGTTCAGATTGGCAATATCGGCGGTCAGCCCGTTAATGTCCGATACGATGGTCATCTGGCGCAAATTGATCTCATTGCTGAGCTCCTCAATGCGGCCATTAATAAACCGGAACCGGTCGGTCATGGTCTGTGCTTCGCCCAACAACACCTGCCGCTCCGGCAGTGTCGAGGGGTTGTTGGCAACGTCTTGCACCGCCGAGAAGAAGTTATCCATCACGCCCGAGGCGCTGGTGTCGGGGTTGGTCAACAGCGTGTTCAAGCGCGACGCCAAATCACTGGTGGCGTCTGCAGCCGACTTGCCCGCCGAGCGGTCTTGCACCTCGCGGCTCAAGTAAAAATTGTAGTTACGGGTGACGCTGGTGATCTCAACGCCTTCGGTCGTACTTCCGAAATTGGCTACCACCTTGCTGTAGCCCTCGGTGTTCACGTTGGCAATGTTGTAACCCGTGATGTTGATGGCTTTTTGCAAAGCCGTCAGCGCCGATGAACCGATACTTAAGGGATCTGCCATCGCTCAATCACTCGCTCA
>JAYOVN010000124.1:0-4137 GCA_038151515.1 Gammaproteobacteria bacterium | reverse complement strand
TTGCTGCATGATGCTGCCGCTGGCCAGCAGGTGGACGTCTGCAACATTGTTCGCTCTATCGAAACAATAACCGCCAGCCAGCACACCGGTCGTGATTTCATCTTCACTGAGTCCGCTACTTGCCACCGCATCCTTCAAGCTGGGCATGGGGTAGTTTTCGTTGTAGAGGGTTAGGTAGTAGAAAATGTCTTCCTGAGCCTGATACATACGGTACATGCCATCTCGCACAATCATAGCCAGCTCGAAACCGAAGGCCGGATCAAAACTGAGCATGCTGGGCACAGTACTGGCTAGGATATGCGAGTGGCCATCCTGATGCTGCAACCCCTCGCCATTAAGGGTTGTTCGACCTGCCGTTCCGCCAAGGAGAAAGCCCTTGCACATCATGTCGCCGCAGCCCCAGACCATATCGCCGACTCGCTGCATACCAAACATGGAGTAAAAAATATAAAAGGGAATCATAGGTAACCCATGAACCGCATAGGCACTTCCAGCCGCCATAAAGGAGGCCATTGCTCCCACTTCGCAGATGCCCTCCTGTAAAATTTGACCGTCCCTTGCCTCCCGATAAGGCAGCAAACCGTCCGCATCCACCGGGCGGTACTTTTGGCCCTCGTGAGCGTAGATACCCGCTACTTTGAACAGACCATCCATGCCAAAGGTGCGGGCTTCGTCTGGCACGATGGGCACCACGTAACGACTAATTTCTGGCATTCGCAGCAACGTAGTGAGCAGCCGGACCATGACCATGGTGGTCGAAACTTCTCGCTCACCGCTGCCTTTGAGGAACTCTGCCAAGGCTTGTAACGAAGGAATCTCCAGCGGCGGACAATCCACTAACCGATTGGGCACCCAGCCACCCCGCTCTTGGCGACTCTGGCGCAAGTATTCGAGCTCTGGAGCATTTTCCGGCGGGCGATAAAACTCCGCGGCTGCGGCCTGTTCTTCGGTAAGCGGTATGTTTAGCTCTGCAGCGATTTTAATGCGCTCATCTGCCGACATGTTTTTGTATTGGTGCGCTGTGTTTTTACCTTGGGCACCCATTCCGTCGCCTTTGACAGTTTTTACCAATACCACGGTAGGTTTATTCTTCGCGGCGCTGGCACGAGCAAAGGCAGCAAAGATCTTCTTCTGGTCCTGCCCACCTCGCTTAATGCCACGAACCTCTTCGTCTGTCAGGGTATTCATCATTTGCTCAAGCTTGGCATTTCCCTCCACCCAGTGTTCTCTCTGAACATCACCAGGCAGCACAGAGTACATTTGGTAGTCGCCATCCAAGCACTCGTCCATGCGCTGCTGCAACACCCCTTCGTGGTCTCTGGCCAACAACGCATCCCAGCCGCCACCCCAGATCACTTTGAGTACGTTCCAATCTGCGCCGCGAAACGTACGCTCCAGTTCTTGAATGATCTTGCCATTGCCTCGTACTGGACCGTCCAGACGTTGCAAATTGCAGTTCACCACTAAAATCAAATTATCGAGTTTCTCTCTAGCAGCAATATTAATGGTCCCAAGCACCTCGGGTTCGTCAGCTTCACCATCGCCGATAAAGCACCAGACCTTACCGCTGGCCTTATCTTTCAGCCCTCGGTTCTCCAAATACTTGGCGAAGCGCGCTTGGTAGATTGCCGCTGGGGTCGATAGTCCCATGGAAGCGTTAGGTAGTTCCCAAAAGTTCGGCATGCTACGGGGATGCGGATAGGAGGAAAGCCCCCCACCCGAAGCGAGTTCTTGCCGATAATTGTCCAGCTGCTGTGCGGTCAATCGACCCTCTAGGTAAGCACGAGCGTAAATGCCCGGGGCTGCATGAGGTTGGGGCAAGAGCATGTCCGCAGAACCCCGATCGTTGTGGGGTCCAGCGCCCTGAAAAAAGTGATTAAAGCCCACCTCCAACATGGTTGCGCAGGACGCATAAGTGGCAATGTGACCGCCGACACCAATTCCTTTGTCTTGAGCGCGCAGCACCATGGCGATGGCATTCCAGCGCAGGAGCTTTTCGACTCTCTCTTCCAGCTCAATATTGCCAGGATAGGCGGGCTGCCCGTCCGGCGCGATGGTGTTTCGGTACGGGGTATTGAGGGTGGCTTCCTCCAAAGGAATATCTTTGGAAAGCACATGGTTTTGTAGGCTGCGCAGCACTTCACGAGCACCTTCAGCCCCGTATTGGGCGACAATGGCGTCGAGTGACTCCGCCCATTCCGCTTTGTCCTCAGCTAGAAGTTTTCCAAGGTCTGTCGTCTGCTCGCTCACCGGCCCTCCCCCGCTGCCTAGCATTGATTAATTCGTCGTTAACGCTCAGCCAAAACAGCCTTGATACGTTCAGCATGAGCCTCTAGCTCGGAAAAATCCGCCATACCCCGAGCGTGCATTTGCAGGTCGATACCTTCGGTTCTGGGCAGAATATGGAAGTGCAGATGAAAAACGGTCTGACCGGCGGCCGGGCCATTGAGTTGGGCCAGCATGATGCCAGGCACCTCAAACGCCTGTTTCACAGCTGTAGCCACCCGCTGCACCGTTGTCATGGTATGCCCCAATATGATCGGGTCTGCATTAAGAATATCTTCCGTGGGATCCTTCGGTATCACGAGGGTATGCCCGGGGACTTGGGGCATCACGTCCATAAAGGCCAGCGAAAACTCGTCTTCAAAAACTTTGAATGCCGGGGCCTCGCCTCGAAGAATTTTGGCGAAGATGTTGGCGTTATCGTAGGCCATGCTTGCTGCTCTGTTCTATATCTAAGAGCCCGAGTTTGGCCGTAAGCCATTCGTCCTTCAAGTCAGAGAAGCCAAGACTTCCTCAGTATGCTCCCCCAGCGTCGGCACCTTGGCGGTTAAGTCTGCGTGATCGCTACACCCCGGAATCCTCGGTAACTCAATCGATTCGTCACCGACTTTGACCACATAAGTATGGAAGTCGGGGTGGGATTTTAGGTTCGTTACGGAGTTAACCGGTGCAAACGCCAGATCGGCTTCGGTGAATTTCTCAAACACCTGAGCATAGTCCATGGCTGACACCCCCTGTTGAACTTCGCCATCAACGAATTCTCGGTGGGCTACTCGGGTTTCATTGTCGAGACACCGCTGATCTTTGAGTAGGTCTGGTCGCCGAATGCCTTTCTCGCACAAACGCTCCCACTCACGCGGGTTTTGAATGGACAAAATGAATGATTGCCCGCATTGGGCGGTAAACACGCCGTAGGGACAAATACCCGGATGGGCAAGCCCCACCCGCTTCGGGGCGCCGGGTCCGTAGCGATCAAGTAAGTAGGGCACTGCCAGCCATTGAGCTACTGCGTCAAAGAGTGAAACATTTAGCCGAGAGCCCCGGCCATTGTTACCTCGCTCTATCAGAGCGCCCAAGATGGCCTCGTAGGCAAACTGACCTGTGGCAATGTCCACCACAGACAGCCCTACTCGACCGGGGGCGTGGGGACTACCGGTGATGGCGCTCAGGCCTGATTCAGCCTGCATCAACAGGTCGTAGGCCTTGCGTTCATGACCAGGTCCATCGGGTGCAAAGCCGGAAATCGACATGGAGATGAGTTTCGGCAACTCCTGATGAAGCTGCTCCAGATCAAGCCCCAATTTTTGCAAGGCACCCGGTTTGAGATTTTGAATTAGCACGTCGCAGTGACTGATGAGTTTTCGTAAGGAGCTCACATGTTCGGGGCGAGCCAAATCCAGAACAACGGATTTTTTCCCCGCATTGAGCCAGACGAAATAACTGCTTTGACCTGCGATGGCGCTATCGTAGCCCCGGGCAAAGTCACCTTCTGGCCGCTCAACTTTAATGACGTTTGCACCGGCTTGGGCTAGACGCATGGAGCAGGCCGGTGCCGCCACCGCCTGTTCGATGGTGACCACCGTTGTACCGCTGAGAAAACTCATATCAATTCCTTTTAATTATAAAAAAGAGGGCCTTAGCCCCCTTTTTTAACCCAAAGGATTAATCCTAACTTTTAGGATTGTGTCCCATTATTGCCTTGGTTTCGAGGAACTCTTCAAAACCGTAGCGTCCCCACTCACGACCATTCCCTGACTGCTTGTAGCCGCCGAATGGCGCGCTTTGATCCGGTGGTGCGCCGTTCACGTGCACGTTGCCGGTACGAATCAGTCGAGCAAGTTTGTTCGCGCGCTC
>JAYOVN010000123.1:0-4183 GCA_038151515.1 Gammaproteobacteria bacterium | reverse complement strand
TCGGCATCGGCATCCGCCGCTAGTGTGGAGGCCGGAGCCTCAGCGAATGCTGACGAAGGTGCTGAATTCGCAGCAGCCGACGACGGCTCTTGGACCGCACCTTCCGCTTGGGTGAGCACACCAATAGTTGCGCCTTCACCCAGGCGATCGCCAAGCTGCACATGGAGTTCAGCAATGGTGCCATCACCGCCAGCGGGTACCTCCATGGATGCTTTGTCGGACTCGATGACGATCACCGAATCATCGGCACCCACAACATCGCCTATGGCGACGCAAATCTCTGTGACTTCAACCTCATCAATATCACCCAAACTTGGCAGTACGATGTTCAATTCATTACCTCAATGCGTTCGCGATGCCCTCAGCACCGCAACTGTTTTTGATGATCCGCTAGTGATTTCTCGGGTTCGACTTATTCGCATCAATGCCCAATTGTTCCCGTACGGCTTTTAAATCCAACTGCATGTGCCCCACAGAAACCAACTCGCTGAGCGCACTGTAGCGAATAAAACGGCTATCGACTTCGAAAAAGGCCCTCAGTTGCTCTCGAGTGTCGCTGCGCCCAAAGCCATCGGTGCCAAGGACTCTCAACGGCGCATCGATAGCAACACGCAGTTGTTCGGGCAACGCTTTAACGTAGTCGGAAACCGCGATCACCGGGGCATCCCCCCAGACTTCGTTGTTAAGCACCTCACTGACGTGGCAGGTTGCCGTGTCATCCAGAGGATTCAGCAACATAGCGCGCTGGCAGTCCTGCACATCCCGCGCAAGCTCGGTATAGCTGGTCACGCTATATACCTGCACCTGTAGCCCGTAGTCATCTACCAAGCGCCGGGCTGCTTCGCGAGCCTCGGGCAGCAACGTACCGCTGCCGAGCAACCTGACCTTTGGCGCCGTGGCTTCGCCCAAGGTTTCAAGCAGATACATGCCCTTGACGATATCCGATTCCACGCCTTCTGGCATGGCGGGATGCTGGTATGCCTCGTTCATGAGCGTCAGGTAGTAGTACACAGGGGCCTGCTCTACGTACATGTGCTGCAAACCTCGTTGAATGATCACAGCCAATTCGAAGGCATAGGCTGGATCGTAGCTGATGCAGTTAGGCACCGTAGACGAGAGCAGATGCGAGTGCCCATCCTGATGCTGCAGACCTTCGCCGTTCAGAGTCGTGCGACCGGCGGTGCCACCCAGCAGGAACCCCTTGGCCTGCAGATCCCCGGCCGCCCAGGCGAGATCCCCGATTCGCTGAAAGCCAAACATAGAGTAATAAATGTAGAACGGCAGCAAGGTGTATTGATGAGTAGAGTATGACGTAGCAGCCGCCATCCATGCGGCAAAGGCACCTGCCTCGTTGATGCCCTCTTCCAATACCTGCCCTGACTTGGACTCTTTATAGGCTGCCAGTTCGTCTGAATCTTCCGGCTCGTAAAGCTGGCCCTCGGAAGAATAAATGCCCAACTGGCGGAACATACCCTCCATGCCAAAGGTTCGCGCCTCATCAGGCACGATGGGTACCACCCGCTTGCCAAGATTTTTGTCACGCAGCAAGGTCGCCAAAATCCGAACGAACGCCATGGTGGAGCTGATCTCTCGCTTGCCAGTACCTTCTAGCTGCGCTTTAAAGACGGACAGTTCCGGGATAGTAAGCGCCTGTTTGTCCACCACTCGGCGGGGCATGAACCCGCCTAGACGCTCTCGGCACTGGCGCATGTACTGTAGCTCGGAGGAGTCTTCAGCAGGACGGTAGTAGGGCACTTCCTCTAGCTGCTCGTCGAGCAGCGGCACATCGAATCGATCTCTAAAGTACTTAAGCTCAGCAAGATCCAGCTTCTTCACTTGATGAGTCGTATTCTCGGACTCTCCGGCATCGCCCATGCCGTAACCTTTCACAGTTTTGGCAAGGATCACGGTTGGCTGGCCCGTGTGGTTAACAGCCGCGTGATATGCCGCATACACCTTATATGGGTCGTGTCCACCACGATTCAGGCGATAGATGTCCTCATCACTCAGGTGCTCCACCATCTCCAGCAACTCTGGGTGTTTCGCAAAGAAGTGATCTCTGACGTATTTACCGCCCTTGGCCTTAAAGTTCTGATACTCGCCGTCCACGGTAGCGTCCATGGCGCGCTGCATCAGCCCCTTACCATCATTGGCAAACAGCGGGTCCCAGTGCCGGCCCCACACCACCTTGATGACATTCCAGCCGGCGCCACGGAAATAGCCTTCCAGTTCTTGAATGATTTTACCGTTGCCGCGCACGGGGCCGTCCAACCGCTGCAAATTACAGTTCACTACAAAAATCAGGTTATCCAACTTCTCGCGTCCGGCTAGGGAGAGCGCCCCCAGGGACTCCGGCTCATCACATTCGCCGTCACCTAAAAAGGCCCAAACCTTGCGGTCGCCCATTTCCACTAAACCCCGAGAGTCCAGGTACTTCATGACGTGGGCTTGGTAGATAGCCTGAAGCGGCCCAAGTCCCATGGACACGGTTGGAAACTGCCAATAGTCCGGCATCAGCCATGGATGGGGATAGGACGACAGGCCATTGCTGCCAGTCTCTCGTCGGAAATTATCCAGCTGCTCCTCGGTCAAACGACCCTCTAGAAACGAGCGCGCATAAATCCCCGGGGATGCATGACCCTGAAAGTACACAAGGTCGCCGGATCGGTTGGTTTCTTGCTCTGATTCCGCTGGAACCGGCGCTCGAAAAAAGTAGTTAAAACCCACGTCATAAAGGGTCGCAGAGGAAGCGAAACTTGAAATATGTCCACCCAGATCCCCAGGACGCCGGTTCGCTCGAACCACCATGGCCAAGGCGTTCCAACGAATCAGGCTGCGTATCCGACGTTCCATGAACAAATCCCCGGGCATGGGGCTCTCGTCTACTACCGGAATCGTGTTGCGGTATGGCGTCGACACGGCAAACGGCAGGCTGGCGCCTGTGCGCGTTAGGCGACCTGCAAGGCTTTGCAGCAGAGCGGATGCAGCAGCCACACCCTCTCGTTTAAGAACGCCCTCTAGGGCCTCGAGCCATTCCTCTTGTTCTTCTGCATCAAACCCTTTGAGGTCCGGATGATTCACGCAACTACTCCTTGATTAACATTGAGTCCTAAGTCCCTAGGACGTCTAAAAACAAACGGCGGTGCAAAGGCACCAATAATTTTGGCCAGTCGAAGTATGGGCCCGGGTCTTCTTTTCGCCCGGGGGCGATTTCTTGATGCCCAACAATGGCATTCGGACTCAAGCTTGGATAACGAAGACAAAGAGCCGCACAAAGATCCGTCAGAGCCGCGTACTGAGCCTCGGTATACGGTTGATGCCAAGTCCCTTCTAGCTCGATGCCTAAACTGAATCGGTTGCAGCCCTGTCGGCCTTTCCAGCCAGAGTGTCCTGCGTGCCACGCACCACGATCAAAAGGCACGAACTGTTCGACTTGTGCGTTTCGATCAATGAACACATGGGGCGAAACGCGTAGCCCCTCAAGATCAGCGAAACTGGGATGGGATCTACAATCCAGTTCCCCCGTGAACAATTGAGACGGGAACCCCGTGCCGAACTGTCCTTTCGGAAGTGAAATACAGTGAACGACAATCAACTCAGCTGAGAATTCTGACTGGAACCCTTCGGCACCCCCGCCATGAGAATCAGGCGCATCGCAATGCTGGCTTGGGCACCACTGGGCGTTATTTAGGCAATGAGTCTCGTCAATAACCATGTCATGATTATTGCACGGTTACATGACATGTGTGTGACAAGAGCCAACAAAGTGCGATGCATATCGGCCACGACATGTTGACCTGACCTGAGACTTAATCCAAGACCCATAAAAACTGACTTAGAGCGTGAGCAATCCAATGCCGAACGATCTGCATTTTCATCCCATAAATTCGAACAGTCTTAACGAAGCTGTTTTCAACAACGTGACACAGGCGCTCTTGGAAGACCTGGGCGCAGGCGACATTTCCGCCAGCCTGATCGGCGCCGACACCCAGGCCAGCGCCAGAGTGATCACCCGAGAACAAGGTGTTTTTTGTGGCACAGCGTGGGTTAACGAGACCCTGCGGCAGATCGACCCAACATTAAATATTCGTTGGCAGGTGGAGGACGGCGACGTGCTCAAACCCAACCAGGTCCTGTTCGAACTCAGCGGCCAAGCCCGAGGTTTACTCAGCGCTGAGCGCAC
>JAYOVN010000122.1:0-4197 GCA_038151515.1 Gammaproteobacteria bacterium | reverse complement strand
CGATGGCACGCTTCATGGCTTCCGCGTCGGTTATGGGCCGATACCAGCTGAAACGCTTTTCCTCATCCGTGTCTTGCCAGCGCCGAGCGGCAATACCCTTGATGGTTTGCATGGCCACCCCACGCGCTTGGCACATGGTATACAACGCATCAAAGTCATGGGCGTATTGGGGTTGCTGCATCATGGTGAAGTTGTAAGGCACAAGAATGGAATCAAACCCATAAGCCTCCAGACTTTGCATGTGCATGGCTGGGGCGTACGTGCCGTGACCCGTGACGCCTAAAAACCGCACTAGGCCCTGTTCCTTCGCTTCGATCAACGCTTCCAGCGCCCCACCCGGACCCATGGCCGTTTCCCATTGGTCCGCCTGAGTTAAATTATGCATTTGGATTAGATCGATACGCTCAACCTGCATGCGATCCAAGGATGCGTGGATTTGATCCCTAGCCTGCTGATAGGTGCGATAGCCAGTCTTGGTAGCTAAAAAAACTGAGTCCCGATTGTGCTTCAGCCAGGGCGCCAAGCGCAATTCTGCATCGCCATAGCTCGCTGCCACGTCAAAGTGATTGAGCCCCCATGACACCGCCAGATCGATGGTGCGATCTGCCCGTTCTTGATTCATAGCACCCAAGGCAGCAGCGCCAAATATTGCACGACTGCTTGGATGATTGGTTTTACCGAAGGGAATGCGTTCAATGGTCTCTGTCATTTCTGGCTGCTCTGTTCTTTTTGAGTGCAGCATCGAGAATAACCCATTTCGCCTGTGAGAAACCCACTTGGGGCTGCAGAAAATTCCTGTGATCCTCAAGGCACACCTTGTTAGTCTGAGTCTATGTACACCGTAGATTCAAACTTTGTTCACACCTTTGCCGGCAACCCACTAGACCGCGCCCAACATCTGCGCAAAGACCCCACCGAGTTATCAGCCCTACAGCAGTCCAGCAAAAGTCGGTTCTTGCCCTTCCATAAGTTGAAGGTAGCCACAGACCACACCGCGAGCTTGGCATGGGTGAAAAAGCATCACCTTCCAGACAACGTAGATCAATTTGTTTTCCTCGGTCTACAGGATGGCATGGGCCACTTTGCCGTGAACGTCACCGAGGAATTTCGAGCTGACGCAATTCAGGAGTTCACAGATTGTCGACAGGCGGCAGCAGGACTCGATACCCAAGAAGCAGGCATCGTCAGTCAGGCCAGAGCCATGTTGGACTGGCATCAGCGTAACCCCTATTGCGCTGTATGCGCCCAACCCACCAGAGCCGCTCGAGGCGGACAGGTACGGCATTGCGATGGCTGCGACAAGCACATCTTTCCCCGCACAGACCCCGTGGCCATCATGCTGATTCAAGACGATGAACAAGGCGATCACTGTCTGCTTGGCAAATCTCAGGGCCGCATGGCAAGCAGCAACTTTTACTCCGCCCTCGCGGGTTTTGTCGATCAGGGTGAATCATTGGAAGAGGCTGTTAGACGCGAAGTTATGGAAGAAGCCGGCGTGCGCGTAGGAACGGTCAGCTACCATTCCTCCCAACCTTGGCCCTTCCCATCGTCTTTAATGATCGGATGCCATGGCGTTGCAGAAACCAAGGAGATCGTCATCGACGCCGCCGAGATGGCCGACGTTGCTTGGTTTGATCGGCCCAGCGTTCAGGCCGCCATCGCCGGCGAGAATCCGGACCTGCGTATTCCGGGACCCGGAGCCATTGCCCATCACCTAATTAAGGCTTGGGCGTTTTCTTAGCCCAAACCATCGGCTGCAAGAATTGCCAATGCTAATTAAAGCGGCAAATGCGAACTTCTTGAAGCCATATTGAACCTCCAACCACCCGGGTTTGAGGTATACTCCGACCGTTCGCAACCCAGTAAGAGAGCCTTCATGAGCATTGTTAAATTAGCCCACATCAAAAAACTCTTTGGCGGTTCTGCGCTGACCCGCGCTGAACAAAAGCAACTGGCCAAGGAAGTGATGTTAATGACACTGGCCCGAGCCACGGCATCTGATTCCAATATTAAATCCGTTGAAGTTGACAAGGTTCGGGAAGTGCTGAAAGAACGCACCGGCGAAAAATTCACCGCAGCCAATGTGCGCGTCGCCGCCAACTCACGGCTTTACGAAAAAGCGCCTTTCGAGCGCTATCTGCATAAGTGTTCCCGCAAGCTTGCGCCGAAGGATCGTACCGAGACCCTGAGTGCGCTCCTCGAAGTCATTCACGCTGACGATCGGGTGAGTGACTACGAGGTTACTTTCTTCAACCACGTCGCCCGTGCTCTGGAGCTTACTCCCGCACAAATCGCCGGTTTGTCTGCTGACTAGATCAGCCGTGGGCGCTGAGGGATGCATGCGCCACGCGGCTCCCTCAGTGACTGTCCTCCAACAGCGCCAGCAGTTCGCTAGCGCTGCTCAGCACTTCGTGCCCTAACGCCAACACCGCTTCACTGGGTGGCCGAGCGTCGGGTATTTGAAAGGTTCTCATCCCCGCTTGAATCGCCGCCCGCGTCCCAATATCCGAGTCTTCCAGCGCCCAGCAGGATGTCGGTTGCAGGCCTAGTCTCGAAGCCGCCAACAAATAGGGATCGGGGGCAGGTTTCGCGTTGCGTACGTCGGCGACACACACCAAGTGCGCAAAGTGGTGCCGAATACCGCAGTCCGACAGGGATGCTTCGCAAATGTCACGCTGGTTGGATGTAGCCACCGCCATGGGTATGCCAAACTCCGAAAGGCAGCTCAGTAGGTCACCAATACCCGGCTGCAGTAGTATAGGTGTGTCTTTGCTGGCAGCAGCGAAGTTGGCAGACCACGCTTGACCCAGTACCTCCATGTCCAGGTCGTCGCCATAGACCTGACGCAAAATCACCTGGGTTTCGGCAAAGGTCGTGCCTAGACATCTCGCATAGGCCTCCGAATCAAAAGAAAATCCCAGAGTCTCTATGGCCCGGACAAAGGCCAGCTGAGCAGGGCCTTCGGTATCCAAAAGCGTACCGTCCATGTCAAAAACGACCCCGGAGGGTCGTTTTCGTTGGGTCAGATCAAGCGCCACTGGTGCGCGCCTTCGCCCTAAGAGACTTCTACAATTTGCTCGGCGGCAATTAGCTTGCCCTCTTCCGCTGCGTTGTGGAACGACTCGATTTGGTCGAAGTTCATGTAGCGATAAATCTCGCTGGACATGGAATCCAGCTTGTTCGCGTACTCCAAATACTCGGCCGGTGTGGGCAAACGACCCAAGATGCCGCCTACCGCTGACAGCTCTGCCGAGGCCAGATAAACATCAGCGCCGTCACCTAGACGATTGGGGAAGTTACGTGTGGACGTAGACATTACCGTAGCGCCAGCCAGCACCCGTGCTTGGTTGCCCATGCACAGCGAGCAACCCGGCATCTCGGTGCGAGCACCAACACGACCGTAGATGTTGTAGTACCCCTCTTCCATCAGGGTGTGAGCATCCATTCGCGTGGGTGGGCAGATCCAGAAACGTGCATCCACGTTATCCGCCTTATCCAAGAGCTTACCTGCGGCGCGGAAGTGACCGATGTTGGTCATGCAAGAACCGATGAAGATCTCGTCGATCTTCTCGCCGGACACTTCGGACAATAACTTGGCATCGTCCGGGTCGTTGGGGCAGCACACAATCGGCTCGTTCACATCAGCCAGATCTATTTCAATAACCGCAGCGTATTCCGCATCGGCGTCTGCGCTCATCAACGATGGGTTCGCCAACCACTCTTCCATCTTCTGAACCCGACGCTCAAGGGTGCGCACATCGCCGTAGCCTTGGCTGATCATCCAGCGCAACAGCGTGCAGTTGGATCGCAAGTACTCGGCGACGGAGTCTTCGGCCATCTTAATGGTGCAACCTGCCGCGGAACGCTCGGCAGAGGCATCCGACAGCTCAAAGGCCTGCTCTACGGTTAGGGAGTTCAGTCCTTCAATTTCCAAGATACGGCCGGAGAAGATGTTCTTCTTATTCTGCTTTTCGACAGTCAACAGGCCTTCTTTGATGGCGTAATAGGGAATGGCGTGGACCAAGTCGCGCAAAGTGATACCCGGCTGCATTTCACCCTTGAAGCGCACCAGCACCGACTCGGGCATATCCAGCGGCATGACGCCGGTAGCGGCAGCAAAAGCCACCAAGCCGGAGCCGCCAGGGAAGGAAATGCCCAGCGGGAAGCGAGTATGCGAGTCACCACCGGTACCCACGG
>JAYOVN010000121.1:0-4207 GCA_038151515.1 Gammaproteobacteria bacterium | reverse complement strand
GCAACCGCTTGCACAGCCAGAAAGCCTTGGTGGAATTTCTGCTCCTAGGCCGCCACGCCTAAACTCATTTAGCGGCTCAGTGCCTGAGCCACGGCCTGATCGTAGCCGTCGGCGAGCCTTTGGCGCTGACTGTCTGCCATATCCGGATCGAAACGCTGGCCCAACTGCCACAGTTCTGCGGCTTCCTGCAGGTCGGCAAACAAGCCCGCGCCCATCGCTGCCAGCACCCCGGCCCCGCGCACGGTGGTTTCCACGTCCGCCGGCCGCTCTACGGGCACATTTAACAAGTCGCAGAGGAATTGGCAGAAGGCATCGTTCACCACCATGCCGCCATCCACTCGCAGGGTGGACACCGGCGCGCCGTCGGCGGCCATGGCCTGCAGCAAGGTGCGGGTCTGATAGGCCACGCTTTGCAGAAAGGCTGTGATGATGTGGTCTTTGTTGCTGTCCAGCGTCAGGCCGGTAATCAATCCTCTGGCCTGAGGCTGCCAGTAAGGTGCACCTAAGCCGGTAAAGGCCGGCACCACATAAACCCCCTGGGTATCACCACCGGTTCGGGCAAAGGCATCAGCCGTGTCGCCGGCATGCGCGATTAATCCCAGCTGATCCCGCAGCCATTGAATGGCCACGCCGGCGACAAAGATGCTGCCCTCTAGGGCATAGCTGGGTTGGCCGTCGATGCGATAGGCCACCGTGGAAAGCAGTTGCTGGCTGGAGCGGGAGATTTGCTCGCCGGTATGGGTCATCACAAAGCAGCCGGTGCCATAGGTGCTTTTGGACATGCCCGGCTCGAAACAGGCCTGACCGATCAATGCCGCCTGCTGATCTCCGGCGATGCCGCGAATCGGGATTGCCGCACCAAACCATTGCGGATCAGCGGTCCCGAAGTCATCCACACAGTCCAGCACTTGGGGCAACACGGCTGCCGGCACATTGAAAATATCGAGCAGCGGCTGGCTCCAGCACTGCTGGCCAATGTCGAACAGTTGTGTGCGGCTGGCATTGGTGGCATCGGTCACGTGTTTGGCGCCTTGGGTAAGCCGCCACACCAAAAAACTGTCGATGGTGCCAAAGCATAGCTCGCCACGTTGCGCTCGGCCCCGGTCGGTATCGACTTGGTCCAGCAGCCACGCGAGCTTAGTGCTGGAAAAATAGGGGTCGATGATTAAGCCCGTCGTGTGCGCAATGAGTCCGGCTACAGGCTGCCCGCCGGGCTGACCGGCGGGGTAACGCTGTTCGGCCAACCCCTCGCAATAGGCCGCACTGCGCCGGTCTTGCCAGACGATTGCGTTGTACAAGCAACGGCTGGTTTGTCGTTCCCACAAAACCGACGTTTCACGCTGGTTGGTGATGCCGATGGCCGCAATGTCTGCTGCCTGAATACCTGCGGCAGCGATAGCCTCACGCCCAACGTGCAAAATCGACGACCAGATCATCTCCGGATCTTGCTCCACCCAACCGTCATGCGGGAAGGTGCTATCAATGCTCTGCTGGGCGCTGGCAATCACGGTTCCCGCGGCATCGTAGATCATTGCTCGGCTGCTGGATGTGCCTTGGTCAAGGGCAAGTATGTAGGTCATGGGTTATGTCCTAGGCGAGATATTACTGCACGGTCTCGGCAGCTTAATGCTTCGTCCCAGCGGCTGCCAGCCGTGGTGCAAGATGGTCAAAAACGCTTCAAAAAAGTGAGTAAATCGGCATTTTTGCAGAATCTCATGCTATCCACAGGGAGTTGTCTGGATCAGGGTGACTACACACAGGTTATCCACAGACTTTTCCTTGCATTGATATATCGATCCCATTATCTTGTGTCTTCGCGCCAACGAAACCCCACATCTTGGGTTTTGGCGCACTTAAAAACTTTGATCAAGTCAAAGTTTTTCCCTTTAGGGAGGGAGCAGAGTCGGCAAATTCAGCCGTTAAGAGGCAAAACCGGCAAAAAAACAGCACGGTATTGCTCAGAATGCACAAGCACCCGCAAAAGCCGGATACACAGCAGGCGTGCGGCAACTTTGTATGAGTGGCGGGTTTGCAAATAAGAAAGGGTAAAAAGAGTAAAGCAGTCAAATACTCTAAACAGACAAACAGATCGGATAACTCAGTCAGACAAACAGACAGACGAGAGGACACACAGTAATGCAAATAGAATCCTCGGTGGACACACCAGCAGGCCTCGGCGGCGCACAAGGTAACCCGGCAGATCAGGGAGCGTTATCTCCTTCGCTAACCGCGACTGCCCCCGGACAACTGAAAATCATCAAGCGCAACGGCACCGTAGTGCCCTATACCGCTGACAAGATCTCAGTGGCCATGACCAAGGCGTTCCTAGCCGTCGAAGGTGGCACAGCCGCGGCTTCACCTCGCATTCGGGAGCTGGTTCAGGAGCTTGCGGAGCAAATGACGGCGACCTTCAAGCGCCGTATGCCCTCCGGCGGCACGCTGCACATCGAGGAAATACAGGATCAAGTGGAACTGGCATTGATGCGTTCTGGCGAACAAAAAGTCGCACGCTCCTATGTGTTGTACCGAGAACAACGAGCGCAAGAGCGCAGCAACCAGCAGAAACTAGACCCGGATACCGAGCAGGCGGTACAGGGCATCAATGTGGTCTATGCAGACGGCACCAGTGGACCGCTGGATATCGCTCGAATTCAGACCATCGTGGGTGAAGCCTGTGAGGGCCTGAGCGATGTCGATGCCAGCCGCATCATCAGTGAAGCCATGGCAAATATGTACGATGGCATTTCGGTAAACGACGTTGCCACGTCCATTTTGATTACCGCCCGCACCTTGGTTGAAGAAGAGCCGAACTATACCTATGTGAGTGCTCGCTTACTTCTGGACGAGCTTCGAGCCGAGGCTCTGACCTTCCTCAACATTCACGGCACCGGTGAGATTCATACCGCTACACAGGGCCAAATGAAAGAATGCTACCCGCTGGCGCTCAGAAGCTTTATCGAGAAAGGCATTGAGCTTGAACTGTTGGGCCCTCAGCTGGCCGACTTCGACTTGGATCGACTTGGCGCCGCATTACTACCCGAACACGATCACTTGTTCACCTACCTCGGCCTGCAAACCCTGTACGACCGATACTTTATTCACTGGGACGATGTTCGTATCGAGCTGCCTCAAATCTTCTTCATGCGTGTAGCGATGGGTCTGGCCGCCGAGGAAGACGACCGCAACGCCCGAGCCATCGAGTTTTACAACTTGCTGAGTTCTTTCGATTACATGAGCTCAACCCCAACGTTGTTCAACGCCGGCACCCTGCGACCCCAGCTATCCTCGTGCTTCCTCACCACGGTGCCCGACGATCTGCACGGCATTTATGGCGCCATTCAAGATAACGCCATGCTGTCCAAGTGGGCCGGTGGTCTGGGCAACGACTGGACCCAAGTGCGAGCCCTAGGCTCCTACATCAAGGGCACCAACGGCAAATCCCAAGGTGTCGTCCCCTTCTTGAAAGTGGTTAACGACACCGCAGTAGCAGTTAATCAGGGCGGCAAGCGCAAGGGCGCGGTCTGTGCGTATCTGGAATCCTGGCACTTGGACATCGAAGAATTTTTGGAGTTGCGCAAGAACACTGGTGACGACCGACGGCGCACCCACGACATGAACACCGCGAACTGGATACCTGACCTGTTCATGAAGCGCGTGGCACAAGACGGCGACTGGACCTTGTTCTCGCCTGCCGATGCTCCGGACCTGCACGACCTGTACGGCCGGGCCTTCGAGCAACGCTATGAACAATACGAAGAGCAAACCCGGACGGGCCAGCTAAAACTGTTCAAGCGCATCAAGGCCGCCGAACTGTGGCGCAAGATGCTCTCCATGCTGTTCGAAACAGGCCATCCGTGGATCACCTTCAAGGACACCTGCAACGTTCGGTCACCGCAGCAGCATGTGGGCGTTGTGCACTCGTCCAACCTGTGCACCGAAATCACGCTGAACACCTCCAAGGACGAGATCGCTGTATGTAACCTTGGTTCCATCAACCTGCCGCAGCACGTTGAAAACGGCGAACTGAACATGCAGAAGCTGGAAGCCACCATTCGTACTGCAGTGCGCATGCTCGATAACGTCATCGACATCAATTACTACTCGGTAGAACAGGCTCGCACATCGAACATGCGGCACCGTCCGGTAGGCCTTGGCATCATGGGATTCCAAGACGCGCTGTACAAACTGGGCATCGCCTACAGCTCAA
>JAYOVN010000120.1:0-4210 GCA_038151515.1 Gammaproteobacteria bacterium | reverse complement strand
TCATCTGGTGCCGCTGAAAGCTTGCCCGTTCTTCATCGCTCCAACCACCTTCTGGACCAATAAAAATGAGGCTAGGCTTCGGTTCCCTAGTTGCTGGTAGGACTTCGCCATCGAGGTCAAATACGACACCTTCCAGATCTTCAGAGAGTAGCTCTAGACTCTGTGAAAGGGAGATGGGACCGCGCAGGATAGGCATCCAAAGCTGACCGCATTGCTCACAGGCCGAGGCAATGGTTCGTCGCCAGTGCTCGAGCTTTTGCGACAAACGCCCGTCTTTGAGAGATACGTTGCTGCGCTGGGCTTGGAGCAGCCAAATGTTCCTGGCGCCCAATTCGGTGGCTTGTTGAATAGCTCGATCCATGGCCTGGCCCTTGAGCAAGCCAATGGCTACCGATGGCGCCAGTCCAGAGGGTGATGGTACCGGCACGGGTTCGCCTACCCGGACTTTTGCCCGGCGTTGATGGGCCTCGACGAGTTCACAGCGATATAGGCCGCCGAGCCCATTGAAAATGTCGAGGGCGTCACCGGTGGTTAGGCGCAGGGCTTTGCACGCATAGTTAGAGCGCTCCGCGTCGAGCTGTAGGACCTGGCCGGCAGTATGTTCGCCGGGCACGTAAAAACGATTTAGACGTGACAAGCTATGTTTCGAGAAAGCCCAGATTGCGACATATTCGGCTACTCGCTCCCCAACGGTTTAATGTGTAGAAGTGTAGCCCAGGTGCGCCCATTTGCAGCAGTTTCTCGCAAAGGTTGGTCACTACGTCAACGCCGAAGGCGATGAGGTCTTTTTCTTGCCCGGCATGGGTAGCCATCGACTTTGAAAGCCATCGGGGAATGTCTGCCCCGGCCTTGGCGCTAAAACGTTCGAGAGAGTCGATGTCGGTAATTGGCATAACACCCACGTGGATGGGAAGGGACAGCCCCTCGTTTTCACAGCCTTGTAAAAAGTAGCCGTAGGCGTCCGTCGAATAAAAGTATTGGGTGATGGCTGAGCTGGCTCCAGCGCGCACTTTGTCCGCAAAGTAGCCTAAATCCACCCTAGCGTTTGCAGCGTCCGGGTGGACTTCGGGATAGGCGGCCACCACCAGCTCAAAATCCTCTGGGTAGTGCTCGTTAATATGTTGAACCAAGTCCTTGGCGTAGACGTGCCGGTCGGTTCCTTCGGCGGGATCATCACCCCGCAGGCACAGTAGCTGTTTGATGCCTAAGGATTTGTACTGGTCAACTAGGGCGTTGAGTTCGTCCGGCGTACTGCCGCCAAATGACAAATGGGGCACGCAGGTGAGGCCGGCATTCAAAAGTTTGTTGACTAAGGACGGCGTGCCCTCCCGGGTAGCCCCTCCTGCGCCGTAGGTTACCGAGACAAAGTCCGGGTTGAACGCTGCCAGTTTCATCGCCGGCCCGGCAACGAGTCGATCCATAGCCTCGTCGGTCTTGGGCGGGAAAAACTCGAAGCTCAAGCAGCTTCTGGGGTGGGAATGATTGCTGTCTTGCTCTGGGGCCATGATGAGTCCTAGAAGAACTCATCGGTACGAGTCCTGTGATTAAGCGATGGCGGCTGCCAGCGCGTCTGCTTTGTCTGTGCGCTCCCAAGTGAAGTCATCGCCAGTCCGGCCAAAGTGGCCATAGGCGGCAGTCTGTTCATAAATGGGACGCTTGAGATCCAGCATCGCGATTAAGCCCTTGGGCCTCAAATCAAAGTGTTCACGCACAAGTTGAACGATTTCGTTGTCTGCTAGCTTGCCCGTGCCATAGGTCTCCACGCTGATGGAGGTGGGTTTAGCCACGCCAATGGCGTAGCTGACCTGAATCTCGCAGCGCTCGGCCAAACCAGCGGCGACAATGTTTTTGGCCACATAGCGACCGGCGTAAGCGGCAGATCGATCCACCTTGGAGGGGTCTTTGCCTGAGAAAGCGCCACCACCGTGTCGAGCCATGCCGCCGTAGGTGTCCACGATGATTTTGCGCCCGGTCAGGCCGCAATCTCCCACGGGGCCGCCGATAATGAACTGGCCTGTGGGGTTGATGTGGAATTGGGTGTCCTTCGATACCCAGTTTTGGGGCAGCACGGGTTTGATGATTTCTTCCATTACCGCTTCGCGCAGAGTGGCCTGATCCACGTCCGGTGAGTGCTGGGTTGACAGTACCACCGCATCAATAGCCACGGGCTTACCGGTTTCGTCGTAGCGGAAGGTCAACTGGCTCTTCGCGTCCGGGCGCAAAAATGGCAGGCGACTGCGTCGAACCTTGGCTTGCTGTTCCACCAATCGATGGCTATACACGATGGGCGCCGGCATAAGGACGTCGGTTTCGTTTGAGGCGTAGCCGAACATTAAGCCCTGATCGCCAGCCCCTTGTTCATGATTTGCCGACTCGTCTACGCCCATGGCGATGTCTTGGCTTTGCTGGCCCAGAGCGTTCACCACGGAGCAGGATTCTGGGTCGAAACCTATTTCGGGTCCGTTATACCCTATTCGCTCGATAACACTTCTGGCCAGCTTATCGAAATCAACCGAGGCGTTGCTGCGAATTTCACCGGCAAGGATAACGATCCCGGTTTTGATCATGGTTTCGCAGGCCACGCGAGACTCAGGGTCTTGGGCAAGCATAGCGTCGACCACGGCATCGGACACCTGATCTGCCACTTTGTCCGGGTGGCCTTCCGAGACGGATTCGGAAGTGAATAGAGTCTTCCTTGACATAGTAACTCCTGATGAATTGATTTCGATCTCTGATGAGCGGCTTTGAATTGGGCAAGTCTTTGAGCGATTGGCTAAAAGATCAAGGGCTGCCGGAAGATTTAGGGCGGAAGATGTTACTGCATATCAGTTCTGAGGATAAGGGCCGGTTGTTCGGCTGCGGCTGAGCAGATAATTCGCATTTTAGCGCCAGAAAGTTTGCAGCCAGGGTCGCAAAACGAGGACAATAGTCGCCCCGCTTCTAAGAGAAGATTTATGCCCTCACGATTTGAACTCGCCAATGCTATCCGAGTGCTGGCAATGGACGCTGTGCAAGCAGCTAATAGTGGTCATCCCGGTGCCCCCATGGGTTTGGCTGATGTCGCAGAAGTACTCTGGCGAGATTTTCTTAAACATAATCCGAATGACCCCAACTGGTCTGATCGAGATCGTTTTGTGCTCTCGAATGGTCACGGTTCTATGTTGATCTATGCACTACTGCATCTGACGGGCTACGACGTGAGCTTGCAGGATCTAAAGGACTTCCGACAGCTGCATGCCAAAACGGCGGGTCATCCGGAGTACGGTGAGTGCCCGGGTGTTGAGACCACAACAGGTCCTTTGGGGCAAGGGTTTGCCATGGCGGTCGGCATGGCCTTGGCTGAGCAAAAACTCGCGTCGGAGTTCAACACCAATGATCATGCCATTGTCGATCACCGCACGTGGGTGATTGCAGGGGATGGCTGCTTAATGGAAGGAGTTTCTCACGAAGCGGCGTCCCTAGCCGGAACCCTAGGCCTGTCCAAGCTCATCTGTCTCTACGATGACAACGGCATTTCCATTGACGGTGAGGTTGGTGAATGGTTCGGCGAAGATGTGCCTGCGCGATTTGAGGCCTATGGCTGGCGTGTTATTCGTAACGTCGATGGTCACGATGCAGATGAGATTTTTAGGGCTCTGACTACGGCTGGTCAAACCGACGGCCGGCCAACCTTGGTTTGCTGTAAGACAGTGATTGGATTCGGTTCGCCGAACAAGCGCGGAACTGCTGGGGCTCACGGCTCGGTTTTAGGTCAGGAAGAGATTGCGTTGACCAAGAAAGAGCTTGGTTGGACTGCGGCTGATTGGGAAATACCCGAGGACATCAGAGCCGCTTGGGACCAGCGTGGCGCTGGTGCTGAGGCCCAACAGGCTTGGCAAGAACAGATGCAGGCCTACGGCGACGAAAACCCGGCTGAGGCCGCAGAATTCGCCCGCCGTATGAGCGGTGAACTGCCGGCGAATTGGCACGCGGGGATTGATACCTTTGCCAAAGACCAACAGGCCAGCCTAGTGGACCTTGAAACCCGTAAATCTTCCCAAGCAGCTATTGGCGCCGTGGCCCAAGGTATACCGGAACTCTTTGGTGGTTCTGCGGATTTAACCGGTTCCAACAATACCCGTTGGAGCGAGGCTCGGGACGATCAGTACATGAGCTACGGGGTCCGGGAATTCGGCATGACGGCGATCAGCAACGGCATTCAGCTTCATGG
>JAYOVN010000119.1:0-4210 GCA_038151515.1 Gammaproteobacteria bacterium | reverse complement strand
AGGTGTCAAAAAAGACCACCATAAATTCCGGCAACAAGCAGACTAAGGTCACATAGGCGGCGCCGAATACGGTAAGGCGAGTAATGACATCGTCTATGTATCTTGAGGTCTGAGCCCCAGGGCGGATGCCTGGTACGTAGGCACCTTGGCGCTTCAGATTGTCGGCCACATCCTTGGGATCAAACATGATCGCGGTATAGAAGAAACTGAAAAAGATAATGCCTGCCGCGAACATCATGATGTAAAGAGGCTGGCCGGGGGATAACACCAAGGCCACCTGCTGCAGCACGCCCATGCCTGGGTTGGACCCAAACCAACTGGCCATAGAAGCTGGGGCTAGCAACAGGCTAGACGCGAAAATCGCTGGTATAACGCCCGCCATATTGATCTTTAGCGGCAGGTGGCTGCTCTGAGCCTGCACCATGCGCCGGCCTTGCTGGCGCTTTGCGTAATTCACTGTGATCCGTCGTTGCCCGCGCTCCACGCGCACTACGAACCAGACCACGCCCACCGCCAGCGCCGCCATGGCTAACAGCGCGATGATGTTTATGTTGCCTAACCGGGCCGCTTCAAACATCTGACCGATGGCCGCTGGGAAGCCGGAAACAATGCCGGAGAAAATCAGCAGGGAGATACCGTTGCCCACGCCACGTTCGGTAATTTGCTCACCGAGCCACATCATAAACATGGAACCTGTTACTAGGGTCAGCCCCGCAACGAACAAAAAGCTGGGACCCGGGTCGAAGGCCAATCCCTGATTGCCAAGAGTAACCGCTAACGATGTGCCCTGAATAAAGGCGATACCTAGCGTCAGGTAGCGAGTTGCCTTGGTAATTTTCCGGCGACCGCTTTCGCCCTCTTTTCGCCATTGTTGGAACTGAGGCCACATCATCGTCAACAGGTTCATGATAATACTGGCCGTGATGTACGGAATAACGCCGAGGGCCAAAATACTCATACGTTCCCAAGCGCCGCCTGAGAACATGTTAAACAGTTCGAGAATGCCGCCTTGATTCTGATTAAACAGCGCCTGTAGCTGACCTGGGTCTATGCCAGGAACAGGTATGTGCGTGCCGATTCGATAGACCAGTAGCGCAAACAAGACGAACAGAAGCCGGCTGCGGAGTTCAGCGACCCCAGCCTGATTTCCTGCCAACTGATTGGCGATGTCTTCTTGGTTACGTGACATGGTTTTCTATTTGTTTACTCGTAATTAACTTCGTTCGTCGTGATCTGCAGCAGCAGTCAGTTAGCCGGACCTTATTCCGCTGCCTTTTCTTTCTTCACCAGACGCCCCTTGGGTGGTACTGGTACTTCAACAACTTGACCACCAGCAGCTTCAATAGCTCCGCGAGCACCCTTGGTTACGGCTACATTGGCATCTTCAACCTTCAACGCTTTGCCCACCTCACCTGAAAGCATGATACGGGCGCGCTTTTTGTCTTTGCGTACGACGTTGGCGGCCTTGAGCGTTTCGAGGCTGACCAGATCGCCTTCGATCTTGTTCAACTCGCTCAGCCGAACCTCTGCTGTGCCCATACCGATGCGAGAACGGAAACCAAACTTGGGAATCCGCATTTGCAGTGGAAGCTGGCCACCTTCGAATCCAGGACGTACACCGCCGCCGGATCGAGCCTTTTGTCCCTTTTGTCCGCGTGCCGCGGTCTTACCAAAGCCTGAGCTTTGCCCACGCCCAACTCGGCGCTTCGCTTTTTTACTTCCCGCTGCCGGGTGCAGATCATTCAGTTGCATTAACCTTCTCCCTCAACTCGCACCATGTAATAGACGCGATTGATCATGCCCCGAACCGAGGGGGTGTCTTCTAACGTGACGGTATGTCCAATACGACGCAGACCAAGACCAGCAACACAGGCCTTATGATTCTTCAGGCGGCCGATTGGGCTCTTTGTCAGGGTCACAGTTACTGTCTTGTCACTCATCTGGCTTTCCTTGATGCCTCTGCCATGCAGAGGGCCTTAAAAATAATCTTCAGCGTCCCTGCCAATGGCTAGGCGACGATTGAATCAACGTCCTTGCCGCGCTTCTCAGCCACCCGAGTTGGCGACTTGGTGCCAACCAGTGCCTTAAACGTTGCTTGCACGACGTTCACAGGATTGGTGGAGCCGTAGCACTTTGCCAGCACGTTTTGCACACCCGCGGCTTCCAAAACCGCACGCATGGCACCACCAGCAATAACACCTGTACCTTCTGATGCCGGCTGCATGTAGACCTTCGATGCTGAATGCCGAGCCGTCGTGGCATACCATAGGGTGTCGCCATTGAGATCAATGTCCACCATGTTGCGGCGAGCAGATTCCATGGCTTTTTGGATTGCCGTAGGCACTTCCCGAGCCTTGCCCCGTCCAAAACCAACCCGACCGTTTCCGTCGCCAACAACCGTCAGGGCAGTGAAACCAAAGATACGTCCGCCCTTTACTACCTTGGCAACACGGTTAACTTGTACCAGTTTTTCAACAAGTCCTTCTTCTCGAATCTCTTCCGAATAAGCCATTTAAAACTCCAATCCACCTTCACGGGCTGCGTCAGCAAGAGCCTTGACTCGGCCATGGTATTTAAATCCTGAACGATCAAAGGCTACTGCCGTGACGCCTTGGGCCTTCGCGCGCTCTGCAATGAGGGCACCGACCTTGGCGGCTGTATCAACATTGCCGGTATTACCTGAGCGCAAGTCCGCATCCAAGGTGCTCGCTTGGGCCACAATGGTTCCGCCATCTGGTGATATCACCTGAGCGTATATATGCCGAGGCGTACGACAAACCGATAGGCGTGTTGCGCCCAACTCGCGCATCTTCATGCGACTACGGCGCGCTCTTCTCAGTCTGCTTACTTTCTTTTCGTTCATCGTTCTTTTCTTAACCTGATCTGTTTTGATCCGCTTGTTCTTTCCGGACGTTAGCGACGGCCTGAAGCGTTTACTTCTTCTTGGCTTCCTTGCGCTTCACGTACTCACCTGCATATCGAACACCCTTGCCCTTATAAGGCTCTGGTGGACGAAAGCTTCGAATTTCCGCACAAACCTGTCCGACCCGCTGCTTATCTACACCGGTTATCACAATTTCCGTTTGGCTAGGCGTTTCCGCACTAATGCCTTCGGGCAAGTTGTATTCAACCGGATGAGAAAAGCCCAGCTGCATGGTCAGCTTCTTTCCTTGAGCTTGGGCACGATAACCAACGCCCTGTAGTTCCAGTCGCTTCTCGAAACCTTCGGAAACGCCAGTCACCATGTTCTGTACGATGGCGCGCATGGTGCCGGCCATGGCCTTGGCTCCTCGATCCTCTTCCTTGGCGCTTACTTTCAGCTCGCCCTCTTCTTGAACAAGAGCCACTGAATTATGAATGGCGAATTCCATCTGACCTTTGGCACCTTTAACCGATATATCCTGGCCGCTGAGTTTCACCTCGACGCCAGATGGCAGGGCCACGGGACTGTTAGCTACGCGAGACATTGCGTTCTCCTAAAATACCGTGCAGAGCACTTCGCCGCCGATGCCTTGGGCACGTGCAGCTTTGTCCGTCATCACACCTCGGTTCGTGCTGACAATGGCTACGCCAAGTCCGCCACGTACCTTGGGGATGTCATTACTTTCTTTATAAATGCGCAGACCGGGACGGCTCACTCGAGCGATCTCTTCGATTACCGGCCCACCATTGTGGTACTTGAGCTGGACCGTGATTGTGGCTTTCACCTCGTCGGTCACTGTATACCCTTCAATAAAGCCTTCGCTTACCAGCACGTCTAAAATCGCGCACTTTGCCTTTGAATGAGGCATTTGTACGTCAACATGACCTGCCATCTGCGCATTGCGCATGCGGGTTAACAGGTCTGCTATGGGATCTTGCATCGTCATGTTTTTTACCTACCAGCTCGCCTTGACTAGTCCGGGCACATCACCGCGCATAGCTGCTTCACGAAGCATGTTGCGCGACAGTCCGAACTTTCTATATACACCGTGTGGCCGTCCTGTCAGACCACAGCGTCGTTGACGACGCGCTCGGCTAGCATCTCGTGGCTGAGCCTGTAGTTTCAGCTGAGCGTCCCAGCGTTCTTCATCGCTGACGTTGCGGTCGGCAATAATCGCACGCAGTGCGTCTCGCTTAGCACCGTACTTTTCTCGAGCACGGGTACGCTTCTTTTCTCTCTCGATCATGGATCGCTTAGCCATTCTTCGCCTCTTATCCTATGTGCGGA
>JAYOVN010000118.1:0-4220 GCA_038151515.1 Gammaproteobacteria bacterium | reverse complement strand
AAAAAAAAGATGTATCGAAAATCCGCACTGGCTGCTTACAGCAACATTGATGTAGAAACCAAGACCGAATCCCAAAGCCCGGCCCAACTGGTCACCATGCTTTTTGATAAAGCCTGCGTACTACTGCGCCAAGCCAACGAAAACCTCGCTCGCGAGGAAAACGAAGCCTTCGACAAAGCCACCACCCATGCTCTGCAAATTGTTATAGCCCTGCGCGGCGTCTTAGATATGGAACAAGGCGGTGACGTGGCGCAAAGCCTCTACGACACCTATACCTCCATCGCCGCTAGCTTGTTCAAAGCCAAGGGTGATAAAGACAGCGAGAGCATCGACAAGCTGTACGAAGCCATGTCAGAACTGCGCGAAGCTTGGCAAACCGTTACCTAGCGACAGATGCCCCTTGTGGTCGGGCTTATTGGGCCTTAACCATAAAGAAGGGCCGGTAGTTTTCACTGAATAGGCGACAGGATCGAGTGCCCTTGTAGGTATACACCCCACAAGGTTCACCTTCCTTGATGCCTTCCCCAACTACCCAGTGATTGTCGATGGCGACATTGGGAAAAACGTTGGGATTTAAGGCCGGGTTGATACAACTGCTTTCAGCCAGCGCCATGAATTCGCTGGCCTTGGGCAGCCGCCAATCTTCACCGGCCTTTTCGCTGACCTCGCTCAAATAACCATCAATTTCAGCCCATGTCATCAGCAGGGGCGATCCGGCGCAACCACGCTCGGTGTAGCGTTGCCCCACAGCGCAGCGATACCACTGAAGTTGAGTTTGTGGGTCCAGCACGATGCCGTTGCCCTGTACTATGAAGCGCCCAGTGTCTCCGCTGGGAATATGCTCCAAACAAGACACCTCCACGCGGGAGAAATCGCACCCACCCAGCGCGAGGGTTGCAAGTAAAACGCTCAACTGACGCCACCAGCCGCGAATCAGCTGACATAGGCGGCTTTGTAAAACAGATTCTCGATGTGTCATATACCTGTCCTTAACGACCTATCCCCTGCACTGTTCACTGACGCTGTTCACACAGAGGACCGATGCTTTAAAGTATATGCACTATCAACCGATTGTTTACATGTAATTTATGGCGGAAGATCCGCCTAGCCGTAACACGCCAATGGAAATCAAATGGATATAGCAACCGTTATCGGCCTTTTGGCCTCAGTAGGCCTCATTGTGTGGTCCATGGACAACGCTGCAGGTATCAACGCGTTCATCGATGTGACCTCCATCGCCATCGTCTTGGGCGGTTCGATTTTGGTGCTGCTGATGCGTTCCCGTCTTGGTGACTTCATCGCCATGTGGTCTAAGGTCATCATGAAGACCATTTTTGTCGGCGTGGACAAGCCCGCGGACCTGATCGAGCAGATCATTGAAATGGCAAATATCGCGAGAAAAGACGGTTTAATCGCGTTGGAAGGGCAGGACATCCAAAACCAATACCTGGCCAAGGGCATAGGACTGCTGGTGGACAGCACGCCACCGGAAATCATCGAATCGAGCCTGGAAAACGAACTGACACTAATGAAGAGCCGTCACACCAATGCCGCCATGATGTGGCGCTCTTGGGCTGACATCGCCCCGGCCATGGGCATGATTGGTACGCTCGTTGGCTTGGTGGGCATGCTGCAAAACATGAGCGACCCCAAGGCCATTGGTCCCGCCATGGCCATCGCCTTGCTGACCACACTATATGGTGCGTTCTTCGCCAACGTGCTGGCCAAGCCCATTGCGGAAAAACTGGAAGGTTATTCCCAAGATGAAACCGAGAACTGTGAACTGATAGTGGAAGGCATCATGGGCATCCAAAGTGGCATGAACCCACGTTCACTGTCAGACCTATTGGCAACCCGGCTCGCTCCGGGTGATCGCGCCGCATTAGAAGGCCTGTAGCGGCAGTGTCCCCATGGCTGAAGCCCAAGACACCAATAACGAGGACGAGCTAGACCAGGATCAGATTGAGGAGAATCCTGGAGACAACGAGCCGCCTGCCGATCCGCCGCCACCCAAAGAAAAAGAAGAGGAGTGCCCAGCTTGCGAGGTGGGCGCCCCCGCTTGGATGGCGACCTTTGCTGACATGGCAACACTGTTGATGGCATTTTTCGTCCTGATCCTGTCGTTCGCCAGCGTCAACGTACCCAAGTTCGAGCAAGTCGCTGGCTCGGTTAAACTGGCTTTTGGTGTTGACCGAGTGGTGCCAAGAGTGGCCATTCCCATGGCTGAAACCATTCTGGATAGCACCTTCACCCTTTCCGAAGCAGCGCCGACGGTAATTCCCCAAGACACTCAGTCCGTGAAAGACCCCACCCAGACAAACGTGGTGCAGATGAAGGATTTCCAAGACGCGCCATTGGAGACTCAAGCGGAATATCAGCAAGTCCTCGAGGCCCTGGAAAACGAAGTAGAGCAGGGGCAGGTAACCGTGAGCATTCGCGGCGAGGAGGTCGTGGTGGAGATCATTGAAGCCTCTAACCAGAGCGATAGCAGCGACGAGGGTATGGGCAAAGGTGGCCGCATTCCCCAAAGTACCTTAGACATTGCGCAAGCCATCAGCGACGTGCAACAGAACATCAGCAGCAACGTGGTGGTAAAACGACAGAACCCCGGCGAGGCCAAGGCAGAAGGTCGATCCAGCGAAGCCAGCAGCAAATACGAGGCAATCCGCGCGGAACTGAGTCGGGAAATCGAACAAGGACTAGCAGAGGTTGAGCGCGACGGCGACAGCGTGATTATCCGACTTGGCCAACAAGATAGCTTCGCATCGGGTAGCGCAGCCCTGCAGCAGGGATTTACCCAAACACTGGTTAGCGTTGGTAATGCTGTGAACAACACTGGCGGTCTGGTGCGGGTGGAAGGCCATACCGATAACATTCCCGTAGCTTTCAGCGAACGCTTCCGTTCCAACTGGGATCTTTCGTCTGCCCGCTCGGCTGCGGTAGCAAACTTTTTGCTGGATAACTCTCAACTGCAGCCGGGGCGGGTGACCATCACCGGGCTAGCTGACAGCGAACCCATTGCCGACAACGCCACCGCCGCTGGTCGTGCCCGTAATCGGCGTATCGAGGTCATTGTTGATGGCTGAAGAAAACGAAGACCCGACTATCGAGGGCGCTGAGGAACCGGCAGAAGAGGTGATTGAACAACCCACCGAAGAAGCTGCCGACGCCGAACCGGAAGAACCGAAAGAGCCCAAAAAGAAAAAAGCCAAGGAGTGCCCGGCCTGCGAAGCGGGTGCGCCCGCCTGGATGGCGACATTTGCGGATATGGCAACCTTACTGATGGCGTTCTTCGTACTGATCCTGTCGTTTACGGAAATGGACGACCCATCCATCACGAAAATGATGGAAGGAACCATGAGCGACGCGTTTGGCGTTCAACGCAACAAACCTAGCACTGAAGCTCCCGTCGGCAAGACCATCATTGCCACCCAATACAAAACCACCAAAACGCCTCCAGGCGTGGAAGCGAAAGAGGACACCACTAACGAAGAGCCTACCGAGGAGGAGTTGGAGGACAACAGAGACATCAGCCAATCTGAAACCTTTAGCGACATCGAAAACCTAAAACGCACATTTGCCACGGAAATCGCCCGAGGCAAAGTAGCCGTTAGCGAAGAAAACGGCAAAATTACCGTTTCCGTAAACGAAGATGTTGGCACCAATACTCGAGACGCTGTGGGTGCCCAAAACAGTGACGGCGAACTGGACGCCGAAGAGCTGGAGATCTTTGCCAAGGTGGCGGAGTCCCAAGCATTTATGGAAACCGAGCTGGAAGTTGAATATCTGACCTCGGACAGCGAGGACCAGATGCTGCGGCAAGCGCGCAAAACTCAGGAACTGGACGACAAATATCAGGCTCTGCGCGCCGATTTGAGTGCAGAGATTCAGCAAGGATTGGCCGCTGTTGAGAAAGTTGGCGATCAAATCATGATCAGCCTGTCGGCGGCTAACTCATTCCGGTCCGGCTACGCCGAGCTGCAAACCGGGTTCTTGGATACCCTGCGCAGCGTGGGTGAGTCCGTTGCCAGCGTTGGCGGACAAGTGCAGGTTTCCGGCCACACCGACAACATCCCCATCGCCTTTAGCGAGCGCTTTGACTCGAACTGGGATTTATCGGCTGCCCGAGCGGCAGCGGTGGCAGACTTTTTCTTTGCAAATAACGGCATAGACAGTCAACGCGTGAGCGTTTTTGGCTACGCTGATACCAAACCCGTCAG
>JAYOVN010000117.1:0-4364 GCA_038151515.1 Gammaproteobacteria bacterium | reverse complement strand
GATTGAGTCTTGATCCGAGTAAGCTTTGGATTGAGTAAAGAGAGCCGTCACAAGTGCATGGGGAGGAAGTATGCAAACGTGGATAATTGGAATCTTAGGCAGTTTAGGCGGCGTTTTGTTAGCCTGCGCTGTGGCGTGGGCCGGAGCGGACCAAGGTGCTATATACGATGGCCTATCGGTTTTTGTGTGGTGCGGGGTGTTTGCCTTTGTCGTTCAGTGGTTGATTTTCATCCACGCTTGGTTCGCCCAAACCGAGCACTATTTTGATCTCACAGGCAGTTTGACCTACATCGTTCTCGTGCTGTCGGCCTGTTATCTCAGCGAGGCTTTCGATACCCGATCCTTGGTCATCGTCGGCTTAGTGCTGATCTGGGCGTTGCGGCTGGGTCCGTTCCTGTTTTTCCGCATTCAAAAGGCTGGTGAAGATCGCCGCTTCCGCAGCATCAAAGTCTCTTTCCCCACATTTTTTATGACTTGGACTCTGCAAGGGGCTTGGGTTTTCGTCACCGTCAGCGCAGGCTTGGGGGCCATTACCTCCGGCCAAAAAGTTGCACCGGAACTGGCGTTCTACATTGGTCTTGGTATGTGGATAGCGGGATTTGCTATTGAGGTGATTGCCGACAGACAGAAGACCGCTTTTCGGGCCGACCCTGCCAATGCTGACGCGTTTATCACCACTGGCCTTTGGGCTTGGTCACGTCACCCCAACTATTTTGGCGAGATCTTACTTTGGGCGGGTATTGCCGTAATCGCTATCCCAACCTTGCAGGGCAACCAACTATATTTGTTGCTGTCGCTGATTTGGGTCGTGGTTTTGCTCACCGCTATCAGTGGTGTTCGCATGTTAGAAGGCCGCGGTAACAAGCGTTGGGGGGCAGATCCGGAGTATCAGGCCTACATGAAGCGAACGCCCATGCTCATGCTGTGGCCGCCGCGCAAGGATTAGTCCTACATGGCTAATCCCAGAGTGCCTAGCAAATTCCTAGCGAGGCACTATTGCCTAAACCGCCAGGTCTTATCCGCTAAAGGTTTTGTCCGCCATCAATAGAGATGGTTTGGCCGGTCACCCAGTAGGCCCGGGCAGACAGCAAAAACGCGATGATCTCGCCGACCTCTTCTGGCTCGCCCATGCGCCCAAAGGGAATGCTGGCAAGAGCACCGTTATACATTGCTGGCGCGTGTTGTTTTGCCTGATCCCAAACGCCTCCGGGAAATTCGATGGAGCCAGGGGCGACACAGTTCACGCGAATATGATCCCCGGCCATATTTTTGGCGTGGGTTTGAGTCATTTGAATCACTGCTGCCTTCACCGCCCCGTAAGCCGCTGAGCCCGCGGAAGCGCCAATACCGGAGATGGAGGACACGTTGACGATAGCACCCTTGCTAGCCTTCAGTGCATCGGTAGCGGCCCACGTGCAGCGAACCACACCCATGACATCAATATCCATGCCTGCAGCCCAGCTTGCTTCATCGTCACTGTTGCCAAATCCACTGGGGTTATTAACCAAGCCGTCAATGCCGCCCAAGGCTTGTTCCGCCGCGGCGATATAGGTTTTGATTTGCTCGGCATCGGCAACATCGCATATGGCACCGTGAATCTGAGTGCCGTGAACGGCAAGACTGGCCATGGCCTGATCCAAGCTCTCTTGAGTACGCCCGCAGATGGAGATGTTGGCGCCTTCCGCGGCACAGGCCGCTGCTGCGGCCAAGCCGATACCTCGGGTGCCACCGGTAACGATGATGTTTTTGTCCTTTAGGCCTAAATCCATTGGTTGTCCTTGTTGTGTTTCGTTTTGTGGTTTCGTTTTATCGTTGCGCTGCCGTAACAGGTTATTCGGGCTTGATCCCCAGAGTTGCCATGGAGGTTGGCATATAATCATTTAACGGGGTGACTTGGGTATCCCAATAATCTTCATAAAATCCCGCAAGCATAAAGCCAGCCTCCAACTGGCCACCGATTTGGCTTTGCAAACTGTGAGAAAATTCCAGTGCCTCGCCCCGTTGTCGCCGTGCCATGATCTGCTCATGGCTAAGTTGCTCAATATCGGCAAATGGCAAGGCAAAGCTCACCTGTAGAGGGCCGCCTTCATCGATGTCCTCATGGTCGAACATAAAAAAGTCCGGGTTCATAAAGCCCGAGAGCAGACGCCCGCCGGGTTTTAAAATACGTGCACAGTGTTGCCACACCGGCTGAATGTGTTCACAAAAAACGTTGGCGACCGGGTGGAATATCAGGTCGAAGGTTTCGTCCTCAAAGCGAGATAAATCCGCCATATCACCCTGTTCTAGGGCAATGTCCAAGCCCTCTCGCTTGGCTACCAGTTTGTCTTTGTTGAGCTGTTCGGGCGAGTTATCGAAGCTCGTTACTGTAGCGCCGGCGGCAGCAAGGATGGGAACTTGCTGTCCGCCGCCTGAGGCTAAGCCCAGCACCTCTTTGTTCTGGAGATCGCCAAACCAGTTAGCAGGGACTGTTTTCGTCGGCGTTAAAATCACCTGCCACTGCCCACTTTTAGCGGCGGCAATGTCCTGCGGCGTAACTGGCTGCACCCAGGGACTTTGTTGCTGGCGTGACTGGTTGTCCCAAGCCACTTGATTGTATTTAACGATGTCCAATGTTTTTTTCTGGCCTTTAACCTGCTGGATTCGGCAGGCGGCGAATTTGCTGATAAAAAATGCCAAGTGCGCAAAGGGTCAAAAGCGCCGAAACCCAGAAAGCGCTACCCGGTAGATAGATTGGCGCGCTGTCGGATGTGAAATAAGTGAAAGTCTGAGTCAGCAGCAGCGGGCCTAGGATCATCGCAATACTGCTCATGCTGGCCATAATGCCTTGCAGCTCGCCCTGACTGTCTGGGGGCACTTGGTTAGACAATATGCTGTTTATCGACGGTCCCGCCAACCCGCCAAGGGCTGATACGCCGCACCAAAAGTATAGGGCGGCAGAGCTGCCTGCGGTGGCGACACCGACGAAAGCCGCGACGGTGGCGGTGACGCCAATATACGCGCAACGAACCGGACCGAATTTCGGGATGACAATGCGCAGCAGCCAACCTTGAACGATTACCGACATAACCCCGACAAAGGCCATAGAAAGGCCTACGTCCAAGGGCGTCCAAGCGAATTTTTCGATGGTGTAAAAGTTCCAGTTCGACGGCCATATGTGATGGCCGATATTGTTCAGGAATACCGCAAAAATCAGACCAATGAGCAAAGGGTATTTTCCAAGTTGCTTAAGAGATCCCCAAGGACTTGCCCGGTTGATGTCAAAGGGTCTTCTATTTTCAGGCGCTAGGGTTTCACGGAAAAACAGCAGCCCGTAAAGCGTATTAACAAAGGCAAGTCCGGCAGCGATAAAGAATGGGGCGCGAATATCCCAAGCACCAATGATGCCGCCCAAGGCTGGGCCTACGATGAAACCAAGTCCAAAAGCGACTCCCAGCAAACCAAAATTCTGGGCCTTGTCTTCGGGTGTGCTGACGTCTGCAATAAGCGCGTTGGCTATGGCGTAGGTGGCACTGGTGATGCCCGTGAGCAAACGGCCTAAAAACAGCATCCACAAGGCGGTGGCGAAACCGGCTAACAGATACGAACCGCCGTAGACGAACAGAGATAAAACTAACAGGCGTTTACGCCCGTAGGCGTCGCTGAGATTGCCCAACAGCGGGGCGAACAAAAAGTTGGTTATGGCGTAGCTGAAGATCAGGTAGCCGCTAAGCGCTGAGGCTTCGGACAAACTAACCTGGCCAACGAGCACCAGAAACTGCGGCAAGATGGGCACGATGATGCCAAAGCCCACGGTGTCTAGGAACACGGTGATGGTGACGAAGATCAGGGCATGTTTCTTATGCATGATGTGAGTTCTTAAATCTCAATCCGAAGGGCGCATCATAAAACAATTGGCTTTCTGCAATGGTCGACTAATCCCTTACTTCGTTAGGATCAGCGGCGACCTTGGGGTGATTTTCAACCGAAGGCGGGGCCATGAGCCTTAGCTGTTGTGCGGTGGCGCTTGGGTAGTTTTCCAGGTCGTAAGGCGTTTTAGCCCAGCTGGAATGGGGTGGACTGTATTTGAACAACAAGGCACGGCGCTCCTCTTTGCCCAGCCACGGTGCGGTGCCGTGAATCAGTGCTTCGGTGAAAATAAGTACATCGCCTGCCTTCAGCTGGGGCTGAATCACATAGTCCGGGCGACGCTCTTGTTCTAGCACCTCCGTAGGAACGGATCGAATGAAATTGGTTTTATGGCTGCCGGGGATGCAGACAAAACCGCCATCTCCGGGCCCCGCGTCGGTCAGCACCCAGGTCGCCACGGTCAGGCCGTTGCGAATCACACCATCGTGATAGTGGTACCAATGATCGCTTTCGTA
>JAYOVN010000116.1:0-4524 GCA_038151515.1 Gammaproteobacteria bacterium | reverse complement strand
CGTTCCAGACCAGCCAATGTTTCGATGGATACATTCATACTTTTGGTAATCAACTCAAGATAAAGCAGTAGCACGGCACATAAGCGCCACAACGATGAGAACCAAAAAAACTCGGTTCCCGTACGGTAGAGCGATGTCGCCGTGCGGTTAGTGGGCGCGATTATGCCCTATCTGATGTGAAAATGGTGCGGATTTGATGGTTTCGGCCCTTTAATCCCGGGGCCTAGGGCGAAACCACCCTAAGCTTGCCAAAAGGACTGAGACTTTCGCCTCAGACACCCCGCGCCCACCGTTCGCGACGCTATAAAATGGCACCGGTCAGCTCGATATCCGCAAACTGCCATGCCGCTTTGAAATGGTGTTTTACGGTCTCAGCTTCATCTTTTTTACCTTGACCCTCTAAACTCTGAGCCAGACCGAACATGGACCAGCCGTTGTGGGGATACAGTTCTAAATCGCGCCGAAACACCGCCTCAGCTTCGGATAACTGACCGTTGGCCAACAGCGCAGCCCCCAAACTTTGTCGAGTTGGGTAGTACCAAAAAGGCGGCTCGGTGTAGGGCAACAAATCCTGAGCCGCCACAGCTTGCTCGAAATGCCTTATCGCTAAGTCGTATTCTCCCTGCCGATAGGCAATCTCTCCCTGCAGCAACTCTATGGCGATACCCACCAGCATGGAGCCTGGGTAGTCCCGGCTATCTAAGAACCGAACGGACACATTGTCTTTTAGCGGCATAAGGGTTGCCAGCTCTGCCTCGGCATCCGAGGTTTGACCCTGTGCCGCAAGAGCGACACCCCGGGCATAGTGCCAAATGGATTTAGCGAACATGAAACCTTCATGGGGGTGAGGCTCAGCCAGAATTTCGTCCCATTTGCCGAAACGCACCAACGACAGCAACGGCACAGTTCGGAAAAACTCCACGGTAGGAAAGGCCTGTACCTGTTCGATTCGAACATTGGCAACCACGCGCCGGGCACTTTCTATGCTTAGCGCACTCTGGCCCTGCATGGTGGATGCCGCCCAGAGAAAGTGAATGTTGTGAGGATAGTAGAGCGCTGGATAAAAGCCTTGAGCATTACAGGAGGCGATGTAGGCCTCATCCACATCTGCTGCTCGGATGTTAGCCTCAGCCGCGTCGTTGTAGCGGCCAATACGGTAATAAATATGGGATGGCATGTGCACCAAGTGCCCGGCCCCCGGCACCAGATTGGCCAAACGATCTGCGGCGGCCTCGGCCCGCCCGGGATCATTGGAGGCCTCTAAGGCATGAATGTACAGGTGTAGGGCCAACGGATGATCCGGCTCCTTCAAAAGGACCCGATCTAGGGAATCGATTACCGCCGATGTTTCTGGTTTGGCAATGCCATCATCGGACCAGTAATTCCAAGGCATGGTATTCATCAGCGCCTCGGCATAGATGGCGGCAGCCGTCATATCCTCCGGGTATTGTCTGGCCAACTCACGCATGGCGTCGGCCCAAGCCAAATCTAAGGGCTCCCTCGGGGTTTCCGGGTTACCGTTGTAGCGCTGGGCCAAGGCGTTGATATAGGCCTGTTCTCTGGGACTGACCCTTTCTTTGAGTGCCGCCGCCTGACTCAGGGCCGCGAACGCGGCTTTTCGCTCCGCCGCAGACATGATGACTTTGCCCTTACTGGTCACGTTGATGTTTGGTCCCGTAGCCAGCGCTTCGCCCCAAAAGCACATGGCGCAGGACGGATCTAAGGTTTGGGCCGCACGAAAGCTGCGAATGGATTCTGCGTGATTGAACGCGAAAGATAACACCATGCCCTGATTGAAATACCTCTGAGCATCAGCATCGTCAGTGGTGATTGGCATATGGTAGTTGCTCATGCCCTCAAATAGGGGGGCGCCGGCTCTTTGCGCCAACGCTATCTGATCTGAAGTCCCAGCATTTTCCGAATCTGACGATTCGCTACTGGATTCGGGTGCTGCGCACCCTGCCGCCAGAACCAGCAACAGTCCTATTCCGCACAGACTGCGTAATCGATTTTTCATGGTGCTCTCCCCTTTTTGTTGTTGTCCTGCTTATCGCTCTGTTTGCTGCTTTAGGTCGGGGTTCGCCGTGGAACCCCAGCTTTACCGTTACCTGATCCGCCAAAGCGTTAGCCGCCCTCTTGTTCTAACCACGCGTTAAACCTTGGCTCACGCTTCTCGCGAAAGGCCAAACCACCCTCCTTAGCATCAGGATGATGGTCAGATATCGCAGTTTTCGCTGCGATTTCATCCAGGGATTGCTCAAAAATCATGTCCGCGGCATTGTAAATTGAGCGCTTGAGCAGACGCTGAGCCACCTGAGGCCCGTTGGCTATGTCTTTGGCCATCTCCATGACGCGATCTTCTAACTGCTCATCAGCAACCACCTCGTGCAGCAAGCCAAGATCCAAGGCTTGTTGGGCAGTCACAATCCGCTTGTTGATGAAAAAATCCATGCTCTTTGCCACACCCATGAGTTGAACACACAGATATTGGCCCCCTTCATCCGGCAACAAACCAAAGCGTAGCGTCGCACTTCCCAGCTTTGCCGAGGTGGCTGCAACTCGAAAATCACAGGCTAGGGCCATGGTCATACCGGTTTGAATTGCCAGGCCATTAATCGCGGCTATGGCAATTTTGTCGCAATTGCGTAATGCCACGTTAAGGGTCTGAGACAGATGCCTGAGGCCTTCATAGGTTCCTATTTCGTTATCGTGACCCCGTGGTATCGGTGGCATCAGCGCCTCGCCGGGAATGTCTTTGTTTTGGCCTGAAATATCGTCACCGGCGCAAAACGCCCGTCCGCTTCCCGTAAACACCAGCACCCGCACGGCATTGTCCATTTGCGCTTGATTTATGGTCTCGATCAAGTCGCGTTTGATGCCATGGGTGAGGCCATTTAACCGATCCGGGGTATTGAATTGAATCCAAGCAATGCCCGGATCTCGCAGCGTTACTGTAAACCCCGTAAACTCTCCCTCGCGCATGAAAACCTCCCCTCTTCACTACTCACGCCTGTTGCCTAAACGGCCTGTCCCATCGGGCAGCCAGACAAACTTTCGAATCCTAAACACTAATCCGGCCTCACCTTGGTGTACAGAGACGCTTCCCTTGGCATGGGACTGTCTAGCTGAGGTGGTTTCGCTAAAAAGCATTACCTTCTATATTGGCGCCACCCATTTTTGAATTGACGCCGCGAGCACTGTTATGAGCCACCTGTTATTCGACATTCAAGATCATGTTGCCACACTGACCTTCAACCAGCCCGAGAAGCGCAATGCCTATAGTCCAGAGATGGCGGTGAAACTGACCCAATATCTCAGAGAATGCGATACCAATCCCAATGTTCGGGCGGTAATCATCACGGGCGCCGGTGACTCATTTTGTGTGGGCTTAGACCTGAACGATGTCCGTGAGCGAGGCGAACAGGGAGAACCTGAGGAGACTCAGGGACATCCAACCCAACGAGTGCTGCGAACCTACCCTTTCCAGATTTCCAAACCGGTAATTTGCGCCATCAATGGCGCCGCTGGCGGCTTTGGCGCGGCCTATCCGCTCACCTGCGATATTCGTCTTGCGGCAACGGAAGCCAACATCGCTTTTTCATTCGTGAAATGGGGACTGATTCCTGAGATGGGCACTACGTGGCTTCTGCCACGATTAGTCGGCATTGAGAAGACCTCGGATTTACTGCTCACCGGTCGCAAAGTCTCTGGCAGCGAGGCCGCAGATATGGGTTTGGTGTTAAAAGCCGTACCCAGGGCAGACCTGATGGAAGAGGCGCGAAGGCTTGCCCAAGAAATCGCGATTGGTTCTTCGCCAACCGCTGTTTCTATCGTTAAGCGAATGACCTGGGGGCGCATGCAAGACGAGGGTGAACTGTACAAAGCCATCTATGAGGATGACGACGCCATCGGGTGGGCCATTCACGGCCCGGATGCGGCTGAGGGGAACAAGGCGTTTTTTGAAAAACGCCCAGCAAACTGGGTGGATGTAGAGCCAAGCCAGCTACCCGGCTTTGGCAAGCGAAACGCTAACCCCTTCGGCAACGGCTAGCGTGATTTGCTAGCTTGACGCTATAAGAACCACAATCTGAAAGCCCAGTTCTACGGCATCATCGACCCCGGGGACGAGCAGAACAGCTAAGGCAGTGACTGCTATCACCGTGGCAATTCGTGTGTAGGTGCTCTTCATGGTGTTTCTCCTACGATCCCTCGGGGCTGGGCTTCAAACATCCATACATCGCCAGAATCGATGGCCGCAGGAGTTGCACGGGACGAATATTTCTCGTTCATCGTAGCGGTCAGCGCTTCTAGGCCCTCGCCGCTGGTGACTCTGACCAACTGGCGTTCATAGCGAATACCGTTTATCCGCAACACCGCTCTGCCGTCACGCTCAGCCTGAGCGGGCCAGCTCTTCCACAGCTTGCCCATTGTGCTATTCATGTAGCCGGACCAGACATAAATTTTGCCGTCATCTGAGGCCGTCCAAATGCGTCGTGATTGCACAGGATCCAAGAGTTGCAACTC
>JAYOVN010000115.1:0-4577 GCA_038151515.1 Gammaproteobacteria bacterium | reverse complement strand
GCGAACAGAAAAAAGCGAGTATCTACAAAGCAAAAATCACCCGGGTAGAACCGAGCTTGGAGGCGGCATTCGTCGACTTCGGCTCAGAGCGTCACGGCTTTCTGCCGCTGAAAGAAATTTCTCGCAACTACTTCAAGAAAGGTGCCTCCCAAAGAGCGCCTATTCAAGAGCTGGTGCGAGAAGGTCAAGAGATTTTGGTCCAGGTCGAGAAAGAAGAGCGCGGTAACAAAGGCGCTGCGCTGACCACCTTCCTGAGCTTAGCAGGCCGCTACATGGTGCTGATGCCGAACAACCCGCGAGCTGGCGGCATTTCTCGCCGCATCGAAGGCGAGGAACGGGACCAGTTGCGCAACGCCATGTCGCAAATGGATATACCTGAGGGCATGGGCGTTATCGTACGGACCGCCGGTGTTGGACGCAGCTCGGAAGAACTGAACTGGGACCTGAACTACTTACTGCAAGTTTGGCAGGCTATTCAAAGCGCCGAAGAACAAGAAGCCACGCCGTCACTTTTATATCAAGAGAACAGCGCGGTACTGCGAACCATTCGAGACAACCTTCGCGCTGACATCGGCGAAGTCTTGGTGGAAGGTGAAACCGCCTATGAGGAAGCGTCGGCTTTTATCTCTCAGGTAATGCCAAACTACTCCGACAAACTAAAGTCATACAACGATTCCATCCCCCTCTTTAGCCGCTATCAAATCGAAAGCCAAATCGAGACCGCTTTTGAACACACGGTTAAGTTACCTTCTGGCGGTAGCATCGTCATCGATCCAACAGAAGCTCTTGTCTCCATCGACATTAACTCCGCCCGTGCGACCAAGGGCCACGACATCGAGGAGACAGCCACCAACACCAACTTGGAAGCCGCGGACGAAATCGCTCGTCAACTGCGCATTCGAGATATCGGCGGCTTAGTGGTCATCGACTTCATCGACATGATCAACCCGGCCAATCAAAGAGCGGTAGAGGCGCGCATGCGAGCCGCCCTAGAACCCGACAGGGCTCGCATTCAGACCGGGCGCATTTCGCGCTTCGGCCTGATGGAGATGAGCCGACAACGTTTGCGCCCATCCCTTGAAGAGATCAGCACTGGACTTTGCCCTCGCTGCAACGGACAAGGACGTATACGAGATACTCGATCCTTGGCCTTAGCCATTCTACGCGTCATGGAAGAAGAATCTCTGAAAGAACGCAGCGCGGTGGTTCGTGTGCAAGTCCCCCTCGCCATCGGTGCGTTTCTGCTTAACGAAAAACGCGGAGATCTTGCGGACATCGAGAGCCGGACTGGCACTCACATCGTAATCATTCCGAACATGAACTTGGAGACACCCCATTACTTGGTTGAGCGCCTGCGTGCTGACCAAGCCAAAGTCGAAGGTGAGATTCCAAGTCACATGCTCTCGGACTTGGCAAACCAAGCCCAGCAGCAAGAAATACCTGCAGAGAACCAAGCTCCGGTAAAGCGGCAAGCGGCCGTTAAACCCCAATTCAGCCAAGTGCCTCCTGCGCCGGTCGTACAAGAGCAGCCCAAGCAAGAAGCGCAGCCTTCCGCACCCGCAAAGCCAGGTTTTTTCTCCCGCCTGATGAAAGGCCTATTCTCTGATGCCCCGGTAATCGAAGAAAAAGACCGTAAAGAAAAGCCCAGTAACAATCGCAGCCGCTCCAGAAAAGAGGAAGAGCAAGGCAATCGTCGACGAGGCAAAAACGGCAGCGAAGCACGGCGTGGTCGTAGCGACCGGTCGGAACGCGAACGAGACCGCAACAGCGACGGTGAAACTAAAAACAATGAGCGACCTCGCCGCAACAAGCCACAAGCCGATACCGAGAACGGCAAGCCCGAGCGAGCGAACGCTGATCAAGAAAAGGGTGATCGCCGCAAGCCACGTCGGGAAGATCGCAGGCGCGGCAAAGATGCAGCTCCGCAGAAGCTGTCGGATACAACCGCTGCAGAAACCGAGACCTTCGAGGCCGTATCGCCAGAAGAAAGACAACCGTCTGCGCAAGCCTTGGCGAATAGCAAGCGGCAGCCTAAACGCGACCGTAACAGCCAACGGGAACCCCGAGCAGAAAAAGCGAAACCCATGGAGTCCAATGCAACCGTCGTCGTTCAAGAGGCGCCGAAACCGGTAAATCCTGAGGTAGCCGAAGAAGCTCCCAAGCCTCGAGTTGGCCGAGCCAGCAACGATCCGCGGAACCGCAACAAGGCCTCGGAAGCAAAAACTGAGACTGATGCGCTGCCAATCCTTGAGCAAAAAACAGGGCGAGAAGCGGAGCAAGAAGAAAGCCAAAGTGCGGGTCAAAGAGTAGGTCAGGAAGCGGACAAAGATACGCAAACGATCAACGAAAGCCCAATGGAAACACAGGCAACAGAGCAAGGCGAAGCGCAAGCCCCCCAAGACACCGTGGAGGCAAAAGCCGATATCGAGCCGGCACAGCCTAAGGCCACCGAGGCCTCGAACTACGATGGAGAGCCTTCAGCGAAATCAGAGCCTTCAGCGGAATCAGAGCCTTCAGCGGAATCAGAGCCTTCAGCGGAATCAGAGCCTTCAGCGGAATCAGAGCCTTCAGCGAAGTCAGAGCCTGCACCGAAAGAGGAACCTGCTGCTAAACGCCAGTCCCCAGCAGTGAAAGAGTCTGGGAGCACTCCGGCCAGCCAGCCCAAGGAAGAAACCAATACGGCGCAAATCGAACAGGAAAAGCCGACCGAGGCGGTAAAGGCGCCAGCCGACGCCGTTCCGGCCCGTCCAGCAAGAGCTGCCAACGACCCAAGAGAAGTTCGACGCCGAGAGAGAGAGGCCGCCCTTCGCGCTCAAGGCGTGACCATCAACAATCCGGCCAAGAGTCGTCAGGACACCACTGAAGGTTCTAACTCCAGTTCTACCTGAAACGCTGACCGCACGCTGCGCTGAACGGTACTAGCAAAATCTAGTACCTCAGGCGCAGCAGCGCTGCCGTAGTTCACAAATACCAAAGGCTGCTTGGGCCAACAACCAACATCCCCTTGGCGTATGCCTTTCCACCCTGTCCTGTCGATCAGTTGGGCCGCCGAGACCTTGAAGTTGTCTTCAAAGGCGTAGGGGTTAAGACCTAGCCTGCGAAGTCTTTCGGCATCCTCTCGTTCGACAACGGGATTCTTAAAGAAACTGCCAGCGTTGGGATAGCGATCAGAATTCGGCAGTTTACGCTGCCGTATCTCAATAACTGCCAGCGATACGTCTTGGGGCGACGGCAAGCGGCGGATTGGAGCGTCGGCAGCACCAACGCCCAGTGCATGAGCCAGCTCTTTATAAGAGACGGTGATCTGGGGCCGGCGTGATAGACGCAGCCTGACGGAGACTATCACCCGGCTACCCAGCCCGTTGCTCATGTTTACCGGGTTTTTAAAATAACTGTCTCGGTAACCAAAGCAGCATTGCTCCCGGGTCAGAGTCTGTAAGGAACCATCCGGCTGCAGCACCTGCACAGAATCAATTAGATCAGCCACCTCCACACCATAGGCTCCAATATTTTGCACCGGTGCCGCACCAACAGAACCCGGTATTAGCGAGAGGTTTTCCAATCCAAACCACCCTTGCTCTAGTGCCTCTAGCACGAGTTCATGCCAATTTTTGCCTGCGCCTACGTCGACCCAGATATGCTCATCATTCTGATCAACCACATTGATGTCAGCGTATTTGACTCTGCAGATAGTCCCACTCACGTTTTCCATGAGAACCACATTGGATCCCTCGCCCAGACAGCGAAGACCGTGGCCTTCAGATTGGGCCCAAACCATTGCTTGGCTCGCTTCCGCTACGGAGTCGACCTCGACGAGGCGTTCCGCACGAGACTGGAGGTTCAAGGTATTGGCTAAGAATGCGTTTTCGTGTTTCAAGGCGCTATCAGCCGAAAAGTTAGATTTATCCGCAGCGCACAGGGCTTCTTCGTGGCTCGTAAACAATGCCGTTGACGCCCATCAAAGATCAGCAGCGAGCCGCTTCCAAGCTCTAGGGTTTGACGGATTTCATGATGGCCATCACTGGTTACATCAATGCTAAACCGCCTCGTCGCGCCGATACTTAAGGAAGCAATACTCCCCTGGCACCCTTGCTCGTCATCGCGGTGCCAACCCATATGATCCGCTCCGTCAATATAACGATTGAGTAACAAAAAGTTGAAGCGCTGCTCAGCCTCGTCTTCTATACGACGTTTTAGCGCTGCCAATTCCGCTGGCCAGCCCACAGCCTCATGATCGATGCCAGTATACCGGTAGTTCAACCCTGCATCGCCAAACCATGCCAACTGCCTTGGCGCCTGCACCGAACGTCCAAAAATTCGGAACGACTCCCGCTGCCAAGTCACGCGGTTGGGATCGTCTAAATCCGTCAACCAGCCTGAGGCCTCCGTTGGCGACAGAAAATTCTCAATAAAACGCATGCCCGAATCCCATTACGTACACAGCCCACCCTCGCCTACTTTGCGACAAGTAAAATCGCCACAGCACAAGCTGAATAATTCGACCTAGGGTATATACTGGACTGGTTTTCACAACCAACAAAAGGAAAGCCTGTGAACATTGAGGGAAAAGTAGCCGT
>JAYOVN010000114.1:0-4792 GCA_038151515.1 Gammaproteobacteria bacterium | reverse complement strand
TACGGCGAACAAACGGATCCCAAGTTCAATGTGGTTGCCTACGACTTTGGGGTGAAGCGCAACATCTTACGAATCTTGGCTGATAAGGGCTGCAAGCTCACCTTGGTGCCCGCCCAAACGCCTGCGGAAGAAGTCCTTGCCATGCAGCCAGACGGCATTTTTCTTTCCAATGGCCCCGGCGATCCCGAGCCTTGCGACTACGCCATTAAGGCCATCGGCGAGTTTTTAGCCAGAGATATACCCCTGTTCGGTATTTGCCTTGGCCACCAGCTCTTAGCCTTGGCCAGCGGCGGACAAACCCAAAAAATGACCCACGGTCACCACGGCGCAAACCATCCGGTGCAAGATCTGGAAACCGGTGAAGTGGTGATCACGAGCCAAAACCATGGCTTTGCTGTGGCCGAAGACGGCCTGCCCGAGCATCTACAGTGCACACATAAGTCGTTGTTCGACGGCACCGTACAGGGCATACGGCACTTGCAGCATCCAGCCTTCGGTTTTCAAGGGCATCCGGAAGCCAGTCCCGGTCCCGAAGACTGCGAATATTTATTCGATCAATTCATCGATCTTATGGTCCAGGGAAAGAGGTAGGAAGCTAGATGCCTAAGCGCACTGATATTGAATCGATCCTGATCCTTGGTGCTGGGCCAATTGTTATTGGTCAGGCCTGTGAATTTGATTATTCCGGGGCCCAAGCTTGTAAGGCGCTAAAGGACGAGGGTTATCGAGTTATTTTGGTTAACTCGAATCCAGCCACCATCATGACGGACCCGACCATGGCTGACGCCACATACGTGGAACCGGTGGAATGGCAAACCGTCAGCAAAATCATTGAGCGAGAGCGCCCAGATGCCTTGCTGCCGACCATGGGCGGCCAAACGGCTCTGAACTGTGCCCTAGATCTCGTCAGTGAGGGCGTGCTGGAAAAATTCGGTGTGCAAATGATTGGTGCAAGCCAAGACGCCATCGACAAAGCGGAAGATCGCGAACGCTTTGACCGGGCGATGAAGTCCATTGGTCTGGAGACCCCGCGCTCGGCCATCGCTCACAGCATGGAAGAAGCCATTCAGGTACAAAGCCAGTTGGGTTTTCCTTGCGTCATCCGGCCATCGTTCACCCTAGGCGGTAGCGGTGGTGGTGTTGCGTATAACAAAGAAGAATTCGAAGAAATCTGTACTCGTGGCTTAGAACTGTCGCCTACGTCAGAACTTTTGATCGATGAGTCGTTGCTCGGCTGGAAAGAGTTTGAGATGGAAGTGGTGCGAGACAAAAAAGACAACTGCATCATTGTCTGCGCCATTGAGAACTTGGATCCCATGGGTGTCCACACCGGCGATTCCATTACGGTGGCTCCGGCACAAACCCTGACAGACAAGGAATACCAGGATCTGCGCAACGCCTCCATTGCGGTGTTGCGGGAAATTGGCGTGGAAACCGGCGGCTCCAACGTTCAGTTTGGCATCAACCCCGACGATGGCCGGGTAGTGGTAATTGAAATGAACCCTCGGGTATCGCGTTCCTCGGCGTTGGCGTCCAAGGCCACGGGATTCCCCATTGCCAAGATCGCGGCCAAGCTGGCGGTGGGTTATACCCTAGATGAACTGGATAACGACATTACCGGCGGTGTCACCCCGGCCTCCTTTGAGCCGAGCATCGATTACGTGGTCACCAAGATTCCACGTTTCACCTTTGAGAAATTCCCCCAGGCGGATGCGCGGCTCACTACCCAGATGAAATCCGTTGGCGAAGTGATGGCCATTGGCTGCACCTTCCAAGAGTCGCTGCAGAAAGCCCTGCGCGGGTTGGAAATCGGCATGGTCGGCTTTGATCCCGTGTTGGATCTGAACGATCCCGAGTGGCGCAGTGTACTGAAGCGCGAGTTGGCCTCTCCGAGCACCCTGCGACTTTGGTATGTGGGCGATGCCTTTCGAGCCGGCTTCAGCCAAGAGGATGTGTTTGAACTGACTAAAATCGATCCATGGTTTTTAGCCGAGATCGAGGACCTGATCACGGCGGAAGCCGAGTATGCCCAGCGCGACTGCGCAGACCTGAGCGAAAACGACTGGCGCCAGGCCAAACGTAAGGGTTTTTCTGACGGTCGACTGGCCCAGCTGATGCACTGCGCCGAAACTCAGGTGCGCGAAACCCGACAAGCCTTTGGGGTAAAGCCCGTTTACCGTCGGGTGGACACCTGTGCCGCTGAGTTCCCAGCCAACAGCGCCTACATGTATTCCACCTTCGAAGAGGAGTGCGAGGCGAGACCCACGGATCGCAAAAAAATCATGGTGTTGGGCGGCGGGCCAAACCGAATCGGTCAGGGCATTGAGTTCGACTATTGCTGTGTTCACGCGGCTTTGGCCATGCGCGAGGACGGCTACGAAACCATAATGGTGAACTGTAATCCCGAGACCGTGTCCACCGACTACGATACCTCGGATCGTTTGTACTTCGAGCCAGTCACGTTGGAAGACGTGCTGGCCATTGTAGAAGTTGAGCAGCCAACAGGGGTTATCGTTCAGTTTGGCGGCCAAACGCCGCTGAAGCTCGCCGATGATCTAGCCAGCCTTGGAGTGCCGATTATCGGTACCAGCCCAGATGCCATTGATCTGGCAGAGGATCGTGAGCGCTTCCAGCAGTTGGTAGAAAAATTAGGTTTGCGCCAGCCCTCGAACCGGGTGGCATCCAGCGCCGAAGAGGGTGTTCAACGTGCTAAGGAAATCGGCTATCCCTTGATCGTGCGCCCCTCCTATGTGTTGGGCGGCCGGGCAATGGAACTGGTCTACAACGAAGACGAGTTGCGTCAGTACATGCAGAACGCTGTGGATGTTTCTAACGACTCACCGGTGTTGCTGGACCGATTCTTGGATCAGGCGGTGGAAGTGGACGTCGATGCGATCTGCGACGGTGACCAAGTGGTCATCGGCGGCATCATGCAGCATATCGAACAGGCCGGTGTGCATTCCGGTGATTCAGCCTGCTCGTTGCCCCCCTACAACTTACCCATGGACATCCAAAATGAAATCCGTGATCAAGTAAAAAGGTTGGCCCTTGAACTGAATGTGGTTGGTCTGATGAACGTGCAGATGGCGGTTCAGGGCGAGGACGTTTTTGTACTGGAGGTGAACCCTCGTGCCTCGCGCACCGTACCCTTTGTGTCTAAGTGCATTGGCCACTCCTTGGCCAAGCTGGCAGCACGCTGCATGGCGGGCAAGAAGCTGGCGGATTTGGGCTATACAGAAGAGGTTGTGCCTGAATTTGTCCACGTAAAAGAATCGGTATTTCCGTTTAACAAATTCATTGGCGTGGACCCAATTCTTGGCCCAGAAATGAAATCCACTGGAGAGGTCATGGGCGTTGGAGAGACCTTTGGCGAGGCTTTCGCCAAGGCGTCCTTGGGCGCCAGTGAACGGCTACCAACCGGCGGGCGGGCCTTTTTGAGCGTTAAAGAGTCAGATAAGCCCGGGCTGGTTAACGTGGCCCGTAGCCTGATCGAGCTTGGATTTAAGCTGGTGGCTACTCGAGGCACTGCCCGGGAGTTAATCAGTCAGGGTTTGGCCTGTGAGCAGGTAGATAAAGTGAATGAGGGCCGTCCCGATGTCTCTGATATGCTCAAGAACGAGCAGATTGACTTGATTATTAATACCACCGAAGGTCGTCAATCTATTGCTGACTCAGCTGTTATTCGTCGGCTCGCGTTGTTGAACAAGGTTTGTTACACAACAACGCTAACAGGGGGCGAAGCGTTCAGTATTGCCATTCGTCAGGGCTTGGGTGATCAGGTCACCAGTCTTCAGCAACTGCACAGTAAACTGGGGCAGTAGGGGTAACAGCATGCCGAATCCAATGACAGTGAGTGGGGCGGAAAGTCTTCGCGAAGAGCTGGCTCATCGCAAAGGCGCATTGCGACAAGAAATATCAGAGGCCATCGCCGAAGCGCGTGCCCACGGCGACTTAAAAGAAAATGCCGAGTATCACGCGGCGCGCGAGCAGCAAAGTTTCAACGAGGGCCGTATTCAGGAAATTGAATCTCGTCTGGCAGATGCCCAGATCATCGACGTGAGCAAAATTGCCCCGACGGGCAAAGTGATTTTCGGCTCCACGGTGACCCTGATCGACTGCGATAGCGATGAAACCACTCGTTATCACATCGTTGGTGAAGACGAGGCTGACCTGAAGCAGAACAAGATCTCTGTTATGTCCCCCATAGCCCGTGCCCTTATCGGTAAAATGGAGGACGACGTGGTAACCGTGGTAACCCCTGGCGGTGAACGAGAATATGAGATCTCAGGCGTAGAGCATCTTTAACCGAAGTTGTCGGCGGGCACTGCTCGGACCTTAGAGGCTCGGTTGCTCTAGATACCGCGCAACATTGGACAGCTTTGGATTGGCCTTCGGGTTGTGGCGATACAGAACTGCCACCTTGCCGATTTGCTGCAGGACGGTTGCAGAGGTTTCATCCGCTAGTTCCGCAGCGATTTGGCTACGGCTGGCGCGATCGCCCCCAAAGACTTTAATTTTGATGAGTTCGTGATCCCGCAGGGCTCGTTCGGTTTCTTCCACGATGCCTTCGCTCAAACCCCGCTCGCTGACGGCAACAACCGGGTCAAGGTGGTGGGCTACGCCGCGGAGCGACTTCTTTTGCTGAGTATTCAAAGTAGGTGCTTGCATTGGGGTATCCTATCGTCTGGGGGTAGCCAACGGCTAGCTCCCATTTGAATTTCGCAGTGCATTCATCTTGAGTCGTGACAAAACAATTACGGCAAAACAGTTACGGCAAAACAGTTACGGCAAA
>JAYOVN010000113.1:0-4870 GCA_038151515.1 Gammaproteobacteria bacterium | reverse complement strand
TTACCTCGGCCTGCACCTGATCCGCGAGTTCCAAATCATCGACGCGAATGCGACCGGCGTCATCCAATTGCATGTCTGCTTCTGCCTGCAGTTGGCTGGCGAACAGCCGATCAATGTGTTCAATACATTCCTCGTGGCTGCCCTGCTCTTTCATGACTCGGAAGAGTAACGCTGCATAAAGCGGCACCACGGGAATCGCCGCACTGGCCTGACTCACGATGGCTTTCAGCACCGCCACGCGAGCATCGCCGTTAATCGACTGCAGCTTCTGCCGAATCTGCGTACTGGCACGATCCAAGTCTGCCTTGGCCTTACCCAAGGTGCCTTCCCAATAAATCGGCCACGTCAGTTCGCTACCAATGTAGGTGTAGGCAACGGTCTTAGCATTAGGCGCCAGTAAATCTGCTGCTAGCAATGCTTCCATCCAATATTCCCAATCCTCGCCGCCCATTACTGTGACGGTGTCGGCGATCTCTTGCGCCGTGGCTGGTTCTAAGGCCACGTTGGACACTTCGCCCTTTTCCACATGAACCGTTTTGATGTCCAATACTTCGCCCAGCGGCTTGATACTGGATCGATGCAGCACTTCGGTTTTTGGATGCTGGCGCACAGGCGAGGCCAAGCTATACACCACCAGATCAATTTGTCCTAAATCGGCTTTAATCGTCTCGAGCACGGCATCGCGCATGGCGTCAGAAAACGCATCGCCATCCAGTGTCTTGGCATACAACCCTTGCTCGGCAGCCCGCGTTTCAAATGCTTTGTTGTTGTACCAACCCGCGGATGCGGTTTTGCTCTCTGTTGGCGCTTTTTCAAAAGATATCCCAAGGGTACTCGCCCCGCAGCCAAAGCCAGCGACAATACGACTTGCCAGCCCATAACCACCTGAACACCCAAGCACCAAGACGTTGCTAAAGGCACCGTCGGCAGCGGCGCCCCGCTGGGTGACATAATCGATTTGTTGGTTTACGTGAGCAGCGCATCCCGCTGGGTGCGCTGTCGTGCAAATAAATCCTCGGATCCGGGGCTTTACAATCATGGTTCTACCTTCGGTACAGTCAACGCAGCAACTAGGTATCTACGGTTACGGCGGACGCCATCATACCCGCTCCCACAGCCCAGCGCATGATGCCCTCGACGTCGAGTATTCGGGGGCCATCGCGGCGCACGGTAACATAAGCCATCTCGCCCTCGCGCAGCATATGGTCTCGATCGCCATCCAGCGCAATAACCCCGGGACCACTGAAAGTAACCACTTCGCCAAATTCGATGCGTCGGGTATGGCTCACGGCAACGTCACGAAAGTGTCCCGGGGACAATGGTGCCCTCACGATCCGGCTCCCACTGCCCATCTGAACCCACAATCCGCAGTCATCGCGCGCATAAACAGGGTCGATAAAGCCGCCTATCGGCGACATACCAACGGAATTCGGCTCTGCCCGAGTAAGTAACATGGCTTCTAGGCGGTCCGAGTCGAAAGGCAGCATGTTGCCGACATGATCTCGCCGCAACAACACCACATCGATAAGTCCGATGTCGGTGTGGGATGGGGTCTTAAGGTGCAGCACCTTGGCTCTTGGCCTAAGAGATTCCGGCATGCCGATGGTTTTACCCAACGCATTCAAGCCAGCAACCATGCCCCCCAAGGTTGGCTCCATGAGAGCAGGGAAGACGTTATTCGTTCCAGTGGAAATGGGCACCAAATCAATCGCGCTGTCGGCCTGAACTAAGGCCCGGTTGGTGCCATCTCCCCCTAGGGAGACGACTGTATGACAGCCGGCTTCTTTGAACAGGTGCATAGCCGCCGCCGTGTCCTTGGCGGTATGGGTTATTGGTATGTCGACAATGTGTAGGTTGGCATCTAGGGGCATATGTTCCAATGCGCCTTGCGCAATACTAAACGGCTCGCGAGCCACGTATATGTCAGCAATACCGACTGCATCCGCACCAGCGACCACCCGCGCGACGATGTCACGCTTAGCTTCGTGGGTCATGTTAGCGGCACGTGCCGCAAGCCGGCGCACATCCCGGCCAGACATGGGATTCACGCACAGAGCCAGCTTGCCGTTGGCCTTTGAATCAGACGCGGTCACTTATGGCACCAATCACGATGCTCGTTCTAAGGTCTGAAATGTAAAGGCGCTGCTGTGTCGCTCGTCCGCCTCGCGGCGTTCCTCTGCCACTACCTGCCATCCGCTCAGATCGACGGACGGGAAAAAAACATCACCCTGAGGCTCGGCATGCACTGTGGTGAGATATAGCCGGTCTGCCAACGGCAGAGCCAGTTCGTAGATTTGCGCGCCGCCTATCACCATGACCTCATCCACCCCATCAATCAGGCACTGGCTTTCCGCTAAAGCGATGGCCTCGTCCAAGGTAGAAACCACCTGTGTACCCTCGCGCTGCCATTGTGCATTTTGCGTGAGCACAATGTTTGTTCGACCGGGCAATGGCGACTTCATCGATTCGAACGTCTTTCGGCCCATGATTACTGGCCGGCCCATGGTGGTTTTCATGAAGTGGCGCATATCGTCAGGTAAACGCCACGGCAGAGAATTATTTCGACCAATAACGCGGTTTTCGGCCATGGCCCAAATCAAAGACAGCTGCATAATGATGAAATCCTAGTGTCGCCTTTAGACGGCAATCGGCGCTTTTATCGCGCCGTGGCATTCGTAACCCGTTAACTCGAAATCTTCGTAGACAAAGCCAAAAATGTCCTTCACATCGGGATTCAGGTGCATTTGCGGCAGCGGCAGCGGACTGCGACTGAGCTGCAGATCTGTCTGCTCAAGATGATTGGTGTACAGGTGCGCGTCACCCATCGTGTGCACAAAGTCACCCACTGCCAGATCGCATACCTGGGCAATCATCATGGTCAGCAGCGCGTAGGAGGCGATATTGAATGGCACGCCGAGAAAAATATCCGCGCTTCGCTGATAGAGCTGGCAGGACAGTTTGCCGTCTGCCACGTAAAACTGGAAAAGGGTATGGCATGGCGGCAGCGCCATGTGGTTCACCTCAGCCACGTTCCAAGCACTGACGATGTGCCGACGGCTGTCCGGGTTCGTACGAATGCCTTCGACCAGCGCTTCAATTTGGTCAATCGTGCTGCCATCCGGCCCCGGCCAGGAACGCCATTGAGACCCGTATACAGGGCCAAGCTCTCCATGTTCGTCCGCCCACTCATCCCAAATGTGCACATTATGATCTGTCAAATACGAGATGTTGGTCGAACCGGCAAGGAACCACAGAAGCTCGTGAATAATGCCTTTCAGAAACACCTTTTTGGTGGTGACTAAGGGAAATCCGGCGCTCAGGTCAAAACGCATTTGATGACCGAAGACGCTATAGGTGCCTGTGCCCGTTCGATCGGCTTTGAAGGTGCCATTCTCTCGAACGTGGCGCATCAGATCGAGATACTGTTGCATATAAGTTACCTTCGCTGTGCAAAGGGGGATATTAACAGCGATGCCTAAGGTGGGCGATCAGATCTTCGCGCCTTGCTCTGATCCGGCAAGGTCATCTGCCCTCACTGTGCAGGGCGACGAGACCAGTAAAGCAATACGCCTCCAGCGATCACCATGGGTAGGGAGAGCAACTGTCCCATGCTGGCTGACTCAAACAACACAAAACCGATGTGGGCATCCGGCGAGCGAAAAAATTCCGTTATGAACCGGCACAGGCCATAACCCAGCAAAAACGCGCCCGAGAGCACACCCTTGGGCTGAGGCTTCAATGCCAACCACCAAAGAACACCGAACAACAGTGCGCCTTCGGTTGCTGCTTGGTAGAGGGACGATGGGTGTCTGGCTGCACCTTCCCATACGCCGAAGCACATGGGGTTTAAGTCCCGCACTGCCTGACACTGAAATACCAGCCCAAGGCTGCTTTCCGTCACGCGCCCGGGCAGTTCCATGTTGATAAAATTGCCTAGCCGGCCGAGTCCCAGCCCAATTGGGCATAGGGGAGCCAAGAAGTCCGTTACGGTGAGAAAGTCTTTTTTATAGCGGCGGCCAAACAGCACCATGGCAACCAACACACCGAGAAATCCTCCGTGAAACGACATGCCACCTTCCCAGACGCGAAATAAATACAGCGGATCGCCGGCAAAACGCTCAAAGCCATAAAAGAATACATAGCCCACCCGCCCGCCGAGCACTGCACCCATGGCACCAAAAAACACAAGATCAGACAGCTGATCTTTGTCCCAGCGCGTGTGCAGATGATGCGGTCGATTGTTAATACGCCACTGACCAAGAAGATAAACCGCAGCAAACCCGAGCAAATACATCAGTCCATACCAACGCAGTGCAAGGGGCCCCAGAGAAAGAATGATTGGATCGATGATTGGGTATTGCATAGACAGGTTTTATCGAGGGATTTGAACCACAGAATAACCCAAAGTCCTGATACACTCGCTGCGTTCTTTACCAGCCAGTTCGCAATATGTGCTTAATTTTGTTCCGCTTTCGCCCCCGGACCGACGAACCGCTTTTGGTCGCCGCAAACCGGGATGAATTCCACGAGCGCGCCAGCGCCGCAGCAGCGTTTTGGGATGACCAGCCCGATATACTAGCGGGGAGGGATTTGGTCGCCGGCGGCACCTGGCTCGGTTGTTCTCGCCAAGGTCGCTTTGCTGCGCTCACCAATTTCACTCAGGGTGACCTAACCCCATTCCCCAAATCTCGGGGTGAATTGGTCCACGGTTTTTTGCGCGGCTCGCAATCGGTTAAAGACTACGCGCTGGGCATCGAGGGCGTTCAATACGCTGGATTTAATTTGCTGCTATTTGACGGCCAGCATCTGTTGCATACCACCAATGTTTCGCAACCGGATCAACCGCGCAGCCGTTTGTTGCCAGCCGGTG
>JAYOVN010000112.1:0-4871 GCA_038151515.1 Gammaproteobacteria bacterium | reverse complement strand
GGTCGTTATAGAACGCGGTGAAGGCATTGAGCTTGTCGATATCAAAGGCATAGGCTTGGAGTACATTGGGTATCATCCCAAGCTTGTCCTGACAGATGTCGAAGTATTTTTGAGTGGCCTCAGGCAACGGGTCTGCCATGGGTAAATCTAGGGCGGTCGGGGTTTTCATACGATCTCCTCTCTAATGCATGAGCGCTAAAATGCACAGAGACGGTAAAGCAACTTGGGCGCCGTTGCGAGTTGATGCTGAACTGCCACGAGATTGCTTCCTCCGGCCAGCCAAGGCCGGCATCGGGGGATCGCTAGGCATAGGCCACAAGCGATGCCACGTTGAAGCCGCTTTGCTGGATAGCCTCACTGCCACCGAGGTCTGGTAACTCAATAAAGGCCAGCACCAAGATGTTTTCCCGAGCCACGCCGAAATGCTCATGGAGCAGCTCGGCACAGGCCACAGCGGTTCCCCCAGTGGCGATTAAATCGTCTACCACGATAACGCGGTCTTGGTTGCTGAGTTGGGTGTTTTTCTGAATTTCCAAGGCGGTGCTGCCGTATTCCAAGTCAAATGCCTTGGTAAACGTGGCATTAGGCAGCTTCTCTGGTTTTCTGGCCAGCACGAAGGGCAGGCCTAGGCTACTGGCGATGGCGCCAGCAAAAATAAAGCCGCGGCTCTCGATACCGATGACAGCGGTTGGAGAAAACTCCGCGCTCAGTGTGGTCATCTCGCCACAGGCGGTAGCGAAAGCCGACGGGGTTTCCAGCAGGCTGGTGATGTCTCGAAACTTGATGCCCGGAATGGGGTAGTCGTCGACGCTTCGAATGAATGGTTTAAGGTTGTGAGGATCGCTCATATTCCAAGTCCTGTAGCTGTCGATAACCGAATGGAGTCTAAACCGCTAGTGCCATGTTGCGGCTGATGTCGAGAAGGTGTTCCGTCGCTGGATGTAGTTGCGGAACACCGCTGGCGGTATCAAGTAGGCCATAAAGTATTCCCCAAGCAAACGAACCAGACGCGCCGTATCCACATTTCCAATGACCGGGCACCAAAGGAGGGCTTGAAAAACAAAGGTAGCGATGCCGCCAACCCAAAGAAATGGGATGACCGGGCTTTTTCCTCACGGGTATCCAGCGCCTCCTTGTCAGTTTTCCTGGTGATGGCCGAATCCCGCTGACACCAATAGCAGAGCGCTCGAACTGATGGCCCGCAGACGACCGGTCAGACTTATCAATCGGCGCCAGCTATACTCGTCTTTTTTCCAAGGGGAATTTCATGCAGGATTTTGCTGGCAAGGTCGCCGTGATCACGGGAGCGGCAAGCGGTATCGGTAAGGCTCTGACCGAAAAGTGCATCGCCGAAGGCATGCATGTGGTGATGGCGGATATCGAAGAAGCGGTACTGGAGAAGACAGCAGCCGAACTGCAGGCAACTACGAACAACCAGGTGCTACCCATCGTCACCAACGTCGCGATGGAAGCCGAAATGCGCAAGGTTCGGGATGAAGCCGTGGAGAAGCTGGGCGGTGTACACCTGCTATTCAACAATGCCGGCGTTGGCGGGGGCGGCAACTCCTGGAACGCGACTCAGAAGGACTGGGACTGGGTGGTCGGCGTAAACCTGTGGAGCGTAATCTACGGTCTGCGTGTGTTCGTGCCGCAGATGATCGCCCAGGAGACGCCTTGTCACATCGTCAACACCGCCTCGATCGCCGGCATCATCGGCGGCAGTACCAACGCGCTTTACTCCGTCACCAAGCACGGAGTAGTTGCACTGACTGAAAATCTTTCTGTGGATCTCAAGGCGGAAAATACTGAAATTGGTTGCTCCGTGCTCTGTCCCGGCTTCGTCAACACCAACATTTTTGACAGCGGCCGCAACCGGCCCTCAAATCTCGCCAATGACGAAGGACCGCAACCGCTGACGCCGGAAGACGAGCAGCGCATCGCCATGTTCCAAGAGATCCTCCGACAGGGTATGCAGCCAGCGGAGATTGCCGAAATTGTTTTTGATGCTATTCGAGACGACCGGCTCTATATCCTCACCCACGATCACTTCGACGAAATGATCAGGGCCCGCGCCGAGAACATGATCAGCGGCACAAATCCACTGATGGGCGAAGCAGCGCTGGCGAACCTAGCAAAGCCGGCAGACTGATCCTAGGCCGCCGGCAGGTTCGCGAAGGTGCCCCGAAGTCCAGTGGATACTTTAGGAAGCGATCACAGTGGGTATTTGCTCGTCGATTTAAGTGACGCATGTGCGGCTTCCATGCTGTAGATTAGCGAGCAGCAGCAAAAAAGTAGACAGGAAGGTGACAGGGCTCGATCGTATTTTGAAAGATACCTGTTTTAAAAAGAGTCGTGCGCCATTGAGAATGGTGCCCAGGAGAGGACTTGAACCTCCACGGGGTTGCCCCCACTAGCACCTGAAGCTAGCGTGTCTACCAATTTCACCACCTGGGCATACGCGGTCTGATAGGGTCGCGGACTTTACTGAACGCACACACAAGGTGTCAAACTTGACGAAACCTCGCGGCGAAAAAAACTCGTCCCCAACCAAGCTCCAGGCGGCAACGCTGCTGAGCTTACTTGCCAAACACGAACCTCAATCTTGGAAGTCGCTCACCGCGTCACTGCAGGCGAAGGCACCCCACGAGATTAAAAAGCTGCGCCAATTGCTCAAGGGCCTGATTCGTCAGGGTCAGGTCACCGAGCAAGATGGCCATTTGTATCGCTTGGCTGCCGATACCTCTTCGGAGCGTGGTGATTCCGCTGGGGGCCGCAAGTCGGCGGGCTCCGGTAAATCTCTGCGGGGTACTGTCCAAGGCTACGGGGGCAGGCTCAGTGTTGGTGGTTTGCCAATACAGCGCGCCGGTGACCGCGATGCCATTGCCGTCAGGCAAGGGGATGAGGTCGTCTATCGGTTGATCGAGAACGTCACAGCCCCCAATAACGAGTCCAGTGCTCAGGTTGAATCCATCGAGGTGCGCTCGGACCAGCCAGGTGTGGGCATTGTAAATCTGCGCGGCAGGGTGCCTTGCGTAGACCCGTTGGCCAGAAGTTTCACCGGCAGGCTACGGTTGTTGGACGGCCTGGGCGAGGCGACCCACGGTGATGCGGTTCGGGTACAGATTCTCGATCAAGATCGAGATGGCTTGGTTGGCCGGGTGCTGGCCGTGTTGCCCAACGCGTCGGTAGTGGAGCAAGCCATCGACGCAACCCTTGAAAGTTTAGACATCCCCCGAGAATGGCCCGAAGCCGTTACTCGGGCCGCGGCGAAGCTGCCGAAAGCGGTTCAGCCTAAACAGCACGGTGATCGGGAAGATCTCACCGACCTCCCCTTGGTGACCATTGATGGCGCTACCGCTAAAGACTTCGACGATGCCGTGTTCGCCAAAAGCCTTGGCGGGCAGAAAGGCTGGCGTCTGGTGGTGGCGATAGCCGATGTGGCCAACTACGTAAAACCCAAGTCTGCCTTAGATTTGGAGGCGGCTGAGCGAACTACGTCGGTTTATTTACCCGGACACGTGGTGCCCATGCTGCCCGAGGCTATTTCTAACGAACTGTGTTCTCTAAAACCGGATGTTTACCGGCTGGCGCTGGTGTGTGACATGCAGGTCTCGAAAAAAGGCGTGGTGCGAGACTTTCGCTTCTGTGATGCGCTGATTCGCTCCCATGCCCGACTGACCTACGAGCAGGTTCAAGCCCACATTGACGACGGCGCGTCCCTACCCTGTGATGAGGCCGACCGCGCAGCGGTGGCGGCCAGCATCGCAGACTTGGCCAAAGTCCACGCAGCCTTCCGTCTTGCCAAAGACACCCGAGGTGGCTTGGATTTTGATAGCCGAGAGGGTGTTATTGAGATTGAGCAGGGCCATGTCACCGGCGTTCAAGAGGTGGCTCGGCTGCAAGCTCACCAGATCATTGAAGAAGCCATGATCAACGCCAACGTCTGTGCAGCAGCCTTTATTGAAAGCAATGACAGTCGTTCCCTGTACCGGCTGCACGAAGCCCCGGACGCGCTCAAGCTGGAAACCTTGCGCCAAGACTTAATGGCCATTGGCCTGCAGTTACCGGACGGCGTACCCAGTTCCCAGACCTATCAAACCTTGTTGCGCGACATAGCGGAAAAAGAGCGAGGTTGGTTGTATCAGCAGTTGGTGCTTCGCAGCATGAAGCAGGCCGTTTACGGCCCCAACAATGCCGGGCACTTTGGTTTGGGCCTAGAGCGCTACATGCACTTCACCAGTCCCATTCGCCGGTATCCGGACTTACTCGTGCACCGAGCGATTAAATCCATCTTGCAACAGCGAACGAATCGTGCCGGTTGGGTTCCCTCCAGCGAGCAGTTGGCGGATCTTGGCGAGCATTGCTCCAGCAACGAGCGCAGGGCTGAGTCCGCGGGCTGGACTGTTGAAGCGTGGCTCAAGTGCGATTTAGTCAAGAATCATCTAGGCGAGGTGCTACCCGGTACCATCGCAGGCGTTACAGAATTCGGACTGTTTATCGATTTAGATGGCTTTTATGTACAGGGCCTGTTGCACATCTCCGATCTAGGCGCAGACTACTTTCGTTACGATCCTCGCGGCCAGTGCCTGATCGGCGATCGCAGCGGACGGCGTTTCACGCTAGGCGAAGCGCTGGAGGTTCGTATTGCCAATGTGGAACCACCCCAGGGCAAAATCGAGCTGCAGCTGCTGCCTGGGGGTGGTCGTAAAACCGGCAAGGCTAAGAGCAATAAACACAAGGCAGGCAAATCCAAACCCTCCAAATCCAACGCCCCCAAATCCAACGCCCCCAAATCCAAGGCAGGCAAATCCAAGGCAGGCAAATCCAAGCCCGCCAAATCCCAGACCGATAAAGCTCAGGGCGTGCATGCC
>JAYOVN010000111.1:0-4967 GCA_038151515.1 Gammaproteobacteria bacterium | reverse complement strand
CAGATGGACAAAACGCCTCTGGCGCGTATTGAGCTGATTAAGGGCGAACTGTGGGATGGTGAACTACGAGAAAGGGTTGTCAGCTTAATGCCTAGCCCAATGGCGACCAATGAGGCGGCTACTGGCCCGGACAATCAGGGCAAGGCAGGTGCGTGTGTGTCATGGACAGACTCAACATTCAATTCTAAAGCCCCAGCCTATTGGTACGCACGCATCACTCAAGAGCCAACCCCACGCTGGAGCAAGCTCCTATGCGAATCCTCCAACAAATGCGATGAGTATCCGGAAGCGGACAAGATGGTGACAGAACGGGCCTGGTCGTCGCCAATTTGGTTCTTGCCCTGATAGCGGCTTGCTGAAAACCGCGATTCCAACACCGGCAAGTAACTCGTTAACGCCAAGCCGGACAATGGCGCCGCGAACACGGATACCGCTAGGAAAACACGCTAAGAAAATAGAGGAAGCAGCGCTGGCTTGTTGTCCTTTATTTCCTCCCGAGTCAGGCCTGTGAGTTCGTAGGGCAGAACCACCCACTGATCGGTTTCGTGCACGCAATAATCCAGATCTTGAGACTCAGCCCCCGTGCGCTTCCACAACGCCGCTACACGAACTTCCTCGGGCATGTTTTTGCGCAAGCCGATTTGCAGTTGTTCGATCACGGCACGTATGTGACGTCCACTACGATACACATCATCAACAATCAGCAGCCGGTCATCGGCCGTTAATGACTCAAGAGCATAGCTTTTACCGTGAACACGGATATGTTCGCTTCGCTCAATGGATCGCTCGTACTGAGGCCTACCACCGTAGGAAGTGCGAATGGTCGTATGATCTGCGGGTACGCCTAGATATGCCAGACACTCCTGCACAACCAATGCTACGGTGCTACCGCCTCGCCACAACCCCACGATAAAGGTGGGCCGGTAACCACTGGTAAATATCTTTTCACCGAGCCGGTATCCGTCGAGGATTTGGGATTCTTCCGATACAAAAAACTTATCGCTTTCGGGCTTTCTCAATCTTCCTGCGCCTTAAAAGTCACGTACAATCGCGACCTTGTTAATGAATTGCCACCACCACACTCAACGAGCCACGCATAAATTATGACCCAAAAGCTGTTTCTGGATGCGGATGAACTGCTCAACGACTCTTTTCGCCTTGCCGATCAGGTCTACCGAAGCGGCTACGAGCCAACCTTCATCATGGCTCTTTGGCGGGGCGGTGCCCCCATTGGTCTAGCGGTACAAGAATACTTTGCTTATCGTGAAATCGAAACCGATCACATCTTGGTGCGCACCAGTTCCTATCACGGCATCGACAATCAGTCTCGTAACGTTCAGATCTACGGCCTGAACTATCTGGTCAAGAACCTGCAAGCCGAAGACCGGGTGCTTATCGTCGATGACGTTTACGACACCGGCCGCACCATCGTGTCAATTGTGCAGGCGATGCAAGAACAGCTAAAGCTTAACATGCCGACCCAGGTGCGTGTTGCCGTGCCGTATTACAAACCCAAGCGAAACGAAACCGACCGAGAACCCGAGTACTTTCTGTACGACAGCGACGAATGGCTGGTCTACCCACATTCGGTGGAGGGTCTAACGCCAGACGAAATACAACAGCATAAGCCTGAGATTCACCAGATTCTTGCTCCGCATTTGGATAACAAGACCTAGGCCGCTAGAACTCTGCCTCGAACTCCTTGAAGCGCTTTTCCAGCTGCCACTGCATCGTGGCCTTGGGGCTACCGGCCAAAAAAGTAGCGCACCCGGCTGAAGGAACTTCATCCCCTGAGGTGGTTTGGCCGCAATCCGCGACCATCTCTCCTTTAAATGTATTCACAAACAGTGGAGCGCCGGGTAAGAAACTGTACTGCAGCGAGTTTCGCGACAAACTTCGAAGCAATGGATAGCTCAAATCGAAGGTGGTAACCGCCCGCTGATACTCATGGGTCAGATCAATGCGGGATACGCCCTCATCATCCGTTGATAAGGCCAGTGGCACACCGTGCTGAAGATAGGTGGTAAAGGGGTGTTCGGTACCCGACACCTGCAAAATTACGTCATTACTGGTGAGGTTAATCTCCACCAAAATGTCCTCGTCCGCCATCTGCTGTAACAGTCCCGCCATGTCATCTTCGTAGGCGATGTCGATGCCGTGTCCGATACGCCGGGCCCCCGCCACAGTAATAGCCTCGTCAATATGCCACCCCAAATCTTCCGGCGGAACCAAGCCAAGAGTCAGCTCCCCAGCATGCAGCGTGATACCCGACTGCTGCTCAGGGAACCTTGCGCCAATTTCCGCTAAAAAACCCATGTGTTGTCGATAATCACGCAGGGCCACCGGGTGATCTTCCGGTGCGACAAAATTCAGCCCAACCACCCGGGAATCGGCAGCCATCAACTTAAAAGCCAACAATGTTTGGGCATAGACCTGAATCGGCGGCAACGTACGAATTACCTGAGCCAAATACCGAACCGTGACCTGGCAGCCCAATCCGCCGCTGGCAGCCTCAGCGCCGCAGCGTTGCAGTTCGCCCCGGCGGTTTTCGATGGCGTCCAGCTCTGCGGACACCTCAGAAACAATCTCGTCTAACGCTGGGTGCTCGAGGCGTGAACCATACTCGGCGTCTAAATTCCCCGTTGCTGCAGCCAAGGCGGCTGCTTCAAACATGCCTAAGCTCTGCATCAACTCCAGATAGAGAATGTTCTGGCGAGCTGCACGAGTACTCACTTGAGCCACCATATCCCCAAGGCGACCGAAGGTAGCCGGGGTAAAGCGTTCGAAGGTGGCAAAAAACTGGTCGTGACCGGATTCTTCACGTCGCTGATAGTTGCGCACAGACAGGGCATCGATCTGCACACCCAAGCTGGTATTTGGCGTAATGCCTGCCACCAACTCAGCCAAAGACACACCGGACCCGACAGGCGCGCAGGGGGGCAGGGTAATGGCTTGGGTGGTGAGATCTATGCACTTGCCATCCTCGGCACCCCACTGCAGATAGGATTCTGCATAAACCGCGCCGGATAGGTGGCTGTGCAAATCCGCACCCTTGGGGAATCGCTGCAAGAACTGCCGCAACTGGACGGGGTTATCTTTCAGTCCCTCAAGATGCTCGCTGACTGGCTCTGATGCCCCATAACCGGTCAGCGATAATCCGGCGAGTACCAGCAGCATGATGCCCGTGGCCAGTCTTCTCGACCTATGAGCTATCCGTCGTGCCGTGGTCATAAGCGGGCTATTTGGCCCCACCGGCATCGGCGCTATCGGTCGCGCTGCCGGGGATCGTATCTGAGTAGTAATCCCAATTGCCCAGCAACTCGTCGATGACGATAGAACCAACGATGTAAATGTTCTCCAAGGACGCCTGCAGTCCGGCATAGCCGTCATTTTCTTTCAATAGGTTTTCTGCCGCACCGATACCCGGGGGCTGCATGGTGTAATTACTGCCACCGCGCAGCACTAAGAAGCGATCCACATCTACTTTGCCGATGTTGTCCAAGTAGGTCAGAGCCTGATAGGTGCCCGTTTCTTCCATGGCCGAGGTGACAAAGTCGGTTTCACCGCCTGACCAATAAGCCACCCAGTCGTTAGCCCAATCGTTGAGCAGCTCACCATGCCAGAATGTCATCGCGGCAATGTGCCCGCCGGTAAGGACAAATGGCGCTCTTCTGGCATTTGGGTGTTCTGTATAAAGCGCTCGGGTTTCCTCCAAGGACTCTGGATTGACCAGCGTCGCGTCCTTGGTCAAGTCAAAGGCCCAGTCGCGCAAATCAGGGTTGGCTTGGAACATTTCACCTGTGGGTTCGGGCCTGTTCGGGTCATAGGGTCGCTGAGTGTGGCGAGCAAAGTAGCCGGTGTCCCAATCTTCGGGGATTTCTCGAGCGTCGATCTCGTGACCTAAGTCTCCATCCACTAAATACGAGGACCAGGCGACGGATCCAATCGACGCATCCTCGGGGTCGATGCCCGCGATCCCGGCCACCATCCAATACGCTTGAGAGAAATCAAAGCGGGAATCCAACCCCAGTGCCATAGTCGCCGTTGCGGATTTCGCGGTACCAATACCCGTTACCATACCCAAAATCTGAGACTCCGGGTTGTAGTACAAATCGTGATGAGACTGGGGAAACGGAATCCGTTGATAGAGATTGCGGCGCGCTTTCCAAAGTTGGAACTCACCGGCGGTATCGCCTTCGTCAGCACCAATCTCAAACATTGTGACCAAGACCACTTTCACCGGCAGAGGCACCGGCGCCGCTGTGGTCTGTGTCATCTGGGCACAACCGACGATGATGGGCATCACTATCATGAGGCTGACCCATCTTCGTAATTTGCCCAGCAAGGTAACCTGAGGACTGTTTGGTTGAGTGATCCTGCTCAAGATAGCGCTCCCGATAAAAAACTTAGATGACTGAGTTTGAGAACTTGCCAATGGATTTTCCAGCCCCCATCGCACCATGGAAAGAAAAAAGTCACAAAAAATTATCGTCAATTTTCTGTTTACGATATTGCGCCCAATCTTGGCGAGGTTTTCACACCGCCCGCACCAATATAGCCCAGCATTTCGGCGCTCAATTGAGAGCGCCGCCGCCGGCTCGGCGTCTGCGATTGGCCCATTTTTTGCTGTGTTTTTGCGAAGAAAGGATGAACATTTGTGGAATTTCAGGTTAGATGCGCGCCTTGGTGCCAAAGACCACGAATAGCTGCAGTTTTTCTGTTCCACCCTCTGAGCCAAATCAACCAAAAAATCACAATTCACGTTTATAAGGACCCTCTATGAACTACCCCAATTTACGCCGATTAATCACGCTGAGCGCCATCCTCAGTGCAGCTGCTGCGTTGATGCCAGCTGCGTGGGCCGAGGAAGAGGTGATGGAAGAAGTGGTTGTTATCGGTGACCTCAACAGCTTGCCCGGCGAGGACGTTAAGTCAATTTTTGGCTTCAACAAGTCCATTCTTGAAAC
>JAYOVN010000110.1:0-5032 GCA_038151515.1 Gammaproteobacteria bacterium | reverse complement strand
GCCCGCATTGAAATGCTGGAAGGCGTCAATGTCCTAGCAAACGCCGTTAAGGTAACGCTGGGACCAAAAGGTAGAAATGTTGTTCTGGATAAAGCCTTCGGCTCACCCACTGTCACTAAGGATGGTGTTTCAGTAGCAAAAGAAATCGAGCTGAAAGATAAATTTCAAAATATGGGCGCGCAGATGGTTAAAACCGTTGCGAGCCAAACATCTGATGAGGCCGGTGACGGCACCACGACAGCAACGGTACTGGCGCAAGCCATTCTTCAAGAAGGCCTGAAGTCTGTTGCCGCTGGCATGAATCCAATGGATCTCAAGCGCGGTATTGATAAGGCTGTCGCTTCAGCTGTTGAGCACATTCAAAGTCTGGCCACGCCATGTGAAGATTCCAAGGCTATTGCTCAAGTGGGCACTATTTCGGCCAACAGTGACAGTGCTGTGGGCGCAATCATCGCCGAAGCCATGGAAAAGGTCGGGAAAGAAGGTGTGATCACCGTAGAAGAAGGTTCCGGTTTAGAGAACGAGCTGGACGTCGTGGAAGGTATGCAGTTTGATCGCGGTTACCTGTCGCCTTACTTCATCAACAATCAAGATTCTATGGCTGCGGAGCACGATGATCCCTTCATCCTGCTGTGCGACAAGAAAATTTCTAACATCCGGGATCTGCTCCCAGTTCTGGAAAACGTCGCCAAAGCCGGTCGTCCCTTGGTGGTAATCGCTGAGGACATCGAAGGCGAAGCATTGGCTACCTTAGTTGTTAACAACATGCGCGGCATCGTCAAAGTGGCTGCGGCTAAAGCCCCGGGCTTTGGTGATCGTCGTAAAGCCATGTTGCAAGACATTGCTATCCTGACCGGTGCTACCGTGATTTCTGAAGAAGTTGGACTGACCCTAGAAGGCGCAACCTTGGAAGATCTGGGAACCGCCAAGCGCGTTTCTTCCACCAAGGAAAACACCACTATCGTGGATGGTGCGGGTGAGAAAGACGATATCGCTGGACGTATCAAACAAATCCGTCAGGAAATCGAAGATACGTCCTCAGACTACGACCGTGAAAAGCTGCAAGAGCGTTTGGCCAAACTGGCCGGCGGTGTTGCAGTGATCAAAGTGGGCGCACCCACCGAAGTCGAAATGAAAGAGAAGAAAGCCCGAGTGGAAGACGCGCTGCATTCAACCCGTGCTGCGGTTGAAGAAGGCGTTGTACCTGGCGGTGGTGTGACCTTGGTTCGTGCCATCGCTGCGGCGGAAGCCACTGAGGGCGACAACGAAGATCAGAATGTGGGTATTGCCCTTGCTGTTCGCGCCATGAGTGCGCCGTTGCGTCAAATCGCCACCAACGCAGGTGTCGAAGGCGCCGTTGTTCTGGACAAAGTCAGCGCGCTGTCTGGCAATGACGGCTACAACGCGGCCACAGGCGAATACGGTGACATGTTGGCCATGGGTATTCTTGACCCAGCCAAGGTGACACGTACGGCGCTTCAAGCCGCCTCTAGCGTTGCTGGCTTGATGATCACCACCGAGGCCATGGTCAGCGAGCTACCTGCTGAAGATGCACCTGCCGGTGGCGGTATGCCTGGCGGCATGCCCGACATGGGCGGCATGATGTAGGTTAAAGCCGCGCTCAAGAAACCCGCAAATTTCTGATTTGCGGGTTTTTTTTCGCCTGGGTCTTGGTGTCGTAGAGTAACTGCGCACCACCAGCAGTGCTCAGGGAGTGTCCCCAGCGCTGGTACCGGCGTAACGGTTTCGCTATTCTTCCAGCGTCTTTTCAATCAATGGGTGAGAGAACTTTATGGACATGATCTTTGTCGATTACTTAGCACGATTTGGACACTTTGTATTTGGTGTCACTTGGATCGGGTTGCTTTACTACTTCAACTTTGTACAAACCGAGTACTTCAAAGAGGCTGACCCCGACGCCCGAGTGGATGCGTTTTCTAAGCTAGCTCCCCGCGCCTTGTGGTATTTCCGTTGGGGTGCCATGGGAACCTTTCTGACGGGTGTCCTGCTACTGGGTTACCGACATACCGGCTTGACCGCAGATATCACCGTAGGTGCCCTTATGGGTACCCTGATGTTTCTGAACGTCTGGCTAATTATTTGGCCCAATCAAAAGATCATCGTTGAATCCAATCAAGGCGTTCAAGCTGGCAATGAACCGGATCCGGCGGCGGCAGCGGCAGCGCCCAAGGCAGCTTTGGCGTCACGTACAAATACATTGTTTTCGATGCCGATGCTGTACCTCATGGGTTCCAGCGCACACCTGTCCAGCGGAAGTCTGGCATCCAGCACAACCGCCGTATGGGTTTGTGTGGCTATCGTGGCCGCGCTGGAGGCGAACGCTTTGTTCGGTAAGCAGGGACCACTGACCACAGTTCGTGGCGTGATTCACTGTAGCTTGGGCCTAACCGTCGTGCTGGTAGCGATCCTGAACTATCTGTAAGTAGATGGACGACGGCGACGGCCTAGGCGCAGCCGTTAATTGGAAGGCGCAGCCGTTATAAGGAAGGCGCAGCCAATAAACGAAAGGTGCAGCCTATGAAATAGGCACATCTGACGTGAAAACCCGTCACAGCAGTGACGGGTTTTTTTTTGCCCGTTAAAACAGCCGCTGCGAGCGGTAGGCACAAAGAGGTGTGAGATGGGCAAGGTTTACAGACCTAAATCTAGGCGGCGATTTAGCCAGTAGTCGATACCGACCTTACCGCTGCCGAGATACAAGAGGGCCAGCAGCATGATGAAGTACGTGGCAGCAAACTCGATGCCATTGTTAAGCGCAACCAAGTTTCCATGTTCGGTAAGCCAGCCATAGTTGCCGTGTTCCTGCAAAATTGACTTGGCGCGATCCAAGCGTTCCGTCGCTTCAATTGTGCGCTCTGTTGCAAAAATGCCTGAACCGGTGGCTATGGCCAGCCACCCGTTTTGCCAGTGCACTGTAAAAGCGGCCACTAACATAGCCACCATCAGTGGTAGCGACACCCATCTCACACCAAATCCGATTAACAGCATAATCGCGCCAACCGCCTCGGTTAGCGTGGCAAGCCAGGCAAGAAGCGCTGGGAATGGCAGGCCCAAGCCCCAATCCGGATTACCGAACCAGGCAATGGTGCTGTCCATGTTGTTCAGTTTGCCGCTACCGGCCATCCAAAATACCGGTGCGAGATAAAGTCTGAGGGCGAGTGGAGCCAAGAAATCTGCAAAACTCAGATATTGCAGTGGTGTATTCATCCGTTTTATGAAATTTAGCATAAGTGTCTCCTTGGATAATGCGGGTGGAATGTGAGGCTAGCTCAACAGGAACTCGCCATTGATTGGCTGATGACCAAGCTCTGATCGCAAAGCCGCTCTACGATTGCCAAAACATCGTTGGTCAATTCAACTTCGGATAACTTTTCGTGTTGTTGAGCCAAAATCTGGATGTGGCGAGTTACTGAGCAAGGGCTCTGCTGTTGAATGTTTTCTAACAACAGCGCCGCCAGTGGCGTAAGCAGGATAAATTCGCTTTGGATTTTAGCGTTTTGAAAAACGGCCAAGAACGTGGGCACTGTTGGGGCTTCGTTGGGCTGAAAATCGGGCCCGATTTGATGGACCGGCCATTGATAGGCGAGAACATGAGCCGTGGGATTCAGGATTAATGCATCATTGAGCGTTACTGGTTTAATTGGTTTGGCAAGTGAAGGCACCGGCGCAATTTGGACATCCAGTTCAACCCATTCGTAGTGCGCCAATTCCGCGATAAAAGGATATCGGGCCAAAACCTGAGTCTCGGGTCTATCCGAATCGCCGCTGAGTTCTTCTAGATAATCTAAAAACTCAGTAGCTAATAACGGGAAGTGGGGTGTGTGTGCCCGATGGTCTCTTATAAAGCCTCTGGTCAACACATTCCAATGGTCGCCGTCGCGGGTGATTTTTTCTAGGACGGGAAAGTTGCTTGCCAGCAGACTTTGAATGTTTCGAAACACAAGATCTTGATAGACGCGCATTCGTTCCGGCGGCAGTTCCTCAGGCATCGGCGTGCCTGCGGGGTCACGTAAGAAACCGGTAAAGCGGTTCTGTAGGTCCGCGAGGGCGATGTTCACAGGGTCACCGCTATTTTTGCGTCGCCGACCTCGGCGGAATCGCTTTGGGTCTGGCTATCTCGTTGAGCACGCAATATGAGCTGTAGTTCCTGTTCGAGTTGGTCCAGTCCTGGGATATTGAAGTCTCGTTCGAGCAGCGTGGGAAACACGCCATGAATTTCGTAGGTTTTAGAGAGCAGCTGCCAGACTGGGTCGATAACGTCGCTGCCGTGAGTGTCCATTAGCAATTCTTCATGTTCTTTGTAGTGGCCTGCTACGTGGCCATAAGCAATCCTTTGGGTCGGCAATTGCTTTAAAAACTCAATGGGGTCGTACTTGTGGTTGATGCTGTTGACGTAAACATTGTTTACATCAAGGAGTAGCAAGCAGTCCGTTTTTTCTAGGACGGACAGCAAAAAGTCGATTTCCGGCATCTGTTGGCCGGGTGCGCAGTAGTAAGAGACATTCTCCACTGCAATGGGGCGGTCCAAGAGTTCCTGAACACGCTTGATACGATCACTGACGTGGTCGATGGCCTGCGTTGTAAAAGGGATAGGTAGCAGGTCGTAAAGATGGCCATCATCGGCGCAATAGCTCAAGTGTTCGCTAAAGTAGGCGGCGTCGTAGCGCTTTAGAAATGCTTGAATATCTGCAATCAAGCCTTCATCCAGAGGGGCTTGGCCGCCTAAGTTCAACGACAGGCCGTGACATACCATTGGCAGTTGATCTGCCACCTCATCTAGAGAACTTGCGAACCGGCCTCCCATATGGACCCAATTTTCTGGTGCCACTTCAAAAAAACTGGCCGAATCGCTTGGATTGGATGCGAACTCCTGCAAAAACACACGACGTAGACCTAGGCCTGCGCCGTGTAATTTTTTGCTGCTATCCGGTGCAGAAGGAAAGGGGGAGTTCAAGTTTTAGGCCCCGCCACACTTGCCTTCGCCACATTTGCCTTCGTCGGCCTTGGCGTC
>JAYOVN010000109.1:0-5236 GCA_038151515.1 Gammaproteobacteria bacterium | reverse complement strand
CAACAGACACGCCGTCAGGAAAGCACGAAAAGGCTTAAGCGCCACTAACATGTCGTAACGCTTGTTTGATGAACGTGATCTTTGGTAATGCGAGCATGACCCGAAGATAGTCGCCAAAGCGAGCCTTGTCCGTCAGGAATCGTATCAGCACATCGGTGGGCACCTGCTGAAACAGTCGCAAAAAGGTCGCCCCGGCTTGTTCTGGGTACTGCTCTAAAAAACCAATGAAAACCGCATCGAACCAGCGGCCCAGATCCGACCTTGCACTGGCCGCCGCGCCGCTGGCGCCAGATGACAGCGCCTGCGCTTGCCGTCGAGCCTGGTCTTGAGCGTGAGGGTAGCAATATCCTGTCGACGGCTTTGTTGTGTCCGCGTGTAGGCCCATGGGAATGATGCGCTGGTGCGCCCGGCGTTTGAGATTAGGCGCTTGGCGAGGCATTGGGATCACGCCCTGTTCTGTTCGCGAGATACGCCAATGATCCAAACCATAGCGCTCTTTTAAATAGTTCTTTAGCTCACGGGTATACGTTTCTTCATCTAACCGGGTCATGGAGAAATGCGTGGTTTCTACCAGCGCACGCCGACGGTCAAATGGCAGGACGTAGTAAAAGTGAATGTCCTTGGATGCTGGGGCAAAGTCCATGAGCGTGACGGTGGTTGGGTCAAATACGTCATGATCAGTCTGAATTTCCCAGCCCATGAAGTGCTGCAGCAGCACGCCCTCTGGGATGGGTGTGGGCCGGGTGTCGATAGCTAATCCAGCGCGTAGATCACCGGTTGTACTGTTAACGAAAACACCCTGGCTGTCTGCTTCTAGCGATTCCGCTTGCTCTCCTAAACTCAGAGTCACCGAGCGCGAAGCACTCAAAATCTGCTGAGCAATACGATAAAACTGACCGCTGTCCACTCGCACGTAGGGGGTTTGGGCGCTGCTGCACAGTTGAGTCTGTCCCCCATGGCTTACCGTCCAACGCTGCCAGCGATGGGTAATGGCCTCGTCGAAGGGTGTAGGATCCTGCTGCCAATAGCACCAGGTTTTATCTTGGCGATAGACGCTTCGCGGCTCGATTACTAATGTACGTTGTGGGCTTCGTCGTGAAGTTTCCTTTAAATCTTGGTGAGAGCACTCGTCCTGTGCAATGGCGCAGGCCAGAGACAATCCGGCCATGCCGCCGCCGAGGATGACAACATCGAGGTCGGTTTGACCGGCAGTGGTTTGGGTCATTGGGATCAGGCGGTAAAACGCCGTTGATCTAAGGCTTGATGCAAATAGTCTGGGTGTTCGACCTTGCCGATGAGGAGCGTGCTAGACCCATCCCGTAACCGCTGCAGAAACAGATCGGCGATCAAACGGCATTTGTGTTCCCGGGCAACCACCGTGCGCTGCTGCCAGTAGCTGTCGGGATTGGCCACAATCTTTTCGCCAATGGCCTGGTAGAGGCGCGCGGCTACCTTGATGGCATGGCGCACCGAGCGTGGTAGATAGCCGTAGCCCATGGTGGCGCTGGTATAATACTCATCGGCGATATTGAGCAGGTGAAGGGCGCCTTTGTAGGCGCTGTGCCTGTGGTCTTCGTCCCCGGCTAGCAACCCTTGGCAGGTCACCGGGCTTGGCAGTAGGTCAGCGGGTACATAGATTCGACCGCGCTGAGCGTCCTCCAGTATGTCCCTAGCGATGTTGCTCATTTGCATGGCAACGCCCAAGTCCACGGCAAAGGGCAGGGCGCGTTTGTCGGTAACGCCGAAGATATGACACATCATCAGACCCACCGTGGAGGCTACGCCATAGGCGAAACGGACCAGTTCATCGATGTCCTTGAGTTGCCTAGGGTACTGGTCGTCAATAAGCGCATCTATGAAATCCAGCAGCAGTGTCGTGGGAATTTCAAACTGATGCTGCAGCTCCAGCATGTCCGACACACCAGTATTCAGGCTGGTGCCCGCGCAAATGTCTTGCCGAATGCTCAGCAGCTTCTCGTGGTTGATTCCGGCAGGTTCTGCGTCCGCCAAATCATCGAGTTCCCGGCAGAACGCGTACAGCCTCGCAACGGCATCATAGCGTTGCTGGGGTAAAAACCGTGCTGCCAAAGAAAATGTTTTGGCGTGCGCGTTGAATGTGGTCTTTGCCTTGGTTAACTGGTCTGACATTGCATGTCCGGAATGGTAGATAGTGAGTCTTCGAGAAGAAGTTGTTCGACGACTTTAGCGGAACTGAGGACGCCGGGCACTCCGGCGCCGGGATGGGTTCCTGCCCCAACGAAATAGAGGTTGTCGAAGTCCTCGGCCCGATTGTGAAAACGGAAAAATGCGGACTGGGTAAAGATGGGTGCAATGGAGAAACCTGCGCCCCATTGGGACTGATACTGGGCTGCAAAGTCGTCGGGGTCGAAGTCGAAGCATACTTCTAAGTGATCTCTTAGGTTTGGCAGCACCTTGGCCTCTAAAATATCCAGCACACGTTCTTTGACTTGGTTTTTGACCTCGCCCCAATCGTCCCGTTGCAGATTCGGTACCGGAGCCAACACGTAGAATGCATCCTTGCCCGCCGGTGCTAGGGCAGGATCGGTAGCAGTGGGTCGGTGCAAATACAGGCTTAGGTCATCACCCACTTCGTCGCCATCGAAGATGCGCTGTAGCAATTCTTGGTAGCTATCGCCGAAGATGATGGTGTGGTGCTCCACATCCTCGTATTTGCAGTCGGTGCCGAAGTACAGAACGTACAAGCCCATAGAGTATTTGAGACCGTCGATACGTTTGTCGGTCCAGGTTTTGCGATGGGCCTTGTCGATCAGGTTTTTGTAGGTAAACGCTGGGTCGCCGTTGCAGATGATTCGATCTGCGGTGAGGGTGGTACCGTCATCTAAAAGCACACCGGTGGCGCGCCCATCCTCGATGTTAATTCGGCTCACGCTCTTGCCCAGCTGAATATCGATGCCCTGCTCTCGCATCAACTTACCCAGAGCCTGTACCAGCGCACCGGTTCCGCCCCGGGGAAAGTGGACACCCCAACGCCGCTCTAAGTAGTGGATCAGCGAATAAATGCTGGTGGTGGAAAATGGGTTGCCGCCAACTAATAGGGGTTGAATGCTGAAGGCCCGACGCAAACGGTCGTCTTTGAGGTAGCGCTTAGTGAATTGCCACACGGTTCGATAGCAGCCCAGCCGAATCAGGTCCGGTACTTGCTTGAGCATGAACCAAAGCTTGTTGAAGGGCACATGGGCTAATTGGCTGAAGCCCACATCAAAGATTTTCTCCGAATGGGCCAGAAGCTTTTTATATCCCTCGACATCGTCGGGGTTGATTCGTTCGATCTCTCGCAAGGTATCTTCAACGCTGCCACCATAGTTCAGATGGGTGCCGTCGTTGAATTCGTATCGGTACCACGGCGTTACCGGCAGAATTTCAACGTAGTCCTCGATGCGGCGGTCAAACAGTTCGAACAGCTCATCGAAAAGAAATGGGGCGGTAATCACCGTAGGGCCGGCATCGAAGACGAATCCGTCTTGGGTGAAGGTTTGGGCTCTGCCGCCGAGTTGGTCCAGACGCTCGATTACGGTCACGTCAAAACCCAAGCTGCGGGCACGCAGCGCACTGGCAAGACCGCCAAACCCGCTACCGATGACTAGGACGTGCTCGCTCATACCGCTTCGACCCTTGCTGTATTGGCCTGATGTTCACGCCACGGTTTGAAAGTGTCTGTTTGGCGTCCAGTCACTGGTGCTGCTGTGAGTTGTTGCCGTATGAATGCCTCAACAACCACCGCGCAATGTTCCGGCAGCAGGGCCGCGCTATGGCGTGCATGCATCAACGCTTCATTTAGCCAGCGCTGACAGAGCCTCAGCGCGAGCTGACGTCTGTCGGCATGATCGATTAAGGATTGGAACGGATCCTTTCTTGAGAATAGTTCGTTACAGGCCGCAACAGGCGCCGTAATCACCCCGTTAACGAAGTCCTCGTGATTGGCCAGACTGTCTGGAGTCGCGTAGGGCTTTAAATCATCGAGAATCTGATAGGCCAGACCAAGCTGCTCACCGCATTGGGCAGCTGAAGCCACGCTGGCACATTGACCGTGCGCCAAAATGACCGCTAGCTGCAAAGGCAGAGCGATGAGGGCGCCAGTTTTGTTTATGGCGACATCGTAGTAGAACGACCAAAAGTCGGCGGCAGCACAGTTGGTAAGCTGTAAATGTTGACCGGAGGCAGCCCGACTGACGGCTGTCGACAAGGTGGTTATTAAGGATCCTCGGATCGAATCCACGTTTGGGGCTTCGGCAATGGCTTTGAAGGCACAGGCCACCAAATGGTCGCCCAGAAGCAGGGCCGTGTTGGCACCAAACTTGTGCCAGACGGTTTTGTTGCCCCGCCGGTATTCGGTGCGGTCCTGTATGTCATCGTGAACAATGGAGGCTTCGTGGATCAGTTCCACAGCAGCGGCTGCATGAATCAGCGCTTGAGAATTCTTGGTAAGTGGAGAGGCTGCAAAAAGTAGTTTGGCTCGTGTTCGCTTGCCGGGCCGCGAAAAGTGATGTTTGGCCGCGACGGTCAGTGCATTGGCGTCCTCGCCGTAGTGGCGAATCGTTTGCTCTAGAGTGCTGGCGATAAGAGAGCTAGGCATTGCTTCCCCGCTGAGTTCGCTTCGAAGTGATTGGGTGGGCGCAGATTTGCGCGTCTTTCGGTGCTTAATGGGTGAGCAAGCGCTCACCCACCAAGTTAGGCTCGGGTTGTTACGCGCTCTCAGAAGAGGACGTAGCAGCGGCCCAAATCACAACACCGAATGCAATCTTGTTAACGAAGTCAGCAAGGTTGTAAACAATGTTCAGACCAGCAGCGCCTTCGGCGCCAGCACCCAACACGTAGCCAATTGGGTAGATGGCCCAACCAACGGTTACGATGATGCGCAGTGCGTTGAACGCAGCCTGGCTTGCGGCAGTACCTTGGGAGGCACTGATCTGGCTCGCTTCACCAATGAAGATCTCATAGATGATGTACAACCAGCCCGCCATCCCGATGATGAAGGCAATCCAGTAGTCCATGGCTTCAACTTCGCCAAGGTAGCCAAACACCAGCATCACGAGTGAGCCGATCAAAAGCTTCCAGAACAACGCAGCGCGAACCACAGCAATGGCTGCGAGAATCAAGTAAAACTCGACGATCTGCAGGGGTACGGTTAACAGCCAGTCGACGTATCGGAATACGGTTGGGCTGGCATTGGTTTCGATCCACACACCACGCATGT
>JAYOVN010000108.1:0-5464 GCA_038151515.1 Gammaproteobacteria bacterium | reverse complement strand
TTCCAGAAAACCCCTACTAGCCTTCGACGAGAAATCCCTGATTGAAACCGCGGTAAGAACGCTGCGGCAAATGATTAGCGACGCTGTAAGCAAAGGGTCATAACAGCCGGGCCAAATCGTCGGCTATTTCCACACAAGCCTGCTGAGCAGTGCGAGTCACTCGACCAAGCACGAGAAAGCTGTGGGGCAGGGTTTCGTAACAGTGATGGATCACGGTGCCGCCGGCACTTTGCAGAGCCTTGGCATAAGCATTGCCCTGATCGCGAATGGGGTCCAAGCCTGCGGTTGCAACAACGGTGGGAGGCAGATTGGCCATATTGCTTTGGTGCAAGGGGTTGGCCCAAGGGTGATCGATGTGTTTGTCCTCGGGAAACACCATGGCGTTGAAAAACTCCATGGTATCCGTGGTCATGGGAAATACATCGCCATAACTTTGAGCTGACTCTTGACCATCCGTGTTCGGACTCACCCATGGATAGACCAGACACAGAGCCACAGGCTGCATGCCACCCTGATCGCGCAACTCATGGCTCATGGCCGCTGAAATCATACCGCCGGCACTGTCCCCGGCTAGGGCTACCCGAGAAGGGTTAATCCCTAGGCTCTCTGAGTTTTGCTGGACGTACTCCCACAATCCAAAGCCATCTTCTATGGGCGCAGGAAAGTCGTTCTCAGGACATAACCGGTAGTCCAGCGAAAACACCCTTGCGCCGCAGCGCTGGGCTAACAAAGAGCAAAAGTGATTGTCTGTCAGGTGATCCATAATCACCAAACCACCCTGATGAAAAAACAAAACTGCAGGACTTTGATCCCCGACGCCTTCCCGGCTATAGCTACGAACTTTCAGCGCCCCAGCCGGGCCTTGGAATTCGAAATCCTCGGTTGCTACCCCGGGCAAATCGGGCAAGGCGAGTACGTCAAAGGACTTGGCCATTTGCCGATAATCCGCCGGAGTCGTTCGCTCAACGGGCCCGCCCTTGGCAGCCAGGTTGGCCAAAATCTGTACGTTTACATCTAACTGGGCACCATCGATGCTGAGCGGCGGCCCAGCGATCTTTCGGAGAATGGGTTTAGGGGTGTTTCTCAACACGTCCAGAATCAGATTTTGGAAACTCATAGTTTTCTCTGTAGATCAGTTATACGTAATCGCCAGCACCAGACTTGGGCCGCCCATGGCGTCAAGGGCTATACAGCTGGCTCAGACGCCATAGCCACACCAATCAGCGCTTCACGGCTAACCAGGGCCGCGAGGGCAGCTTCGGAAAATCCCTCGGTGCCAGCCGGTCGCAGGGGAATCACCATATACCGCGTCTCCGCACTGGTTTCCCAAACACGAACGCCAATATCCGGGCTTAACTCCAACCCCATTTCTTTGAGCACTCGACGAGGCTCACGCACCACGCGAGCACGATACTCCGGGCTCTTATACCAATCTGGCGGCAGCCCCAGCACCGGCCAAGCGGTACAAGAACACTGGGTGCAAACAATAACGTTATGTTGAGCCGGCGTATCTTCTAACGCAACAATGTATTCGCCCTGAGGCCCTTTGTAGCCAAGCTCGGCGCAGGCCGCGGTCGCGTCTGCTAACAAACGCTGACGAAAGTCCGGGTCGGCCCAAGCACGTGCCACCACCGCCGCACCGTTTTCTGGCTTCCAGTCTTCTGGCATGTGAGCAAAGGTCCCAAGGTCGGATTCGGTCACTAACCCTTGTTCCACCAGCGCATCGCGAACCGCCTGAGTCCGTTGTTCGATGGAAGCCATGTCCTGTTTTTTCATCTGTTAACCGCCTCTAGATAACTGTCCCACAAATCCACCACCACCGAGTCGTTGGCACTGCCCTCACCGGGCCACAAATCTTGGGAAGCAAATTCAACGTGATAGGTATGCTCTTTGCGGCGCATACCGCCGTGAGCGGCAGCATCCGGGAACCCGAACTTGGGCGCCCGATGCAGTACCGTTCCCTCATGGCCTCGGCAAAACTGGGGTGCCCGCACGTGACCGGCCGGGTTAATGGTCAGCACCCGAACTCTGTCACCAACGTCAAATCGAGGCTCTACCTGGGGTGCTAGGTCAGCCATGGGCGACGGCGCCACGGGCCGGGACAGCGGGAAAGCGCCGCCGGCTCGAGCAGATAAATCCTCCGCCGATAAATGACCTTTTTCGACGAGCAAACTCGCGGTCCCTGTTAACACCCGCTCGTAGTAGTCAGCCTGCAGGTAATGGGCGGGGTTCATGCGTTCGATGGAATGTCGGTACTCGTCAACATTGTGGCTGCGCACCACCACCTGAGAGGCAAACATCAGCGCAAATGCCGTGGCCTGCCAAGGTTCGTGAAAGATCGGCTCGTCAGATTCCACGGAGATCTCCCCAAAACCCTGCATACCGCCTAAGTCGTGAATACCGTCCACCGCCTAACCCCCTTCCGCGATTTTCATTTGCAACATCGAGTGCTTTCTATGGCGTGTCGCCAACCCAAGCATCCTAAAGCGGTGGCAGCGCCGAAACTATCCATCCGCCTGCAGTTCCCGCTTTACCCGAGGCACTACCTCAGTAAACAGTCGCTCTAGCGAGGCGCTCATATCACCAGCCCGCAGACCCGGCGGCACCGCCATGGAGACAATGTCGGTGATACCGAAGGTTCGCACAAAGTGCTTTAGCTCCTCCACGCAGTGATCCACGTTGCCAACAATCCACGTCTGCGGCACCTGCTCTCCCTTACGCCCATAGCCTTCACCGCTTTCTTCGAAAAACTGGCGATACAGCTGCATGCGGTAGCGCTCGGATGTGCGCACCGGCTCCCATTCGTTGGCTTTGTCGTCGGTAACTAAAATGCTGCGGATAATGCCAACACGATAATTGCTTGGGTCTCTACCGCTGCTTGTCAGCTCGTTCACCCAAGGATCGTAGGACTCAGCCTTCACACCTTGCGGCAAAAAATTGGTGTTGTAACGTGCGGCGCGTAAGGCCCCGGCCTCAGACATGGCGGCAATCCACAGCGGCGGCCCGCCTTCTTGAACATAGCCCGGGGTAATTTTGACATCCTCGAACTGATAGCGCTTACCCTGATAACTGAACCGCTCGCCGGTAAAACATCGCTGCAAAACCTCAATGCCTTCGTCCATCAGCGACACCCGTCGCGCTACCGGCAAGCCAAAACCACGGAATTCGTGGGGCGCATAACCCATGCCCAATCCCAGATCCACACGCCCACCGGATAGATTGTCCAAAACCGCCAAATCCTCAGCCAAGCGAATTGGATGATTAAAGGGCATCAGGCAAATGTCTGTGCCAAAGCGCACATGGGAAGTCACGCTGGCCATGGCCGCAGCCACGGGCACCCAGCTTGGCAAGTAGCCATCTTCAACAAAGTGATGCTCGGTAAACCACACAAGGTCTGCGCCGATTTGATCCAGCCACTGCACCTGCTCAAGGATCTCTGCATACAGGTGCTGATCGCTGACCCCGGAATCCGGCGGATTACGGAAATCGTAAGAGACCCCTACACGTAATGATGGTCTGTCCATGTCCCCTCCTCTAATTTTCATCGCTTCAGATCGCTTCAGATCTTGTAAACGGTTTGCCCGGCCCTTTTACATGGCTTTCGGATTCACGAAGCGATTGCTTTGATCTTCGCCGCTTCGGGGCTCCAGACACTCAAAGTCTTTTTCAATCAGCAGCATCAACATCCCATCCGAGAGCGTTAAAGATTCGCGAATACCTACCCGTTGCTCATCCTTGGCCCAAGCCTGCAGCTGCTTGCTTGGCACGCACAAGGTGATGCCACGGCCATCAAAGGTTGCACTGAGAATGCCCGAGGTGGGTTCCAGCCGATAACCAAAGGCCTCGCCTCCGGGAAAGTGGGTCGTTGCCTGTTGAGCCTCTCCACGCCCAAGTGCTTCCACTTCGGCTCGGTCCAGCCGCAGACGCAACGTGCTGTCCAAAATCCTAAGTTTCATCTGTCACGCCTTTTGTGTGTGCTGAGCTTGTAAACATCAGTCCGTTTTTTGTCCTTGCAAGTCATTGGCGTCCTGATGCTTTTTCATACCACGGCGAAACATTCGATTGGCGGCGTAGGTAAAGACATAGGCCCGAAGTTCCAAGAGCCAGTGTTTGATCGTAGATCGGCGCGTCATTGACCTGCGTGGGCTTCAACTGCCGCATCCATCTTCCAATCCTCAGGTTGAATACGAGTCACATGCTCGGGCTGACTGGCTTTTTCCAGCTTACCCGGGAAACCCTTGAAATGGGGCACACCCTGCTCGTGATCGAGCCATTCGTCTTCATCCGAGCACAGCACCGCATCCGAGGATATAAACGCACCGCCTAACTCCGCCTGACCTCGGGTTTCCGGATACCACCAGCCATGGGGGACCCGAATGTGGCCCTCCTTCATAGTGTCGCGAATAGCCACTTGAGCCAGCACAGAACCCTTCGGCGTGCTGAGTTTGACCCAGTCGCCCTCGACAAAGCCGTCATTTTTTGCGTCCACGGGATGCAGAAACAGTTTGGGCACTGGGGTTCTGCGCCGCAGGGATTCTATGTTGCGCTGGCCGGTCTGAAAAAACGGATCCTCGCGTACGCCAGTGAATATCAGATAGGGGTAATCCTCTGGGCGCTCCGGTAACTCACGGTAGTAAGGAACGGGATCAAACCCCATGTCACCAAGAATGCTGGAGGCCAACTCCACTTTTCCGGATGGCGTGGCAAACCCGGTCTTTCGGTACTTTCGAAAGGCCGGCGGCTCCAGCTCCATGTAGGTCGCCTTTTCAAAATCCGCAAATGTGCGTCCGCTGCGGGACAGCCGGTAATCCAGCATGTCCTCCAGGGTCTGCCAGGGGAACTCTTCTGCAAAACCCATGCGGTGGGCGAGATCCGTCCAGAACTGAAAGGTGCTGCTAGCCTCCGCCGGAGCATCCACCACTTTCTGTGACAAGGTCAGGCGCGTGGTCCAGCTCCAGCTGTCCGCCACGTGATTGCGCTCGGTAAACACATCCCCTGGCAAAATGTAGTCGGCCAGCATGGCCGTCGGGGTCATGAAAATCTCATGAGCCACGATCAACTCTTGATTCATCATCGCCTGATGGATTTGATGTTGGTTGGCATAACTCAGTAGGGCGTTGTTACCTAGGCAAAAGAACGCCTTAACAGGGTATGGCGCTTCACCGGCCATGGCCCGGAATACATTGGTAGGGTTTGCCATATGGCAACCCATCACCAAGTCGGCGTAGGGATAACCCCACACGTTTTCCGTAGGCTCCTTGAGCATTTCCGCTACCCGATAGGTAAAGGCTGGGTGGTCGTCATAGCCTAATTGCTTTTGTTTTTGCGCCATGGGCAGGCGCTCATGTAAGGCCAGTTCAGATTCGGGAATGTAGGCTTCAGAAAATCCGCCCAAAGTTTCGCCACCTACCACATCGAGATTGCCCGTCACCGCCCGCAAAATTGAGTGCAGACGAATCGCCGA
>JAYOVN010000107.1:0-5651 GCA_038151515.1 Gammaproteobacteria bacterium | reverse complement strand
ATGATTCGGTCGTGGGACGGGTCTAGGCCGGTCATTTCCAAATCGATCCAAACCAAATCGGAACTCACTGATTTCTCCTGTTTGCTGGTCTGTTTCCGCTATAGTGCAACTCTAACCTTACGCGGAGCGCCATGTGTACCACCAACACCCGGTAGAAGTGCTGGAACCTGATGTCGTAGCAGACTTACCCGAGGATGACACCCTCTTAGTACAGATCACCTCGAGACCCCTGTACGAGCAGGCGCACATTCCCGGTTCGGTCTTGGTTGAGCCGTCTGAGTTGGTTTGCGGCATCCCCCCGGCCACGGGCAAGCTGCCGTCATTGTCCGAGATTGAATCCACGTTGACCAGAATTGGTTATCAGCCTGACCAGAAAATCATCGCCTTTGATGACGAGGGCGGCGGCTGGGCGGGTCGGTTTTTTTGGACCTTAGATGTTATCGGCCACCACGATTGGGCGTATTTGGATGGCGGGCTGCACGCTTGGCATGGGGCAGGATTGCCGCTGAGCCAAAGCCCCACCGAAGTGGGGCCTAGCCAGGCGTTGAACCTGACCATTAACCGAGACCCCATCGCCGAGATCGCCGATGTCATGGCCGCACTAAACGACGATGCGCGCGTCATTTGGGATGTTCGCTCGGCAGAGGAATATGCCGGATTGCGATCTGGCTCCGCCCGTGCAGGACACATCCCGGGCGCAGTGAACCTGGACTGGGAACTGCTGAAAGACGGCGGACGCCAACTGCGCTTGGTGGAAGATCTTGATGGCCTTGCTGCTTCCTTGGGATTACTGGACGCGGATCAAGTAATCACCCACTGCCAAACCCACCACCGGTCCGGTCTTTCATACCTGGTTGGTCGCTTGCTTGGTTTACACATCAAGGCCTACCACGGCTCTTGGGCGGAGTGGGGCAATGATCCAGACACCCCCATCGTGAACCCTTCTGAAACAGGTACGTTATGAGCAAGATTTTCTTAAGCCTGCAAAAGGTAATGCCCCAACACGGTTTGTCTCGTCTTGTAGGTTGGCTGGCACAAAGCGAGATCTCCATCATACGCAGGGCCTTTATTCATCTATTCGCCAGGGCCTATAACATTTCGTTGGCAGACGCAGAGCGCAAACATCTAGACGACTACGTTAGCTTCAACGACTTCTTCACCCGGGCACTGGCTGAAGGTGCGCGACCACTGCCGCAAGAAGCGAATGCACTGGCCTGCCCGGTCGATGGCACGGTCAGTCAAATCGGACAGATTCAAAGCGACCAGCTGATGCAGGCCAAGGGACACCAATACACGTTGAACTCCCTAGCCGGCACCACGGGCAAAGGGTTTGAAGACGGCGACTTTTGCACCATTTATCTGGCGCCCAGCAACTATCACCGAATTCACCTGCCCTGTGATGCCAAGCTGGTGGAAACCCGAGCGGTTCCTGGCGCGCTGTTTTCAGTGAACGGCGTCACCGAGGCGGGCATACCCGGCCTGTTCTGTCGCAATGAGCGCTTGGTCTGTCGCTTTGACACCGAATTCGGCCCCATGCTGTTGGTGCTTGTAGGCGCCCTAATCGTTGCCTCGATTGAAACCGTATGGGAGGGGCCTGCGTCACCCTATCGTGAAGAGATCGTTAAAACCCACGACCAGGACTTTAAGCGCGGCGATGAGATAGGTCGTTTCTTGCTGGGGTCTACAGTGATTTGTTGCTTTGCTAAGGGCGCGGTGCAATTAGCGGAAAGTTTGAGTGCGGGAACCGTTGTGAGGCTTGGAGAGAACATGGGCACCGCAAACAGCGGGTCAAACTACTAATCAACTTGTTAGGTTCAACTCGCTTACAAAAAGAGCTGGAGACTGACGCGACGTTAGCTCCCTCGAAACGCCAGAACATTTGACAGATCTTTTGCGCCGACGGCCAACATCACCAACCGATCAAAGCCCATGGCTACCCCTGCGCATTCAGGCATGCCGTGTTCTAACGCCTGCAAAAATGCCTCATCTATCGCCATAGCGGGCAGGCCGCGCTGTTGGCGTGTGTCGCCGTCGGTTGCAAATCGCTGACGGTGCTCGTCGGCGTCGAGCAGCTCCCAGTAACCATTAGCGATTTCCACGCCGTCGATTACCAGTTCAAAGCGAGCTGAGGTTTGTCCATCGGGATTAATGCGAGCCAGCGCGGCTTGATCTGCCGGATAGTCGGTAATGAAAAACCGCCCCGGCGTAAGTCGCTCACACGCTTCGGCGAAAGCGAGATCCAAGACCTCTCTGGGGCGGCCAGCAGTGCTGCCAACCAGGTCTGCGTAGGTTAGGCGCTGGTAGGGTTTTGGCCCCAGCAGTTCATCCACCAAACCCGCCACTTCATACATCAGCTGACGGTGATCGAAGCCGAGCCGATACCACTCCAGCATGGTGAATTCGGGGTTGTGCAGCCGCCCCTGCTCACCATGGCGGAAAGCGGGGCCGAGCTGATAGCAACTGGGCATGTCAGCCGCAAGCAGGCGCTTCATTTGATATTCAGGCGAGGTTTGCAAATAGCCGTACCCCGGCACCTGAATGCTCTGTACCTCGGCTTCCGTCACCGAATGCTCAGCCAGCACCGGCGTTTGTACCTCGATCACATTGCGCTGAGCAAAAAAGGCTCTTACTTGAGCCAGCAGCCCGGCACGCCGCTGCAAATGCTCGATGCTCGCCGAGGGCCGCCAGTCGCTCATGGGTGCGTAGGCTGTTAGGTCTTTGCCCGCGAAACGTATTCCCCTGTGCGGGTATCGACTTTCAGCACATCGCCAATGTTGATGAACAGCGGCACGCCCTTGATGGTGGCACCGGTGGAAAGTGTGGCTGGCTTGGTGCCACCGTTGGCGGTGTCGCCTTTGAGTCCCGGGTCGGTATCCGTGACTTCCAGTTCTACGAAGTTCGGCGGGGTAACGGCGATGGGATCGTCGTTCCACAGGGTTACCTGATAAACGTCCTGCTCTTTGAGCCAGTTTTGGCAGTCTGACACTGCCGCTGCACCGGCGGCCACTTGCTCGTAACTGTCATCGGTTTTCATGAAATGCCAAAACTCCCCATCGGTGTACAGGTATTCCATGTCCAGGTCGATGACATCCGCCGCCTCGATGCTCTCGCCGGATTTAAAGGTGCGCTCCCAAACCCGGCCGTTCATGAGGTTCCGCATTTTGACGCGATTGAAGGCTTGACCCTTACCCGGCTTCACAAACTCGTTTTCCAAAATGTTGCAGGGATCACCGTCCAGCATTACTTTCATGCCGGATCGGAATTCGTTGGTAGAATAGGTAGCCATAGTTTTGCATTCATCCGTTGGTAAGCCCTCATGATAACCCCGAACCGAACCTCGTGGCAGCCCGACACTTGGCAAAAGCTACTGCAAAATGCATTTCGCCAGCCCCAAGCGCTGCTGGATTACCTGGGGCTGGAAAACAACGGCCACGCCATAGACCACCACCCTGACTTCAAGATGTTGGTGCCCGAGCCTTTCGCCCGGCGCATGCAGCCCGGAAACTCGAGCGACCCCCTGCTGTTGCAGGTGCTGCCAAGCATTGAAGAAAACCAACACATCGACGGCTTCACGCAGGACCCCCTCATGGAGACGGATCCGACCCTGAGCTTTCAGCGCGCGCCAACCTTGATCCAGAAATATCGGGGCCGGGTACTGATGATTACCACGCCGGGCTGTGCGGTTAATTGTCGCTATTGTTTCCGGCGGCACTTTCCCTATCAGGATCATCGGCCCACCGCCCACGGCGAAGCCCTAGCAGTGATTCGCGCAGACCGCAGTGTTGAAGAGGTCATCTTGTCAGGGGGCGACCCTTTGTTGCTGTCAGATGCCGCCATGAATGAGCTGTTTGATGAGATTAACGCCATCGATCACATCAAACGCATTCGCCTGCACAGCCGCCTGCCCATCGTGCTGCCCCAGCGCGTAACCAAAGATTTATTGAAGGTGTTTACCCAAAGCCGCTGCCCTGTGACCTTGGTGGTGCATTGCAACCACGCTCAGGAGTTGGGTTCAGATACCGCCGATGCGTTCGCACAGCTACGGCAAGCTGGCGTGCACTTGCTGAACCAAAGCGTACTGCTGCGTCAGATCAATGACCAAACCACGACGCTGTGCCAGCTGTCTACGGCTTTGTTCGACCAAGGGGTGCTGCCCTACTACCTGCACATGCCTGATCCGGTGGCTGGAACCGCCCACTTTTATGTAACGGACCAAGAAGCCCTTAGGCTGCACGATGAAATGAGGGCAGCCCTGCCCGGTTACTTGCTGCCGAGATTGGTGCGTGAAGAAGCCGGCAAGGCTTCTAAGTCTGTGCTGAATGCAGAAACGATAACGGCTCCAAATCCTGCCTAACCGCCCTTTGTTCGAGGGCAGCCGCTTGGGTGAAAACCCGAGGCTATTGGCCAAGCAAGCTGCGGCCCACTGCGGTGTATTGGCTGTCTTTTGAAAACACCACGTGGTTCGAGGCAATCGCAATATCTCTTACTGCCCGCTGCACCGGATTATCCAAATGGCCGCCACTGGCCCCGGTGACATCGGCGAGCTGGATGGAAGCCTCCTTGCAGGTGTGCACGGCATAGGCTATCTGAGACAGCCAATGCGACCGCTGCTGTGCGCTTGCATCGTTTCGTTTATCCATCACGTCTTGCAACACGCTTCGCATCAACAGCTCCGCGGACTCAACCTTTAACGACACTTCGCCCAGTACCTTGCTGACATCGGGCTGCGGCATGCCGGAACGCAGGGTCTTACTCGCCAGCTTGCCTCGCATTTGTTCGGCGAAGTTTGATAATGCCGATTGAGCCGCACCTAGTATGGGCAGCCCCGCGGCAAAGCCAAGAACCGGCATCAAAGGCGTACGATACAGCGGCCCGTCAAAGCGATCGGCGATGCCGCTGGTGGCGTCCAGAATGCTTTGAAAAGGCACCGCCCGTTCTTCTGGAATAAAGACATCGTCCACTTTGAAGTCCCAAGAGCCGGTAGCGCACATGCCGCTCATAAACCAGGTGTCGATTAACTCGACATCCTCTATGGGCAACAAAAAGAATGTAGGCGTTGGGGTTTGATCCACCATGGCGAGGCCGCCGGCCAATACCCAGCGACTGTGCAAAATACCGGTACCCCACTGCCACCGGCCGCTTAGCCGATAGCCGCCTTTGACTGCCTCGGCGGTTCCAGCGCCGACATTCAATGTGGCTGGTGCAAGCACATAATTGTCGTCGCCAAAGACCGTATTGCAGACCTGATCCGCATAGTTCAGTACCCACAAATTGTGTTCAATCAGAAAACCTGTGAGCCAGCCCATGGACGCATCGGCTCGGGAAAGAGTCAGCACAACATCAAAAAAAGTATCTAAGTCTTCCTCATGCCCGCCATAAGCCTTGGGCACCATTAGGGCGAATAGTCCGCTTTCCTTGACTGCGCTTATGACATGGTCCCCGGGCCGGCGAGCGGCTTCCGCAGCCCGGGCGTTATCACGAAACAAAGGCGCCAAGGCCTGAGCGCGCTCCAGCAAATGTGACACACGATCCTCCTATGTCCGCCGTTTTCTTCCGGCGCTTTATTACGGCCTTTTCTGCCAGCCTTTTCTACCAACCTTTCCTACCCGCCTTTAGCACCACGGTTTTCTGCGAACCCTCCCACACTAGCC
>JAYOVN010000106.1:0-5665 GCA_038151515.1 Gammaproteobacteria bacterium | reverse complement strand
CTAACGGCGCTTTCGATCTTGCCTAACGGCGCTTTCGATCTTGCCTAACGGCGCATGGAACTAAAGAATTCGTCGTTGGTTTTGGTCTCTTTTAGCTTATCCAAAATAAACTCGATGGCGGCAATATCGTCCATGTCGTGGAGTAGTTTGCGCAGAATCCAAACTCGTTGAATTTCTTCTTCAGACATTAACAACTCTTCCCGCCGTGTGGCTGAGCGACGAATATTGATGGCTGGATAGACGCGCTTCTCCGCGATCTTGCGCTCAAGGTGTAGCTCTTGGTTACCCGTGCCTTTGAATTCCTCGTAAATGACCTCGTCCATTTTTGAGCCGGTATCGACCAAGGCGGTCGCTACGATGGTCAAACTGCCGCCTTCTTCAACGTTTCGTGCTGCGCCGAAGAAGCGTTTGGGCCGCTCTAGGGCATGTGCATCGACACCACCGGTCAGGACCTTCCCTGATGAGGGCACAATGGTGTTATAAGCGCGAGCAAGGCGGGTGATGGAGTCGAGCAAGATCACCACATCCTTTTTATGTTCCACCAAGCGCTTGGCTTTTTCGATCACCATTTCAGCCACTTGAACGTGGCGGGACGGGGGTTCGTCGAAGGTTGAGGCCACGACCTCGCCGCGCACAGAACGCTGCATTTCGGTGACTTCCTCAGGACGTTCATCAATGAGCAATACAATAAGTACCACTTCAGGATTATTAGACGTAATCGATTGGGCGATATTCTGTAGAACTAATGTTTTACCGGCTTTTGGCGGTGAAACAACCAACGCTCGCTGCCCCTTGCCGATGGGCGCAACCAAGTCGACGATTCTGGCCGTAAGATCTTCGGTGCTGCCGTTTCCGCGTTCTAGCTGAAGGCGCTCGTCTGGGAAAAGCGGGGTTAGGTTTTCAAAAAGAACTTTGTGGGTTTTGCTGTTCGTGTCGCTGAAATTGATTTCATCGACTTTGAGCAATGCGAAGTATCGTTCGCCATCTTTTGGCGGTCTGATCTTGCCCGCAATGCTGTCACCGGTTCGTAGGTTAAAACGCCGAACCTGACTGGGTGATACATAGATGTCATCGGGACCGGCCAAGTAAGAACTGTCCGGGGAACGCAAAAAACCGAAGCCGTCTTGAAGTATTTCTAGCGTGCCTTCGCCGTAAATATCCTCGCCGTTTTTAGACAACTTGCGAACAATGGCCGCAATGACCTCCTGTTTGCGTGACCGGCCAACATTTTCTAGGCCCATTTCGCGTGCCGTATCAAGGAGCTCGGCCACGGGTTTACGTTTTAGATCTGATAGGTGCATAGCCATAGCGGTAGGAACCTTGTTATTAGGATTGCGGTCGCCAAATAAAATGGTGACTAAATAAGAAAAGAGATTTTGGGTTGGCTTAGACCGGGCGTGGATCCCGGCTCCTCTCTGAAGCCGAGAATCAGTGTAGAGATTTGTGGGCTTGGGTCAAGGCGAAATTCCCAAGAAATTTCGCCGTAGAAAATGCTCCTCTGAAAGCTAAATATTGCTGTCGAGGAACGCCTGTAGCTGGGACTTGCTGAGGGCACCCACTTTCATCGCCTCTACTTCGCCGTTCTTAAACAGCATCAGCGTTGGGATTCCGCGAATACCGTACTTCGGCGGCGTCGCCTGGTTAGCATCGATATCCAATTTGCAAATCTTCAGGCGATCACTGTAGTCGCCGGCAATTTCATCCAGAATTGGGGCAATCGCTTTACAAGGACCACACCATTCTGCCCAGTAATCGACCAGCACAGGTTTGTCTGCTGTCAGCACGTCGGCCTCAAACTGTTCATCACTGGTGTGCACAATTTGATCGCTCATTAAGATTCTCCAGAATTTGAATATGCTAAAAGTTTAGCACTGTTGTTCGTTAACTGTCCCGCTTTCGGGCGATGACCGTTGCGTCGGACAGGATAAAAGCGCATCGGTTACGAAGATTAGGCTTTGCTCCGAAGCCAGTCTTTAGCAAAGTACGTCAGCACACCGTCAGCGCCAGCGCGTTTGAAACTCAGTAGCGACTCTTCCACGACACTTGCGTCCAGCCAGCCGTTATTAATGGCGGCCATGTGCATGGCGTATTCGCCGCTCACTTGGTAAGCAAAGGTGGGTACTTGGAACGCCTCTTTCACACGTCGCACCACGTCTAGGTAGGGTTGGCCGGGTTTTACCATGACCATGTCTGCGCCCTCGTCGATGTCTAAGGCGACCTCATGTAGGGCCTCATCCGTATTTGCCGGATCCATTTGGTAGGTCTTTTTGTTACCGGTAGACAGGGTCGCCGAGGCGCCAACGGCGTCGCGAAATGGCCCGTAATAGGAGGAAGCATACTTGGCGGAATAAGCCATGATCCGGGTGTTGATATAGCCATCGTTGTCCAGCTGTTGCCGGATAGAGCCAATGCGGCCGTCCATCATGTCCGATGGTGCTATGACATCTGCACCAGCTGCTGCGCACACGGAAGCTTGTCTGCGCAGGGCCTCAACGGTGATGTCGTTATCTACGTAGGCGTCAGCATTTAAGATTCCGTCTTGACCGTGGCTGGTATATGGATCCAAGGCGGCATCTGTAATGATCCCGAGTTCTGGTACTGCAGCTTTAATGGCTCTAACAGCCGTGGGTATCAGTCCTTGCTCGTTGTATGCCTCAGCACCATCAAGTGTACGTAAGCTCGAATCAACGTTGGGAAAAAGCGCGATCGCTGGCAGCCCCAGTGCAAACAGCTGCTGAGCCTCGGCCACGGCGAGATCAACGGATAAGCGTTCGATGCCCGGCATGGATGGAATATCTGTACGCGTGTTGTCGCCATCAATAATGAACATGGGGTAAATCAGGTCATCGGCGGTGACTTGGTGCTCACGGACGAGACGTCGAATAAAGGGTTGCTCTCTGTTTCGGCGCAGCCGAGTTTGGGGGAAACGACGCATGGGAACTCCTATACCGAGATGGACGTACTATAGCGTACTTGCATGACTATGCGTTTTCCTGGGACTCCAGTTCCTCAACGGCGGCAAGCCACTTTTCTTCAATCGCCTCCACGCTTCGGCGAGTCTTGCCAGCCTTGGCGAGCAAGTTGTTAAGGTCCTCCGGCGATAGCTCGCTGTAAGTTTTCTCGTCGGCCAACGTGCCTTCAATGGTTTGCAGGGTTTGGGTCTCTCGCTCCAGTTCTTTCTCTAGCCGTTTTACCTGCTTGCCCAGCTCGGCCAATGCTTCCCGAGACGCGGCCCGTTCGCGCCGTAATTCTTTCTTCGAAAGGCCGGTTTCGGGTTCTACAGTAGTGTCGGTTGTAGTGCTCATGGATAGACGACCTGCGGTGTATTCCGCTAGATCGCCAGTGAACGTGCGTAAGCTGCCGTCTTGAATAACCCACAGCTCGTCGACTATTTTTTCCAGCAGATCTCGGTCGTGAGCCACGATCAAAACCGCACCGGCATAGGCACCCAGCGCCAGCGCAAGTGCGTCCCGCATATCCAAATCTAGGTGGTTGGTAGGCTCATCTAGAACCAGCAAGGCAGGTTTTTCTGCAGCCAGTTGGGCCATGACAAAGCGTGCTTTTTCACCACCTGACAAGCTGCGGATGGGCCGAGCAATCATCCTCGAGTCAAAGCCCCAGCCACCCAAGTAATCTCGGCACTGCTGTTCCGAAAAGTCCTGCCGCAACTCGGCCATGGCGGCGAAGGCAGTATTGCTGGAATCCAATGCTTCCAACTGGTGCTGGGCGAAGTAGCCGATGGGTGCGTGGTTCCCTCTCTGCAACTCGCCCTGTTGCGGCTCCAAGTCGCCTACAATGGCTTTGAGTAAGGTGGACTTTCCAGCCCCGTTAGCACCCAAAACACCGATTCGGGCGCCGGGCAGTATGGTTTGGCCGACGTTGCGCAAGATGGTTGCGTTCCCATAGCCCAGATTGAGGTTGCGAAAGCTGAACAGCGGATTCGAAACTTTGTCTGGGTCAGAAAAGCTAACCCGATAGTCTGAGTCGATGTGCAGCATGGTCTGGGTGCTCATTTTTTCCAGAGCTTTGATCCGGCTTTGTACCTGTTTGGCCTTGCTTGCCTTGGCGCGGAATCGATCAACGAATTGTTGAATGTGTGCTGCTTGGGCCTGCTGTTTGGCAGCCATGGCCTGCTGTCGTTCAAGTTCTTCAATACGCAGACGCTCAAAAGCCGAATAGTTGCCCCGGTAAAAGTGCGCTTGCTCGCCGGACAAATGCAGTACGTGGTCTACGGTGTTGTCTAGGAATGCTCGGTCGTGAGCGATGATCAGCAGCGCACCTGGGAACTGTCGAAGCCAATTCTCAAGCCAAAGAATGGCTTCCAAATCTAGGTGGTTGGTGGGTTCATCCAGTAGTAGCAAGTCTGCAGGCGACATCAGCGCTTGAGCCAGGTTTAGGCGTATCCGCCAGCCTCCGGAAAAGCTGCGGTATGGCTGGTCGACTTGGTCAGGGGCAAAGCCTAAACCGTAGAGTATCTCGCCAGCTCGAGCACGAGCCTGATATCCGCCAAGATCGTCTAGATCAGAGTACAAGGCCGCTAGCTTCTGGGGCTCTTCGGTGACGGCAATGTCCGCCTCTACCTGTCGTAGGGCGCGGTGACCGTCCATGACAAATTCGATTGCTGGTCGGTCAGTGGCTTCGACTTCCTGGGCCATGTAGCCCACCTGCCAATCTGAGGGAAAGTCTATGTCGCCTTGGCTGGCCTCAAGTTTGCCAAGGAGCAGGTTGAATAGCGTGGATTTGCCTACGCCGTTGCGACCGACAATGGCGACTTTCTGGCCCGGATACACCACGAGATTGAGTCCGGCAAAGAGCAGGTCCTCGCCGCGTTCAAACGTCAGGTTTTGAACTTGCAACATGATCGATTCGCTATGAATTGTCTGGTCGAGGCAATCGCGACGCCGAGGAAAGTGTTAGCGGATGTTCCCCAACTCGGGCGTTTGGGTGGTAGGCATCTGGCGGCCAGCTGCCAGTGGACGACCTGGCTGGCGGGCAGGTAATGCGCGTTCCGTCTGGGCTTCGATCCAATCAGTGAGCGTGTGCCAAGCTCTGAACTCCTTGCGCGCAGCTCGATTATGCTTCATCTCGACGATGCCTTGCCCGCTATCTCCGGCTTCTGGGTATACCGGCGATTCCCGTAAAGTCGCGACGGCGGGTACGCTCAGGCAGCTTAGAAAGTTCTGCAAACGTTGATGGTTTGCTGAGCTGCCGCCAACTCGGTTGCTGATCACCGCGATGGGTCGGGGCTTAGCCCGCCAAACCCGCTGGGTCATAAGCTGGGTAATGAAGTGTTCGCCAGATTGAATATCCCAAGCCGAGCCGAGCATTGGAACTAAGATGATGTCACTGAGCTTTAGCAGTGCTTCAAACTCTAGATGCAGGCTCGGACCGTGGGTGATGGCCGGCGCTGAATCGTATATGCACACGTCGTGAGACGCTGTTGTCGTGGCATCTATAGTTCTGGGATCTGGATGAAATTGAACGTCGATGTGCAGGTCGTCGTCGCTGCGCGATTGCCCCCAATGCCGAGCATTTGCTTGAGCATCACAGTCCATTAGTGCTACGCGCAAATTCCGGCTGGCATAGGCAGCCGCAAGATTAGTGGCAACAGTGGTCTTACCGCTTCCGCCCTTGTTGTTCATGATCAAAATGTTGAGATTTGCCA
>JAYOVN010000105.1:0-5720 GCA_038151515.1 Gammaproteobacteria bacterium | reverse complement strand
CGGGATTTACAGCAGGCTCGACTCCAACTGGCGGATGTGACAGCGGGACATTTGACGCTGGGCTGGCGACTGTTTGTGCAACTCAATGCGTTACCCGGCGCCTAACCGGGTACCCGATGCTGGGCCAGATTCGCTTGGCGCTCAATGACAGGCTTGGCCTAGGGCTTTTAAACGCCAGTAGTTGTAAGGCAGGGGGGTCACGAATCCGGCCAGCAACATAAGCGGCACTACTTCTAGGGTTAGGATGGCCCCGCCAGTGATGGCAACGTCGACAAGATTCATTGCCACCTCCATGCTGACCATGGAGATAAGCGACATACCAATGGCTGTTTTGAAGGCGCTGACCAAGGCCATTTGTCGAAGCAATATAAGGGTCTCAAGCGCAATAGACGTTATCAGGCCATTCACGATTGCCAAAGACATGATGGCCCACACAGGCCAAGGTGTACCCGTTATTTGAAAGTAGGCAATCGTGCCCAAGTCGCCAATGGCGCAGCCGAGCAAACACCACAAGGTATTTTTAGATGCTTGCCGCCAAGTATGCTTACAGCGCCAGTGAAAGCTGGTTTCGTCAGGTCTATCAAGTTCGGCTGAGTTATCGGTTTGATTAAGCATGGGCGCACTAAACCCCTAGTCTGGCTTAAGGTCAAGAATGGCGGAGGATGCATCATAGCTGAGGACTGCATTTTATTTGGTGGGTGATACTATGCCGACAGTCACCGGGAGATTTGCCATGCACAAAAGTCCAGTCAGACTATTCATATTTTCGTTATTCCTAATGGTGAGTTCAGGGTGCGCTAATTTGGGCCCCAGTGGATACTTGAACTCCAGCGCCTTGAGCACTGTCGAGACGGAACGGGGTTTTTGCATCGCCGAAAGAAGCTTGGACCCTCGCAGAATCAATGCCACTAACGCCATAGAGAAGATGTTCGCAGAGGCTGGATTCGACACGTCATGCGGCACGAACGCCTATACTGTGGAGTGGATTTTCGAATCCTCGGATCAGCGGGTTGATCACACGCATTTACCCACGTTCTGCTCTGGTTATGGCTATTGGCGGTCATGCAGTGGGGGGCACAGCGCTACGTTAACCACCTATCAGCGAACCTTTAGGTTCGTGCTGCGCGAAGTCATCGAAGCTACGGAACCAACAGAGGGCGACGGCGGCTGGGATGAACGACGGGGTGCCGTCTGGGTTGCATCATTAGATTCGCGGGGTTCCAGTACAGACTATCTGCCGATGATGTCTCAGCTCATGACACCGATCTTGGCAAGTCTCGGGCAAAACCACGAGAACACGGTCATGCGCTTGGTGAACCCTGCCCAGAAGTAGCTGGGGAGATTGCGACCCAGCTCTGGGTAGACTCTGCGCTAACGCCAGCGTGGGGTTCGTTACCCAGCCGGTCTGCTGTTACCTAAAATCGAGACACGCTCGCCATAGCGACTTTCCGGGTAGTAGTCCCAAAGGGCGTGATGCTGGGTGCAGCGATTGTCCCAAAGTGTGAGCGTATTCGGCTCCCAGTTTACTCGACAGGTCAGGCGATGGGTCTTGCTGATGTGATCAAACAGCATGTTCAACATCGCCTTGCTTTCGGCCGGGTTCAGTCCCTTGATATGGGAGGTAAAACCGCTGTTGACGAACAACACCTTCTTGCCGGTTTCCGGATGCTTCACGACCATCGGGTGTTCGTTGCGCGGATAGCTATCGCCTTCCGGCGGCGCAACCCGGTAGTTACCCAAGTAAGGCAGGGCGCCGTCGTGAATTGCGGTTAAATTCTCGAGCAGACTCTTCATGGTATCGCTGAGCAAGTCGTAGGCGAGATACATATTGGCAAATAGCGTGTCGCCGCCACCGTGTTCTGGTGTTTCGGTAATGTACAGGGCCGACGCCATGGGCGGGATTTCGTCGCAGGTCACGTCGGTATGCCAGCCGTTGCCGGCGGTGTATTTGGAGTCCTTGGTTGTCTTGATCCGCAGTATTTCCGGATCGCCACCGTAACTGTGCTGCATCGGGTGAACATGCAAGGTGCCGAATCGGCGCGCGAAGGCCTTGTGCTGTTCGCCATCTAAATGTTGATCCCGAAAGACCAGAACTTTCCAGTCCAGCCAAGCTTGGTAGATCTCGCTGAATTGCTCGTTGCTGAGATCGTCGCCTAAGGAAACGCCGTTTATTTGGGCGCCGATATGAGGCGTCAAACTGTCTACCTGAATGGATTGATACCCTGATACCAATGTCATGAACTTCCTCCCCCGAGATAGTGGCCCTAGGTTGTAGCTTGCCGGGTTAAAGAGGTCAAGGCCTCATGGTGTGGGTATACTCGTCGGCTTTTTGCCTTCAGGAGGTTTCGTTGGATCACCAAATAACACTGGCTACGCGTTTTCAGGGACCGCCCGGAACCGGCAATGGCGGCTATGTCAGCGGGCTTTTAGCCAAAGAACTGGGGCTAGATGCGCTGAGGGCTGGAGTTGAGGTGACCCTCCGAGCACCGACACCATTGGAACAAGCATTGGAGGTTCGAGGAACTGCTGAAAAAGCCTCGTTCCATTTCGGCGAGGTTTTAATTGGCGAGGCCATCCCTGCACCCTTCGAGCTGGCAGTACCCAAAGCGCCGACCTATGCCCAAGCGTTTTCTGCCCAGAGCCACTCGCCGTCTTTGGATCCCAATAGCGAAAATATCGTGCCAGGAGGTTTGGGCTTCCATCCAGTTTGTTTTTGCTGTGGCGCCGATGTGCCCGAGGGTCAGGGTCTGCGTGTTTTCGCCTCAGCGGTTCCGGGGTTTGAGGGCGTGGCTGCTGCTTGGCAGCCTCACCAGGCATTTGCCGATGACGCGGGGTGGTTGCCCACGGAAGTTATTTGGGGCGCGCTGGATTGTCCCGGACAATTCGCCTTTTACGTTAACGGCGTGCGCACGGGTTTGTTGGGTCGCATAACTGCGAAAGTCGTTAAGCCAGTCAAAGCCAGTGATCAAATCGTGATTACCGGCTGGCAGATCAGCGTTGAGGGTAAAAAACATTTCGCCGGCACCGCGCTATTCAACCAAGCGGGGGAATGCTGCGCCTATTCCAAACAGGTCTGGATCGGACGCATAGACTGACGTCCTAGCCCTAACCGATCTTCTTTGTGGTCAGGTAGGGCCCTTGCGGCGCTTTGTCGTGCTGGCAAAAAAACTCGAATTTCTCTCTGACATGGTGGTGCGGAAGCCGTAGTTTTCTGCGAGTATTTTGTCGTGGGAGATATTTAAGTTAAGAGAGGGGTAGCTATGAGATACGCAACACCTGCGTCCGCCAAGGAAGCAGCCGGACTGTTAAGTAAGGAAAAAGGCGCTGCCTTCCTGCTGGCAGGCGGAACCGATTTGTTGGTGAAGTTGAAAATGGGCATGGTCGAGCCAGATCTGGTGGTCGACATCAAGCGCATACCGAAGATCAATGAAATCCAAACGTCGGCCAAGGGCTTCACCATCGGTGCGGCAGTGTCTGGTGCCACCATTGGTCAGCACAAAGGTTTGAACGCCGCATGGCCCGGTGTCGTCGAAGCGGCAAACTTAATCGGCTCAGACCAGATTCAAGGCAGAGCCACGCTAGCGGGCAACCTGTGTAATGCGTCCCCAGCAGCGGACAGCGTGCCCGCGATGATTGCCGCTGGTGCCAAGGCGGTGATCGTTGGGCCCCAGAAAAAGCGGACCATGCCAGTCGAAAAAGTCGTGCTGGGTCCCGGCAAAACTGCTCTCGCGAAGGGTGAGGTTATCGAAGCCATTACACTGCCTAAGCCCGAGCCGCGAACCGGGGATGCGTATTTGCGCTTTATTCCCCGCACCGAGATGGACATCGCCGTAGTGGGGGTGGCCATCAGTCTGAAGCTGGAGCGCGGCGTGGTTAAAAAAGCCCGCGTTGTGTTGGGGGCGGTAGCGCCAACGGCCATTATTGTTCCAGCTGCAGCCAAGGCATTGGTTGGCAGCAAATTGGATGATGCAGCCTTGGAAAAACTGGCGGCAGCTTGCAGCGCAGCCTGTAACCCCATTGATGACAAGCGCGGCACCGTTGAGTACCGAACTCGCGTCGCCGGTGTGCTGGCCAAGCGTGCTGCGAAGATAGCCTTTCAACGAGCAGGAGGTGCCCTATGAGTAATGCAACATTAGTATCAACGACGGTTAATGGTGATCCGGTACAGTTTGCCTGTCCTACCGATGAAAGTTTGATGACCGCTCTGCGCAATCGAGTAGGTCTTACCGGCGTGAAAGAAGGTTGTGGCACCGGCGATTGCGGCGCATGCAGTATCACGTTAGACGGAGACCTAGTGTGTTCTTGTCTCGTGTTGGGTGTGGAAGCTGAAGGTCGCGAAGTCGCCACCGTTGAGGGTCTGTCCGCCGATGGCGAGCTGCACCCGTTGCAGCAGAAATTCATTGATCATGCAGCCTTGCAATGTGGTATCTGCACGCCAGGGTTTTTGGTGGCAGCCAAGGCCTTACTGGATCGAAACCCCAATCCCAACGAAACCGAAATCCGCTATGCGCTGGCAGGCAACCTTTGCCGCTGTACTGGCTACGACAAGATCGTGCATGCCGTACAAGCAGCCGCCAAAGATATGCGTAAGAAAAAACGCCGCTAGCGAACATTCAAAGGATATAGAGAGAAAACACAATGGGTCATGATCAAAAGTACGTAGACAAAGAATACGAAGTGGTTGGGACGCGCTTTAACCGTCCTGACGGCATCGACAAAGTAACGGGCAAGGCTCGTTACGGCGCTGACGCCAGTGCACCGGGCCAGTTGGTTGGCCGAGTGCTGCGCTCGCCTCATGCGCATGCGCAGATTTTAAAAATAAACACCAAGAAGGCGGAAAAACTGCCGGGTGTTAAGTCAGTGGTTACCTTTGAGGACATGCCGGATTTGACCGGGGGCGATCAGGGACTGGCTGATATTTTGGAAAACTGCATGGCGAGAGGCCGGGCACTTTACGATGGTCACGCCGTGGCGGCTGTTGCCGCTGTAGATGAGCAGACAGCGGCCAAGGCACTTAAGCTGATCGATGTGAAGTACAAAAAACTGCCTCATGTGACCGACGTAGATGAAGCGATGCTGGAATCGGCTCCAGTGATCCATGATCGCATCATTACCCGGGGTGTGGAGCCAGCGCCGACCAAACCGTCGAATATCTCGGCACGTACGCAAATGGGTTATGGCGATGTGGATGCGGGTTTTGCTGAAGCAGACGTGATTGTTGAAAAAACCTACAAAACGGAACAAACCCACCAAGGTTATATTGAGCCACACGCGTGTTTGGCGTCGGTTAACCCTGACGGTACCGCAGAACTGTGGGTTACTACCCAGGGCCACTTTGTGTTCCGCAATGTCTGCGCATCCTTGCTCGGCTTCGACATAGCAAAACTTAAAGTCACCTCATCGGAGATCGGTGGCGGATTTGGCGGTAAAACCCACGTTTGGGCAGAGCCGGTTGCGTTGGCGTTGTCACGTAAAGCAAATCGTCCTGTGAAGCTTGTGATGGGCCGTGACGAAGTATTCCGGGCCACTGGTCCAACCTCGTCTACCTCCATTGACGTCAAGATGGGTGCTAAGAAAGACGGCACCATTACCGCAGCCGTCGCCGAGATGCGATATCAGGGCGGAGCCTTCCCGGGTAACTGGGCAATGTTGGCCTGTATGACAGCCTTTGCCTGCTACGACATCAAAAACAATAAGTCCATTGGTTGGGATGTGATCGT
>JAYOVN010000104.1:0-5853 GCA_038151515.1 Gammaproteobacteria bacterium | reverse complement strand
AAAGTGGGCTCAAAAGCGGCCTTAAAAACGAGCTTAAAATAAGACCTATCGAGTGAAATTGGATACTGGGGACAGGCATTGGGAGCACTGACAAAAGCCAAGATGGCCGAGCAACTGTTCGATGAGCTAGGGCTGAACAAGCGCGAAGCAAAAGAAATCGTTGAGCTGTTTTTTGACGAGATTTTGGATTCCTTAGAAAACAATGTGCAGGTGAAGTTGTCGGGTTTTGGAAACTTTGATCTGCGCGAAAAAGGCGAGCGGCCTGGCCGCAACCCGAAAACCGGCGAAGAAATACCCATCAGTGCGCGTCGTGTGGTGACCTTTCGGCCGGGGCAAAAGCTGAAGTCCCGGGTGGAAGCCTACTCGGGTGACACCGCCTCGGCTGTGGCAGAGGATTAGACCAGAATGCTGGAGACGACGAACAATAATGAGTTGCCGGCCATTCCGGGCAAGCGTTATTTCACCATCGGCGAGGTCAGCGCCCTCTGTGACGTAAAACCCCACGTACTGCGTTATTGGGAACAGGAGTTCCCCCAACTAAAGCCTATGAAAAGGCGCGGTAATCGCCGCTATTATCAGCGTCAAGACGTCATCATTGTGCGTCAGATCCGAGGCCTGCTATACGAACATGGATTCACCATTGGCGGAGCGCGACAGCGCTTGGTAGGCGAAAGCGCTAAAGAAGATCGCACTCAGTCCAGTATTTTAGTCAAACAGATGATTACAGAACTGGAAGACCTGCTGCGTGAGCTGAAAGCCTGAGCACTGGCTAAGCGCTCCCAACCATGGTCGCTAAGTTCCTATCATCAACCTGCGTTCACTTCTTCCCTCACTTAACACAGGATCTTCGCCTTCCAGCCTTTTCCATGATGCTGTTGCGCCTATCTGCCGCACTGGGTCTTCTAGCCAGTTCCGCCCTGGCATATCCGGGGGCTTCAGCCTCGCCATCACCACCCCAAGCCGCAGTTTTTGCCTACGAGGCGCGCATGGGTCCTATTGTTGCCGGCGATCTAGACCTGAGTGTTTTTCACACCGATGAACGCTATGGCGTGCTTGGTCGCTTTCTGACCTCGCAATCGTTAAACGCCTACTACAACTGGGAGGGCACCTTTGCCGCCAGTGGTATTTGGGTTGATCAACGGCCCCAAACCCAGAGTTATTTGGTTCGCAGTGAAAGTAAGGACGAAGACTACAAGGTCGTGATTATGGGCGCAGATAACACCCAACTTTTGGAGGGGCGCGACGCTGAATTCGAGACCCTGCCAAAACCCAGCGGGACCGACTTAATTTCTGGGCTGATGTTCACGCCACAGTGTTACACCGGTGCGTTTGTACACGACGGCGAAGATGCCTATCCGATACGACTGCTTAGAACCCGGAGCAGTAAATTGTCTAAGCGGCGGGGTTTTTTCTCGGGGCCTGTGACCCGGTGCGACTATGAAATCACGACTCGTCGCGGCAAAAAAAGGCGGCTCAGGGTCTCCATGACTCAGCACAATGGTTTGTGGGTAGCGGCAGAAGTCCGAGTACGACTAGCCCTTTTCCCCGATCCGGTATTTCGGTTACGTAGCTAACCGAGTGAACGCAAAGCTTATTCGCAAAGAAGGATAATAAAAATGGCAGAGCACACAGAAAGCACCAACCCATGGTTCCTTCGAGGTAATTGGAGTCCCCTTATCGAAGAGCGCACCGAAACGTCACTGAGTGTGACCGGCAGCATTCCGCCCGAACTGAGCGGTGTGTATTTACGCACTGGGCCAAACCCAAAATCAGGGCAGGGAGAGCACTGGTTTTTGGGCGATGGCATGGTTCACGGCATACGGCTGAGTGGCGGTAAAGCCGAGTGGTACCGAAACCGATTCATACAAACACCGGATATCACTGACCCATTGGCAGATCCGGGCGCAGGGCTGGGAGACCTAAGGCGGGGTAAGGGCAATACCCACATCGTCGCCCACAACAAAAAAATACTTTGCCTAGAAGAAGCCCACTGGCCTTGGCGTATTGATGGTGAGCTGAATACCCTTGGCTGCGAAAATTATGACGAAGCGCTGACCTGTTCCATGACTGCTCACCCCAAGGTCTGTCCGATCACCGGAGAGCTTTTGGCTTTTAGCTACTTCAATTTTGCCCAGCCCTATTTGAACTACATCCGCATTGGTGCAGATGGGCAGCTCAAGCAAATCGAAGGTGTTGAGCTACCGCAAATGGTGATGATGCACGACTTCAACATCACTGAAAATTATGTTGTTTTTATGGATTTGCCGTTGGCCTTAGATCTGGATCTGCTGGCCACGGGTATCCCGTTCCGCTTTAAACGGGAAAGTGGTGCCAGGCTGGGCGTTATGCCCCGAAATGGCAGCGGCGCCGATGTTCGTTGGTTCGAAATAGACCCTTGCTACGTTTTTCACCAAGTTAACGCGTGGGACAAGGATGGGGTGATCACGCTTTACGTTTCCCGCCAGAACTCGGCCTTTGGCGCCGATTCCGGCGATTACTCCGAGGTGTCTCGACTGCACCGCTGGCAGATCGACCTTAACCGCGGCTCGGTTTCAGAACAGCCAGTGGATGATCGGCCGGCAGATTTCGGGCGCGTTAACGATTCATTGGTGGGTCAAGAGTCCCGCTTTGGCTATCTTATGGCACTGGATGGCGAAGGTAATAGCGAGGAACCTGTTTACGGTCCTAAGCTCTACCAATACGACCTGCAAAGCGGCAGCTGCGCCGAGCACGATTTAGGGGAGGGGACACGAGGCGCCGAGCCGGTCTTCGTGCCAGCGGCCAATGGATCGTCGGAAGACGAAGGCTGGGTGGTCAGTCTGGTGCACAGTGAAACCACCGGCAAGTCGCGGCTGATTATCGTGGATGCCCAGAATTTTGGCGCGCCGCCAGTGGCAACGGTGGAGCTGCCATTCCGGGTACCTTACGGCGCTCATGGCAATTGGGTGCCTGACAGCGCCTTGCAATAACTGTCTTAAGGAACTTTCGAAGGGCAAAGGCATGAGCTATCATGCCCGCCACTCGGGGCGTAGCGCAGTCTGGTAGCGCACTTGGCTGGGGGCCAAGTGGTCGCAGGTTCAAATCCTGCCGTCCCGACCACCTTTTGTCTGGATCAATTTCCGGTCTGGCATGTCGTCAGAGGCGACCACTCATTGCGGGTGCTGACGACTGATCTATTCGAACCGGGAGACACCGCTGATCCTGTCGGATCAGCGTCCGACCACCTTTTATCTGGATCAATTGCCGGTCTGGCATGTGTTCAGAGGCGACCACTCATTGCGGGTGCTGACGTCTGATCGATTCGTATCGAAAATGTTTCCCAGCATTATTTTAGCTATCTCACGCCTCAGTTTTGACGGCCTGTATCCAAGGTCTTGCGTGCTTAACGAGTTACCCACCACACAACACAGTGCAAGAAATCTGAGGCACCCTAGGCGGTCACTCAGTCTCGGAAGGGGACGCGCAGAGGGGCATGGGCGAATCCGGGTTCTTATCGGCAAGAACTAGCGCCACTAGCCAGTAACTACGGTAAGCTTAAGGGCTCTCAGGGGACTGCCGCACCCGACTTCGCAATGTTTCGACTCGACGTCGATCGAGACAAGTTGCGGATGTTGGTCTCAATGGCATCGCTTATTCGCGCGTGGTGAAGGCCCGTGTACCGACGGGCCGCAGGTCTGTTCGAGGTTCAAGGCACTTGGCTATTATTTAAGGAACACAGGATATATATGTTTGGGTTAAGCAGTAATAAAAACGAAGATTCAGCCGGACCTAACTCGGGAGAAGGTGAAGGCCCAGATCAAAATACAGGTTACGGCACCAAACCCTATCGAACCTATGTCCTCTCAGCCCTGACCCTTATTTATATTATGAACTTTGTCGACCGCGGCCTGCTGGCTGTGGTCGGGCCTGAACTGGTGCCGGAACTGGGTATTTCTGATACCCAATTTGGCTTGCTGACTGGGTTTGGTTTTGCCCTTCTCTACACCATCGTGGGTATTCCGTTGGCGCGCTATGCAGATGCCGCTCACCGAGTATGGATTATGACCGTCTGTGTTGCCCTTTGGTCTCTTATGACCGTGCTGTGCGGGCTTGCAACCGACGTCACCATCGGTTCGGTAACCATTGGCGCGTTTTGGATTCTGTTGATGTGTCGCGTTGGTGTGGGTATCGGCGAGGCTGGCTGTACACCGCCGGCTAATTCGTTGATTGCAGACTATTATGCGCCCCGTGACAGATCTCAGGCTCTGGGCGTCTACTCCATGGGCGTAACCCTAGGCACGATGTTTGCGAACCTTATCGGTGGTTGGGTAACCGATGTTTTCGACTGGCGAACGGCGTTTTTTGTCGTGGGTTTGCCCGGCATCTTGATTGCCGTGGTGTTTAAACTGACGGTCAAAGAACCGCCGCGGGGTTTTACCGATCCGAAGGGAGCCCAATCAAAAGAGCCGGTGGAACTGCGCGAGGCGATCCGTGAACTGATGACTAAGCCTGCCTTCTGGTGGATGACCGCTGGGGCCACGGTTGCCGCGTTTTGTGGCTACGGAATTTCGTCGTTTCAGTCCATCTTCCTCGTCCGCGCTCATGAAATTACAACCGGTGAAGCGGCAATTTGGATTAACGCCCCGGTATCGCTGTCATCGGCTATCGGCACTTTTGCTACCGGATGGCTCGCTACCAAACTTTACAAAAAACATCCCGGTGCAATCGCTTGGGTGCCGGGGCTAGGCTTAGCCTTGTCGGTACCCTTTTACGTCTTTGCCTTTACGACGGACAACCTACTTTTTGCCGCCATGGGCTTGATCATCGCCGGATTCGTTAAGTACGGGTACATTGCCGCCCAGTACACCATCGGTCAGGGTGTGGTAAGCATGCGTGTGCGGGCGACCGCAACCGCGGTACTGCTGTTCATTGCCAATCTGATTGGTTACGGCTGTGGGCCTTTGTTCATTGGCTTCATGTCCGACATTTTCTTTGTCAACGGCATAGCGGAGCTTGGTGTCGCGGCGGAGGAACTGGCAAGGAATCAGTGCCATCCCCGTGCGATCGGTGAGCTAGGCGAGAGCCTGCAGAATGTCTGCGGAGCGGTTTACGCCCAGAGCCTCCAGTCAGCCATGGTCATCATGGCGCTGTTGTATGCGGCAAGTTCCCTGTTTTTCTTGTTGACTTGGCGCCGACTGGACAAGGACATGGTTGATAGAAATTAGAGGCCCTCTTGAGCTTGAGGTGACATTCGGTCATTTTTATCCCGTAACTTCGAGTGCAGATCACCCATCTAACCGACAAACTCTGGGCAGCGACAACTCGTTGCCAGTGTTAAGGACTTAGTAAACGTAAGGCTCGATCTTATCTGCGCGAAGCGTGTACGAGGCAGTTGCTAGTTCTTCCTCAACTTTTGAGGCGGTCAGCGTGCCTTCAAACCAGAAGGGATCCCACAAGCTTTCGACTCTATAGCCGGGCTCAAACTCGGCATAGATCGTTTGATTGGGCGGTGGGGCCGGTTCGTGTATGCAAGCGCCAAAGTAGGGCACGATGAGGAACCGGGTAACCACCTGCCGATTCTCGAAATCTACTGGAACCAGAAAGCCAGGGATGCGGACGGATTTGTTATTCAACTCGGTACGGACTTGCTCTCCAAGGTCGACCTGATCATTGAGAAACAGCGTTTCCTCAATTGGCGGCACCAAATCTTGCCAGCTAATTTCCTCAGCTTCACTGGCGACAGTGGGCGACATCAAGGTCATCGCCCAGGTGGCGCAGACCATCGTCACGGTGAGCAGTTGGCTAAGGCGTTTCGGCATTTTTGAGTCCAAATAAGTTACGTTGTAACATGCGCAATTGTTTCAGTGTAAGAAG
>JAYOVN010000103.1:778-5870 GCA_038151515.1 Gammaproteobacteria bacterium | reverse complement strand
TACCCAACTGGGCCGTGCGCTCAAAAATCTTACCTTTGACGCCGCCCATGACCACCGGGAAAGGGTTTTGAATAGGAAGGGGGTAGCTCTTGAACCCTTTCCAAGAAATAAAGTCGCTTTCGTGCTCTACCACGTCACCAGACCAGATTTTGCGCATGCCTGCCACGTAATCGTCAAACCGCGCGCCGCGGCGCTCGAAAGGCACACCCAAGGCATCGAACTCTTCCCGCAGCCAGCCGATGCCCACGCCCAGCATGAACCGGCCGTTGGACAAAAAGTCCAGGCTGGCGGCCTGTTTGGCCATGTAGATCGGGTTCACTTGGGAAAGAATGTTCACACCCGTGGCCAGACGTAGAGTCTTGGTGGACGCCGCTACCGCAGATAGGGCGATCAGGGGGTCTACAAAGTTGGTTTCCGGTGCTGCGCCCATGTTGCCGGATTTGTTGTAGGGGTATTTGGAATCGTAGTTCACCGGCACAATCACGTGCTCGAAAGTCCAAACTGACTCGTAGCCCAATGATTCCACCAGCTGAGCGGTTTGCACGATTTGATCCGCCGATTGCACGCCGATGTTGATCGGAATGATGCCTACTTTCATTTTCTGACTCCCTGATTTGAAAGTGTTGATGGTTCGGGATATTGGCTTCAGATGCAACGCTCTCGCGTGGCATAACACTTATTTAGACGGTTCGGGCTGCTTGGTTGTTGGGTTGGGCGCCTGGGCTTCTAGGCGGCAGGAGCGCTGAACTTCTGTTGATTGCGAACTAGGCCAGCCTAACCCTGGAGAAAGTCGCTGACTCCGGCATGCAGTTGATGGCGATGCTTTTCCAGCAGCAGCGAGTGGGTACCCTCACCAATCACCGTAATCTGTTTGGTTTGTGCATGGGTTAGACGCTCAAACAGCCGCTGCCCTTGAGCCGGTGTGGTTTCCACGTCTCGGTCTCCGACAATGATCAGTACGGGCGAACGAATTCGGCTGGGGTCGTACCAGTCAGCGCCGGTTTCCCGACACTGGCTGTAGTCCTTCATGACGCCGGTGGGTGCGCGCAGTAACCCAGTGTCCTCGAAAGTGGGGTCACAACTGGCGGTGTGTTGGCACCAACGCAGGCGCTCCGTTTCGCTGACCAAGTTGTTGATTTCATGCGCGTCCAGCCCAGTGGCCCATCGCGTCATCATGGATTCCACGGAGACAGTCCGGTAAGCCCCAAGAGTACTTGCCGGTTTACCCGTTGGCGCGAGTCCTTCGATCCACAAAGCACCGCTGAGCGCGAGACGGTCTACTTTGCTCGGGTGCTGACCCGCGTAGCTGCCGCAGATGGCAGTTCCCCAGCTGTAGCCGATTAAATGGAGTCGTTGAATGTTGCGGCTATGCAGAATGTGAGTGACAGCATTTTTCACCTCCAAAACCGCGTGGGCGGTATCCACTAAGGGCGAGTAGTTGGTCGGCGCCTCGTCCATTGCGCTGGGACGGTCCGACTGGCCGTAGCCCAACAGATCCAAGCACCACGTGTCAAAGCCTTGTTCGGCCATGAGATCCATCCATGACTGACCGTTGATGGCGTAATCAAAAGTGTCCGTGGCGCCGTAGGTTGCACCGTGGACAAACAGCACGGTTTTGTTGCCCTCGCCAGATGCGTTGCTGTCTTGGCGCTTGTTGCGAAGCAGCACGTCGTAGCCTGCCAGGGCACTGGGGATTCGATGGTCTGTTGTCATGGTCATGGCGGGCCTCAAGCTGCGGCTAGTAGTTCAACGTTAAGCGGGTCATCGTCCCGTAGTGTTAATCCACTTGTGTCGGGTCGACTAAGATTTTTGCGTGCACCTCCGGATCAGCCAAGGCCTCAAAAGCATCGGCAACCCCATGCAAACCCACAGTGCCCGTGATTAGCGGCGACACATCAACATTGCCTTCGCCGATGTTGTGTAGGGTCTCGGCAAATTCCTCCGGCTGATAACCCAAAACAAACTGCAGATTCAGTTCTTTGTTAATGCCGATAAGGGGGCGGATCTGATCGGTCTCCATACAAACGCCAACCACGACGATACGGCAGCCTCTCGGTGCTCCGGCCATGATTTGGTCAAGCACGCCTGGAACCCCGACGCACTCAAAGAAAACCCCTTGCCGAAAGGACTGGCCCGAAAAAGGTTCCACTGGCATCAGGTTACCGTTGACGTCGTATTTAGCGATGTCTGTCCAAGCGCTGTATGGCGACGCGCTGCTCGGATCCACAATGGTATCCGCACCCATCATTTCCGCCAGTTCTCGCCGCTTGGCGCTGTAGTCCACGGCAATGATGGGACCGACACCCGCTTGTTTCAGGGCGCTAATTACCGCCAGACCCACAGGGCCGCAGCCGATTACCAGGGGTATTTCCGATTTGTCCAGATTGGCCATCCGCACAGCGTGCAAGCCCACGGCCATCGGCTCAGTGAGGGCTGCGTGTTCAGTAGACAGGCCATTAGGCACAGGTAGCAGCATGGACTCTGTCAGTACCATGTTTTCCGAATAGCCGCCGGGCACCGCATTGGAATAGCCAACCGTGCTGAGGGCGCCGTTGTGTATGGTGGTTGGAAACGAGCAAACCCGGGTGCCCGGCTTTAAAGCCCCCGTGGTACCGGGGCCGTAATCCAGCACCTCGGCACAAAACTCATGGCCCATGACAATGTCCTTGGTCAGATCCATAACAAAGGAGCCGCCGGTTTCTATGGAGGTTTGCACCATGTCGTGACCGTGCTTCAGGGCGTGCAGATCCGAACCGCAGATGCCGCAGGCCAAGGTTTTGACCAGCACTTCGCCCTCTGTGGGTTCCGGCATGGCCATGTCATCGACGACGATTTGGGCGTTGCGCATGATGGCTGCTTTCATGTTCTGGTCCTCTGCCTGTGAACGGGGTGGAGTCATCATCCCACAGACGAGGGGCTTGGCAACTTGTCCTCCAGAGCGATTTGCTATGGGGTTTTGACAGCGATGCCCTGCATTTCAAAACGCAGGCCGAACAGCAGTGGGCCAGAGCCGACAAAGGCTCGAGGCGGGAAGTCACCCTTAAAGTACTGCCGATAGACGGCGTTAAAGTCCGCGTAGAGGCTGAGGTCCGGACAGTAGATGGTGACAGACACGAGGTCGTCCATGGTCATGTCAGCACGAGCCAGCGTTGCTTTGAAATCTTCCATGAGCAGTCGGGCTTCTTCTTTTGGATCCTCGGGTACTGTTCGAGTGCCTGGGATCACACCGCCCTTGCCGGAAATGTATAGGGTGCTGCCGGTGAGCACTGCATCACTGAAGGGCAGGTCGCTACCGGCGACCTCGCTTTTAAATACGACCTTGCCCGGGTTGGCTTGGGCAAGGGAACCAAATAAAAAAGCGGTCGTGAGTAGTAGTGAGATTTTGAGCATGGGTTCTCCTGGGTGCGATCAGATTCTGTAGCTTGGTGGTTTACGCAGGTTTTCGCGACGTATTTTTGGCCCAGAAGGACCTGTCCAGCTGACTGTGACTGTCCAGCGAGCGAAAAGAAAGCTGGGCTCAGAAGCCGTTAGATCGCTTAACCCGAGGTTTAGAGACGGCACCCCGGAAATGCACTCCAGAAAGAGGCAGCCTGCAAGTTTGCAGGCTGGTGCCGGTCTCCATGAGACCGGCGATAGAGAGTATGGCCCCGGTTAGATTTAGGCCATGGCTGTTTCAAACAATCCTTCGTATTCCTCTGCGGAACACGGGCGAGGATTCGTGAAAGTGCAGACGTCTTTGGCCGCGTGGCTGGCTAAGTCCGGTATGGCTTCGGGGCTTACCCCCATTTCCGACAGATTGGCGGGCAGCCCAATTTCCGCATTCAAGTCCCGGATAAAGTCCGACGGATTAGCGTCGGCGGCGATACCCATGGCCGCGTTTAGGCGCTGGTACTTGTCGCCAACGTGATCGCGGTTGAAGTCCAAAATGGTGGGTAGAATGACCGCGTTCAAGGTGCCGTGATGCAATCTTAGATTTTGGTCCGCGCCGCAGGCGTGACTCATTGAGTGCACGGACCCCAGACCCTTGCTAAATGCCATGGCGCCTTCCGCAGCCGACATCATCATATGCCAGCGGGCATCTCGATCTGCGCCGTCCTTCACGGCCTTGATCAGATTGCCTTCGCGAATGCCACGCTCAATACCATCACAGGCAACCGCTTCAGCCGGCGGATTAATTTGTGGCGACAGCAGTGCCTCAATGCAATGAGTCATGGCGTCCATGCCAGTGGCTGCGGTCAGTAACGGTGGAAGACCGAGTGTGAGTTCCGGGTCGCAAATGGAGGTGGCAGGTACCAAAAAACGGCTGGCGAGAATCAGTTTTTCGCCGTTTTTCATGATGATCACTGCGCCCGAAGACACTTCGCTACCGGTCCCCGATGTGGTTGGGATGGCGATGAGTGGTGCGACGGTGCCGATCTTACTGGCGCCGCCCAAGCCGGCAGTGTATTCCAGCAGGTCACCTTCATGGGTGACTGCAAGAGCAACAGCCTTGGCCAAATCCATTGATGAACCGCCGCCCAAGGCGACAACACCGTCACAACCAGAAGCGCGATACAGCTCAACAGCATCTTCCACCGCCATTTGTGTGGGGTTCTCTGGGGTGCCATCAAAAATGGTTAGGGCTGCGTCATTGCCGAGATGAGAAACTAGGTCGGTAACCATGCCGAGATTGACCAAGCCCTTATCTGTGCACAGCAAGGGGCGCCGGATACCGTGCTGGGCCAAAACCTGACCAAGTTGAGTGCTGGCGCCATGGTCGAAGATTGTTTGGTTCATGAAGGTCAGATTGGCCATGTTAGTCCCTTATTAAAGTTTGGCGTTGAAATAGCGTCTCCGCATGAGATTGCGGTGACGCCAACGATATAACATAACGAAAGGGTTTTCTAAGCTAAGCCGAAAAAAGCGTTCACATATAAACGAAGGGAGTTAGGGGCCGCGGCAAGGTACGCGCCGCTGCCTTAGCTGAGCGGAAGTATTTTTCCAACCGAAAAAATGGTCGCGCTACCCCCCCCCCCAGGGGTGGGGGGAGGGCGACCCCGGGGGCGGACGAGCGGTGCGGGGGTTAGCCCCCGGGGAAGGCAGGACACATATA